>JALWOP010000085.1 GCA_027083445.1 Planctomycetota bacterium | reverse complement strand
GGGGTGGGATCTCGCGTTCGAAACCCGCGGCGTAGCCGAGGCTCTGGAGGTCGACGTCACGACTGTCGTCGGCCTCCCGCTCGAGTTTGCGAGCCCGGCCGAGGGCCGCGATTCGCCTGCGGGCCGTCTCGATCCAGGGGAGATCTCCTGCGGGTCGCAGGGCATCGCCCCCGCCGGTGGGAATGATCGCCGGTGCAGCCCCATGAACATAGAGCCCCTCGTCGCAGGCCCAGCCGACCAGGGGAGCCCAGCCGAAACTCAGGTAGCCCATGTAGTCCTCGGCGTAGACCCCCTGGCGCTTCCATGCGGGATCACGCTCTGCCCCCAGGCAGAGGCCGTCGATCCCCTCCAAGGGGGGGAGGCCCATGTAGTGGATC
The DNA here is from genome assembly GCA_027083445.1 of Planctomycetota bacterium. GTDB lineage: Bacteria > Planctomycetota > UBA1135 > UBA1135 > JALWOP01. The sequence goes on along the minus strand of JALWOP010000085.1, from coordinate 26,761 downwards.
AGCGTGGGGGCGATGTCGACCAGGCTGACGAGCTCGTCGCGGCGCTCTCCGGCGTGGGCATTGCCGGGGTAGCGCACGATCAGGGGGACCCGCAGGGTGGCGTCGTGCAGGAGCAGACCGTGGGAGAGTTCCCCGTTTGCCCCCTGGGCCTCCCCATGGTCCGCGACGGCGAGGATCAGGATTTGCTCGCCATCGGCCTCGGCTTCGATCTTCTCGAGCAGCCTTCCGATGTGGTAGTCGATCGTCGCCACCTCGGCCAGATAGGGGTGGCCGGGGAAGCGCCGCACGAAGCGGGGGGGTGGGTTGTAGGGTCGATGGGCGTCGAAGTAGTGCACCCACAGAAAGAACGGCTCTTCCCCCTGGCGTGCATCGAGCCAAGCGAGGGCCTGGTCGGTCACCTGTCCGGCCCAGCGGGTCGGAAAGCCCCCCTTTGCATTCTCGGGAGCGGGGGCCTCGTAGGTCTCGAAACCCTGGTCCAGGCCGAAGGGGGCGGCCAGTACCCCGGCGGCGATGAAGGCCCCCGTGCGCATACCCGCGGCGCGCGCCCGTTCGGCCACGGTGACCGCCGCCTGCGGCAGGGCCGCTTGGCCGTTGTCGCGCAGGGTGTGGCGCAGGGGATAGAGCCCCGTGAGCATGGAAGCGTGGGAGGGCAGGGTCAGGGGAGCGGTCGCCCGCGCCCGATCGAAGACCACTCCGTGCGCCGCCAGGGAGGCCAGGTTGGGGGTGACCCCTCCCTGCTGGCGGTAGGGGTCGACGGCATCGGGCCGGGTCGTATCCAGCGTGATGAGCAGGGCCGAAGAGCGGGGCTCCGGTGCAGGCGCACTCCCCCCACAGGCGGCCAGGCCGAGGAGGAGCAACCCGCCAAGGCGGAAGTCTCGGAGCGCTCTCATTCGCCGATCACGTGTACGATCAGATTGCGGGTGTGGGCCACGTCGCGATGTTCCAGGAGGAAGAGGCCCTGCCAGGTGCCGAGGGCGGGCTCCCCCTCCTGGATGGGTATCGTCTCGGAGGTGCGCGTCACCGCTGCCCGCAGGTGCGAGGGCATGTCATCGACACCCTCGAGGGTGTGGGTATAGCGGGGATCCTTCTCGGGGGCCAGGCGGGCGAGCCAGGCCATGAGGTCCGCCCGAGCGGTGGGGTCGGCGTTCTCCTGGATCACCAAGCTGGCTGAGGTGTGCTGGCAGAAGACGGTCACCAGCCCCGTCGTAACCTCGGAGCGGGCCACGATCTCCCGTATCTGGGGGGTGATCTCGATCAGGCCCCGCCCCGGCGTGGCCAGGCGCAGCTCCTCTTGATGCTGATGCATGGGCGCACTCTACCCCTACGCTGAGCCCAAACAAAGGGGAAGATAAGCCACCACGCCCTTGGGCCGCGATCCAAATCATGCCCAGTTGTTCCTACTTTTGAGGGTAGAAGGAGCGTAATAGCTGCTCGGCAATGCGCAGCTCGTCGCTCGTGCGACCCTCCTGCTCGGACTGGGGTGTCTCTCCCGTGAGCCGGATTCGTTCCCGGTCGATTCCGGGGGCCCGCCCGGCCGCCCGAGCGATGGTGATCACGTCGAGCACGCGATCCTCGAGGCGCCGACCGGCGGGCTCCTGGAAAACGAACTCCGCACCCCCCTCTTCGATCCAGCGGCGATCGATGTCCACCAGTTCCGCCGGTCCCACGGAACGTATGCGAGCCGGCCAGGGGCCGGCTCGCAGGGTCGGGCGGGCTTGCAGGCCCCACAAGCGCTCTCCGTCGTGGGCGCGGATGCGGAACTCGAGGACTTCACGCCCGCCCGCGCACAGATCCGGACGGGGGGTCAGGAGCAGAGCGGGAGAATCTTTCCCGATCGCATCGAGACGTCGATGCCAGTAGCTGGGCTCGAGCAGGAGGGGGTGGATGGGGCGGCGGGCTCCCATGGTCGCCTCGGTCTAGCCAGGGGCGCGGTCCCAGCGAACGGGCTTTCCCCATCTTTGAGATTTGGGGCCGGGTCGCAAAGAGCGACCCGGCCCCAATGGCTCGCTTGGAGAGCGGTCTAGCGGCCTAGAAGCCGATCACGCGCACATTGTCGATCTCGGCGCGCTCCTGCTTGCCCTTGGCGTTGGTGATGAAGCGCAGGCGCACGTCGGACTGACCGATCGCCGACGCCGGGAGGTTGATGCGGTAGTACTTCCAGGCGTGGGTCTCGATGGTGGAGATGCTCGTCCAGGCGCCGCCGCCCACCGAGACCTGAATGTCGAGGAACTCGCAGCTCAGCTCGTTCTTGCGGAAGTGTGCGTGCACTTGCAAGAGGGCCGAACTGCAGGTCGCGGTGCTGAAGGAGGGGGTCGCGATCCAGGTCTCCTTGGTTCCGACCTGGCAGGCGGGAGTTCCCTCGCCGCCCTTCTTGAGCTTGGCACCGCGCAGGCCGGAGTAGGCCGAGTTGACCTTCACCTTGCAGCGCGTCGAGCTCGAGATCGTCCAGCCACCGGCGGTGAAGTCGCCGCTCTCGAAGTCATCGGCGTACAGGATCGTTCCGTTGTCGAGGCAATTGCGGGAATTGCGGTGGTTGATGATCTCCGGTTCCGTCAGGGTGTCATGGAAGCGGTTGGCGCAGGTCAGGCTCGAGTTCATCGTGTAGTTGGGGTTCTGACACGAGCAGTGATCCGCGCTCCAGTTGTGTCCCAGCTCGTGGGCCGAGAGGTCGGTCGCGCAGCCCAAGGAACCGCAGCAGTCGCTTTGGACCAGGCTGTAGCCACTGCTGGTGCAGATCACCCCGAGGTAGGCGATACCGATCACGCTGCCGTCGAGGTTCTTACCCGTGAACAGATGGGCCACATCGCGCGTCAGCCCGGATTGAGCCCCGTTCCAGTTGTTCTTGAACTGGTTGAGCAGGGTGCCGGGGTCGGTCGAGGTGTAGGGCGAACCGGATGTCGTGCGCACGATGGCGGCCGAAACGACGTGGGTGATACCCACTTCGGTCTCGTACTGGGTGTTCATCGTGTTCAGGACCAGCTCCATGCGGCTCGAGGTCTGCTGAACGTCACTGTTGTGGGCGGTATAGAACTCGAAATCCGCGTCGATTCCGATCTCCGTGATGGCGAGTGAGCCGCTCGCTGAGAGGGACGAGGCCCCGTCGCTGGAGTGGAACCCAAGCCCGCTCGTGTCGGTGCCGCAAATGCCGGAAGAGCTGATGATGTCTTCCTGGGAATAGACGGCGTACTGATCGGTGGCCGCGCCCGGAATGCGGCTGACCAGGGGCTCGATCCAGTAAATCTCGCCGCTCGAGAAGAGGATCTTGGCGTAGAGCCCGTCGTGGAGGATGGAGCCGGCGACCAGGGAGCCCTCGTCTTCGAGCAGGGTGCCGCGCATCGTGCGCGGCTCACCCGGATCGGCGAGCAGGAGGGTGCCGTTGACGTCGATCTGCAGGACGTAGTCCGCGCTGCGGATCGAACGCGGGCGCAGGTCCATGCTGTACTTCAGCCCATCGATCTCGACCTCGACCAGGGCGGGCCGAACCTCGACGGGGACGTCCAGACGCTGGATGCTGACGTCGGTGAGGTTCAGGTAACGCTTGGCCGCGTCGGTCAGATCCTGGGACGGGGGAGAGAGGGAGGCGACGAGTAGAGCGCCGCTGAGGATCGTGGCTAGCATGGCTTCGAATCGTGGGAGGAATGGAGGAAGGGGGAACCTCCCCCGACCCTAGCATGCGGCCACGCTCCGTGGTTGCGCGGATGTCATCCCGAGTAAGCGGGCCGTAAGTCCCTATCTGGCAAGGGGTAAGGATTCAATCGTGGCGCCCGCTGCCTCTTTCCTTTCTTATAGTGCCCAGCACCACTCGCGCCCCTCCGGCGCGGGGTTCCCAACAGGAACGGCTCCCCGGCGCGGGGGAGGCTTCGCCGCGACGTGCTCCCACGCAGCGGGTCGGCCGCCTCGTGCCCGATCCCCTGGCGAACCGCACGGCAATGCAAGCTCCTAAACATCGGTGGTCGGCCGCCCTGCTGCTCTTCGGCGGCGTCGCGGTCGGCGCGCCTTCCCTTTCCCTCCCCCAGGATCCTCACGGCGAGACGTCCGCCGCCGCCTCCGAGACCCTTTTTCTGCGCGCCAAGCGGGTGATCGTCCGGCCGGGCAAGGTCTTGGAAAACGCCCAAGTCCTGGTCGAAGACGGGCGCATCCGCGCGGTTGGCAGCGACCTGACCGCGCCCGAGGGGGCGCGGGTGATCGAGGGAGAAGTGGTCTGTGCCGGGTTCCTGGACCCCTGGTCGAGCCTAGGGGTCGACCAGGCCGTCCTCGACGACACCCGCACCGATGCCTCGACCCGCACCGCCGACGGACTCGATCCCTTTGGGACCGAATACGACCGTGAGGAGGCTCGCTCGGCGGGAGTGGTGGCGGTGCGCGTCCAGGCGGGCCGCCTGGCTCCCATCGGTGGGTACGGCGCCTGGATCTCGACCGCGCCTGGGACCGATTTGGATGAGCTCCTACTCCTCGAGGATGCCGACGTGGGGGCCCAGGCTGGACTGGCTGCGCGCGGGACGCCGAGCGTTTTCAACCGCGTAGCGAGCGCCGACAAGGTGTGCGACACGATTCGCGCGGGGCTCGACTATGACCGGGCTTGGGTTCGCTACCGGGAGGAGCTCGAGAGCTGGAAGGTGGCGATCGCGGAGAAGGAAGCCCAGCTCGAGAAGGACTTCAAGAAGGCGAAGAAGGAGCGCGAGAAGGCCGTCGCCAAGGCCGAGGAGGACGGCAAGGAATACAAGGAGAAGAGCTACAAGGAGGACAAGCCTCCCCGCATGCCCAAGTACGACGCCGACAAGGAGGCGATGGCCCGCGTCGCGAACGGCGAGGTTCCCCTGGTGGTCGAGTGCCATCGCGTGGCCGAGTTGCGCGCGCTTCTGGAGGGAACACGCCCCTTCGGGCGCTTGCGACTGATCATCGCGGGGGGCAGCGAGGCCCTGGAGTTCGCCGACGAGCTCGCGGAGCGTCGCATCCCGGTCATCGTCTTTCCAAAGCTCGACCGCACACCCCTTCCCGGTCACGTCGACGATGTCGGGTTGGCCCTCGCCGGGCGCCTGGCCGAGGAGGAGGTTCCCGTACTCCTGGGGAGCGGCGGAACCAAAGCCGCGCGTGACCTGCCGCTGCTCGCAGAGGTCGCGATCGGCAATGGCTTGGATCGTGAAGAGGCCTTCGCGGCGCTCACCTCCCGGGCGGCCCGCGTCCTCGATGTCGCCGACCAGCTTGGGACCGTCGAACGCGGACGGCGAGCGGACCTACTGGTCCTCACCGGCGATCCCTTGGTCTTCAACACTTCAATCACCCATGTCCTGATCGACGGCCAGGTGGTCGTCGCACCCAAAGAGGATCAGTGATGCTCTCCACCCTGACCCTGGCGGGCGTCCTGGCCCTGGCCCCCGCCCATGAATTCGCGCTCCACTCGGGGCGCATCCACCTGGGGGACGGTAGCGTCCTCGAGGACGCCACCGTCCATGTGGCGAGTGGCAAGATCGTCGCCGTCGGTACGGATCTGGATCTCGCGGATGGAATCCCCGTGATCGAATGCGAGGGGGAGCTTTCCCCCGGCCTGATCGGCCTGCGGGACTCCTCGGGGGCGGGAGCGGAGGCCCAGGACAACACGCGCGTGGTGATGGCCGAAGCGGAATTGCGCTTCGCCTTCAACCCGGACCACTCCCAAGTGCACCGGCTCGTCGAGAACGGCGTGACCAGTGTGGTCTTCGCTCCCCGCTCGGGGAGCAACCTGATCGGCGGTATCGCCGCCGTCGTCAAGCCCAGCGGGCGCATCCTGGTTCCGCGGGCGCTCCTGCACATCGACGTTTCTGCCTCGGGAGCGGCCAAGGGTCGTTATCCGACCAGCACGGCGGGCCAGTACCAGGAGCTCGAGCGCCTCTTCTCGGCCCCCGAGGGGTCGATCGAGGAGCTGGTCCAGGGACGCATGGGGGTGCTCCTCGAAGCGGAGACGCGCCACGAAGTGCAGCTCGCCTTGGACTTCGCGATGCGCCACCACCTGCGGGGGTATCTCGTCCATGCCAAGCGCGCGGGGGATCTGGCGGCGGCGGTCAAGGCCAGTGGTCTCGGCGTTGCCCTGGGTCCGTTCCTTCCCGGGGAGGATCCCCGTCACCTGGCGAGTGCGGTGGCCCTGGCCGAGGCCGGGGTCCCCTTGGGTTTTGCGGTGGATGGCTCGCGGCCGCTTCCCAGTGCCCTGCGTTGGAGCGCAGCCGCCTGCGTCCGTGCCGGCATGAAGCGTGCGGCCGCCCTGCGAGCTCTGACCGGAGGAGCTGCGGAGCTGGCGGGAATCGCGGACCGGGTGGGCATGATCCGGCCTGGACTCGACGCCGATCTGTGCCTGTGGAGCGGCGCTCCGACCGATCCGTCAAGTCGCCTGCTCGCGGTCTACATCGATGGCGAGAACGTCTACCAGGCACCGGTCAAGGAGACCGTGGAAGAGGACGAGGAATGATGCTGCCCCTACTGCTCTGCGCCGCCTTGGCGGCGGGCGGAGATACGGTCCAAGACTCCTGGACGATTCACGCCGAACGCGTCTACACCGGCACCGGTGAGGTGCTCAAGAACGCACTGATCACCGTCCAAGACGGTGAGATCCAGTCGATTCGACCGGGTCGCAGTGCGACCGAGGACGCCTTGCAGGTCAAGGCGGTGACGGCGGGGATGATCGACCTCTCGCCGCGGGTGAAGATGGACACTCGTTCGGTCGAGCAGGCCCGGGAGGTCGAGCCGGAGCTCTCGGTCGCGCCCGCTCTTGATCTGTTCGATCCCGCCTGGGAGCGGTTGGCGGAGAGCGGAGTGACCACCGTGCTTGCCGCGCCCCTCGACCGGAATGTGATCGGTGGCATGACCGTGGCGCTGCGCACAGCCGGACCGACCGACCTGGCCGCCCGGCAGTGGTCCCTGCCGCGTCCGATCCTGAGGGGATCGATGGGCAGCGCGCCCAGCTACGGCAACCACCCCGCCTTCGGCCGCCCGACCGATTGCTTCTCGCGTCGTCCGACGACACGCATGGGAGTCGAGTGGGAGTGGCGCAAGGCCTTCTTCGACGCCGTCCAAGCCACGGAAGACCCCTCCAAGGAGTTTGCCGGAGCGGAAGAGCTGCGCCGTGCCCTGGCGGGCGAGGTGCAACTCATGATCCAGGCTTGGGCTACCCAGGACATCCGTACCGCGATCTATCTCAAGGAGGAGATGGCGCGGGAGGGTTTTGGAAACCTGGACCTCATCCTGGATGCCGCAGCCGAAGCCTGGCGCGAGCCCGAAATCCTGCTGCGCAGCGGAGCGGCGATCGTCCTGCCTCCGTTTTCGGCCGACGGGCGCACCGAGGACAACGCCTTCATGGCTTGGCATCGCGATGTGGACCTCGTGAACCAAGGCGTCCGCCTGTGCCTGTCCAGCCACGGAGCGGTCCCCGCCGCCGCGCGCCTCGACCGACAGGCCGGTCTGGCCATGCGCGCCGGGCTCACCTTTGACCAGGCCCTGGCCGCGGTGACGACCACCCCCGCGGAGCTGCTCGGCTTGACCGATGAGATCGGCACCGTCGAGGTTGGCAAGGATGCGGACCTCTGTTTGTGGAGCGGCCGGCCCTTCGAGGCCACCAGCCGCGTCGTCGGCGTGCTCGTGCGCGGCGAACTCGTGCGTGACCCCCGATAACCGAACACCCTCACCAATCGATTCCGATGAAGACACAGAAGCTGCTCCTGCCCCTGCTTGCCGCGACGGCCGGCATCGTCGGCGCGAACGACAAGTACGCCATCAAGGCGGGCCAGGTCATCACCATGAATGGCGACAACATCGAGGACGGCGTGATCGTCATCGAAGGCGGTCGCATTACCGCGGTGGGGACGGCGGATGCCGTCAAGATCCCCTGGGATGCCGCCGTCTTGGATGCCCCGGAGATGACGGCCGCTCCCGGCTTCGTCCAGGCCCTCACGAATAGCGGCATGGATCGGCCCAACGAGACCGTCGAGCTGGCGCCGTTCCTCGATGTGCGCGATTCGATCGATCCCGTCTCCTTCTTCTTCGAGGATAGCCTGCGCGCGGGAGTGACGACCCTGAATGTGCAACAGGGACGGAACTGCGTCATCGGGGGGATGGGTATGGTCGTGCAGCCCTACGGGCTGACGGTCGAGGAGATGCTCGTACGGCCACGCTCGGGGATCGTGCTCAGTGCCAGCCCGAAGTCGGGGAAGTCGCGGGCTACCCAGGCTCAGGCCCTGCGCAAGGCCTTCGATGACCTGCACCGCTACCTGGAGCAGCTCGTGGCGGAAAAACGCGCTGGAAACGACCGTGCCCGGCGCGAGGCTCTCTACCAGGGTCGAGACCTTTCCGGTGAGCGTGGCCGGGGTCGCGCCATGGAAGGCAAGGCTTGGAAGGTCGAAGGTCTGGAGCTGGTTCCCCGCGGCGAGATCGACGAGAAGCAGGAGCCCCTGCTCGATCTGGTCGAGGGCAACCTCGACGCCTATTTCTACTGCTCGGCGGCTGCCGAGGTGCGCCTTGCCCTCTCGATCGCTCGGGACAACGGTTTCTTGGAGCGCACCACCCTCGTCCTGGGCCCCACTTGCTGGAAGGCGGCGGACCTGATCGCCGAAGCCCACGTCCCCGTGATCCTCGATCCGAGCCTGGTCGTGAGCGACTACGACCGGCGGGAAGAGAAGTTCAAGGATGTCTTCATCCCCAAGGTCTTTGCCGACAAGGGCATCACCTTCGCGCTGACACCACGCAACCAGTCGAACGAATCGATGTGGTATGAAGTCGCCACTTGCGTCGCCCACGGCATGTCTCGCAAGGATGCCCTCGCGGCGGCGACGACCACTCCGGCAGCGATGCTCAAGCTGGCGGACCGGGTCGGGGTGCTCAAGCCGGGAGCGGATGGAGATGTCGTCTTGTATTCCGGCGATCCCCTCTCCCAGACCTCCTTCGTCGAGTACGTCGTCCTCGACGGCCGACTGGTGTATGACCGCTCCAAGGACGTACGCACCCGTTATCTGCTCGAAGGGGTTCGCCCCGAAGGCACTAGCGCCGAAGGTGCGGAGGAGGATCACGACCACGGCGAAGATCCCTGCGGCGGCGGGGCGGGTCCGGTCGGGACGGACAGCGGTTCCCAGGGGGGCGGCCAGTGAGACGTTTCGTACTTTCCCTCCTGCTGGCAGGGGTAACCCTAGCCGGATCGGATGGCGACGTCGCACTCCAGGCGGGCACGATCTACCTCACGCCGACCGATGTGATCGAGGGCGGCACCGTCCTGATCCACGACGGTGACATCGTGGCTATCGGTACCGATGTCGAAATCCCAGCCGGCACGCGAGTCGTCGACTATGGCGAGGACGCGGTCCTTTCTCCGGGTCTCATCAGCGCCACCTCCTTCTACGGTGGTGGCTTCCCCGCCGCCCCTCGCACGGCCGAACTCGACGTCAGGGCGATCGACAATTTCGACCCCTACAGCAGGATGGCCGATGCCCTGCTGGAGGGGGTGACCACGGTCTACATGGTCCCCGCCCGCGGGCGTCTGCTCGCCGGCCGGGGAGCGGTGGTCAAGACCGGAGGCGATGCCGATTCGGATCGGGTCTTGCGCGAGACCTGTTTCCTCCAGGGTTCCATTGCCGCGGATGCCCGGCGCACGCCGGGCTACTGGGAGATGCCGGTCCCCGCGACGGTCGATGTCGGCCTCGGCGTGGAGAAACCCCAACTGCCCCACTCGACGATGGGAGCCGTGGTCGCCTTGAAAGAGCTCATGGCCCTGGTGGCCGGCGAGTCCGACCTGGAGGCGGAGTACGGTTCGAGGATCGGACCCGCCCTGCGGGAGGCGATCGAGAAGGGCACCCCCTGGCGCATGCGCGCCGAGTCACCCGAAGAGGTACGAGCTCTCCTCGAGGTCTTCGGAGAGTTCAAGCTGCCCCTCATCCTGGAAGGCTTGACCGAAGTGGATGACGATCTCGCGGCGGAGATCGCGGCCGCTGGAGTGCCGGTGATTTGCGAACCCCGGGTGCTCGAGGGTTCGGACTACGGGACGGACCCGGATCTGGCCGGACCCGACTACACCCTGGTTTCGACCCTGGCGCGGGCCGGTGTGCAGGTGGTCATCGCAACCGGTTCGGTGGGGCGTCTGCGTTTCATGGCGACCCTGGCCCAGAGGGGGGGCGGACTCGATCGGGATGCGGCCTTCAAGGCGGTGACTCTGGATGCAGCCCGCGTGCTGGGTATCGAGGACCGCGTGGGGAGCCTCGCTGTCGGCAAAGACGCCGACATCGTGGTCTTTTCGGGCCATCCTCTCGATCCATCCAGTGGTGTGCGGGCCACCTGGGTGAACGGCGAACTCGCCGAGGAGCGCTCGGAGGGCGGTCCCGTCGTGATCGAGGTGGAGGAGCTCTACCTGGGGGACGACGAAGTATTGAGTCCGGGACAGCTCCTCATGCGTGGCGGTCGCATCGTGGAGGTCGGCCGACATGTGGCCCATCCCCTTGGGGTGACGATCGTGCGCGGTGCGGCAGCCATGCCGGGGATGATCGATGCCCTGGGCCATCTAGGGCTCGAGCGAGCCCGTGACCGCTTCAACCCGCGCTTCAACCTGGCCCGAATCGTCGAACCCGGTGACGAGATGGACCGCCGGGTGGCTCGGGCCGGTGTGACCAGCGTCAACCTGGGCGGGCGCGAAGCCAGCGGTCAAACCATGGTCTACAAGCCGGCCGGTCGAAACCTGGACAGCATGGTAGTCGATGCCTCGGCCTCCATCCGTCTGACCTGGTCGAACTCGATCGCCGCAGCGCGCGGCGAATCGATGCGCAAGGTCTTGGACAAGGCCAAGCAGTACATGGAGAAGTGGGACAAGTACGAGAAGGATCTCGCTGCTTGGACTCCACCACCGCCCGCCACCAGCGAGGCGAAGACGACCGACGCCAAGGGTGAGGGCGACAAGAAAGACGCCTCCGACGAGGACAAAGAGAAGGAGAAGAAAAAAAAGGACAAGGATGAGGGCGACGCCACTCGTTCCGTCACGGGTGAGTGGAAGGGTACGGCCAAGTCCGAGGCCCTGGACGTGGAGTTCGCCCTGCGCCTGCGGCTCTTGGAAGAAGAAGATCACCTCGAGGGCACCCTACGAGCGGAGATCTTCGAGGAACTCTGGACGGTTTCCGGCACCCGCGAGGAGAAGGCTCTGCACCTGCTCGCTACCTCCCCGGAGGGGGAGGCCACCCTGGAGCTAACCCTCGAAAAGGGCGAACTCAAGGGAACGGCGAGCCATGACGGCAAGGAGGTGGAGGTCTCCTTGAATCAGACCTCCGACGTCTACCCTGTCGCGGCCCGCCCGCCGCAGAGTTCGCCGCCGACCGCGAAGGAGCCCAAGGGCAAGCCCAAGCCCCCCGGCATCGACCCCGAACTGGAGCCCATTCGTCAGGCGGTGCAGGGCAAAGGCGCGGTGTTGGTCACGGCCACCTCCGCCAGGGATGCCATCGAGGCGACCGAGGCGTGCAATGCCCTGGGCTTCAAGCCGGTGATCTGGACCGGTGACCAGGCCGCCCCAGCGGCGGAAAGGTTGCGCGGCAAGGTCGCGGGGGCGATCGTGCGCTCGAGCGGGGCGATCTGGGCCGAGGCGGGTATCCCCATTGCCTTCTACAGCGGAGCTGAAGAGGGGGCTGGGGAACTGCCCTATCGTGCAGCCTCCGCCATCTCGACGGGGCTGAGCCCATTGGCCGCGATGCGTGCGCTGACCTCGGAGGCAGCGACGATGCTCGGCGTCGGCGACCGCATCGGCCGGTTGCGCCCGGGTTACGACGCGGACGTGCTCCTGCTCGACGGAAGCCCCTTTGATCTCACCTCCAGGGTCATCCGCACCTGGGTCAACGGCAAGGAAATCGAGTAGGTGGATGCCATGAGGTCATCGGCTGTGCACCTCCGCGGCAAGACCGCTCGGGCAGGGGGAGGGGTTTGGGCGGGCTTGTGCCGCCTATCCCTCCTCGTTTGGGGTTTGACGGCGGTTGCCGCGGCAAAGCAGGCCGCGCCCTCCGACCACCAACCCGAACCGGGGGCGCCGGGCGGCCCCGGTCTGGCGCTCAAGGCGGCCAAGATCCTGACCCTCGAACTCGATGGGCGTACCTGCGTGGACAACGGGGTGTTGCTCGTCAAGGAGGGGAAGATCGTGGGGGTCGATTCCCAGGAGGGATTCGAACTACCCGCGGGGTTCGTGCTCGAAGACCTGGGAGAGATGTGGCTCTCACCCGGGATGATCGATCTCCACAATCACACCGCCCAGAGCCTGCGCGACCTCTCCGAAACCGCCTTCTTGACCAATCCGGGCATGCGCGCATCCTGCGCGAGCCGGCAAGGCAATCCCCTGCTCCGAAAGGGCCTCGCCGGTGGAGTCACCTGCGTGCTCTACATCCCCGGCTCGGCCACCAACATGGGCGGTCAGGGTTACCTTCTGCGCACCCACGGCGATCACTTCGAGGAGGCTCTCGTACGCGACCCTGGATCGCTCAAGCTGGCGCAAGCGGGTAACCCCGAGGGACGCGGCCCCTGGTTTCCAGGGCGCAGTTTCATGAACTGGAATACCCGCAGCACCTTTCGCCGCGGGGTGGCTTATGCCAAGCGGTGGCGGGAGTATGAAGAAGGGCGCGGGGAACGGCCCCAGCGCGACCTTCAATTCGACATCTTCCGCAGTCTCTTGGCGGGTGAGACCCAGGTCTCGACCCATACCCAGATCTATCAGGTCGTCGAGATGACGTTGACGATGGTGGCCGAAGAGTTTGGCCTGCCGGTCTACATCGACCACGGCACCTTCGACGGTTGGCGGGCGGCTCCCAAGGCCGAAGAGCTCGGGGTGCCCGCCATCCTCGGACCGCGACAGATCACGCGCGGAATCCGCGCCCCGGGCTTTGCCGAGTACGACCAGGACGGGGCGATCTTCGGCGTGGCGGCCAAGTACCAGGAGCAGGGTCATACCCGGATCGGTTTCAACACGGACTGTGTGGGCGGCATGGGGGTCGGCCAGGAAGAACTGAGCCTGCAGGCGGCCATGGGCGTGCACTACGGGTTCGACGACAGCGACGCGGATGCGCTGCGCGGCGTAACCATCATCCCGGCGGTAACGGCGGGCATCGATGACCGTATGGGGAGCCTCTCCCCAGGCTGTGAGGCGACCCTTTTGGCGACACACGGTGACCCCGTGGACCCCCGCGTGGGAGTCGAGCGGATCTGGATGCGGGGCCGCACGGTCTATGACGCGAAGGCCGAGAGGCTCTGGTGAGAATGATGAAGCGATTGCTGTTGCTATCGATCGTGTGGGCGCTGGCCCTGGTGGGCCCCGCAGCCGGCCAAGAGCCGGGAGCGTCCGCTTCGCCGGCCGCCGCGGGCTCCGAGGGAGGCTCGGGCCTGGCCCTGATCGCTCGCAAGGCCCTGGTGGCCAGCCTGGATGGACCGACGGTGATCGACAACGCGGCGCTCCTGATCCAAGGGGGTCACATCGTCGGTATCGGTCCCGCGAGGGAGCTAGAGATCCCCGATGGCTTCCAGGTCGAGGATCTGGGTGACCTGTGGGTCGCCCCGGGCCTGATCGACCTGCACGACCACGTGGCCGGGAGCCTGCGTGACCTGAACGACATGCTCTTCATGACCAATCCCGGTCTACGAGCCGAGCCGACGATCACCCCGGGTATTCACGCCATGAAACAGGCCGTTGCGGGGGGCGTGACGAGTGTGCTCTTGATCCCCGGATCGGGAACGAACATGGGAGGCCAGGGGATCCTCGTGCGGGGTGGCTTCGACACCTTCGAGGAGAACCTGATCCGCAACCCTGGATCGCTCAAGCTGGCGCAGGCGGGCAACCCCGAGCGACGTGCGCCATGGTTGCCACGGCGTAGCTTCATGAACTGGAACACCCGCGTGACTTTCAAGCGCGGGATTGCCTATGCCAAGGCCTGGCAGGCTTACGAGAAGGGTGAGGGGCCCAAGCCTCAGAAGAACATCCAGTACGAGGTTTTCCGAGATCTCCTCGCCGGTCGGACCCAGGTCTCGACCCACACTCAGATCTATCAGGTCGTCAACAAGACGATCGAGATGGTCGCGGAGGAGCTCGGCCTGCCGGTTTACATCGACCACGGAACCTTCGACGGCTTTCGTGCCGCGGAGCGGGCGCAGGCCAGTGGAGTCAACGCCATCCTCGGCCCGCGGGAAGTGCAAGCCCCCTTGACCTACTTTCCGATCACCGACGGGCGCATGCTCGGCGTTGCGGCTGGGTACCAAGAGCGTGGACACGAGATGATCGGATTCAACACCGACGCTCCCGTGATCCCGCAGGAGGAACTCAGCCTGCAGGCTGCCATGGCTGTGCACTACGGCTTCGACGACAGTCAAATGCAGACCGTCCGCGGTCTGACGATCATTCCGGCCATGACGGCCGGCATCGACGATCGCATCGGTAGCCTCGAGGTGGGCAAGGATGCGGACGTGCTCGTCCTCACGGGGGATCCCGTCGATCCGCGTACCTCGATCGAACGCGTTTACCAGCAGGGTCGTGTCGTCTACGACGCTCGCAAGGGAAAGCGGCGCTGGTAATGGCGAGCCGACCCTCCAGATTCCCCTCGGCCTCACCCTGTGGGGCGCTGCTGTGCTTGGCCCTCGCTCCCGTTGCTCTCGGGGGGGGCTTCGGCGCGGAGCGGGACTGGTCCACGGCGGGCATTCCTGGAGGGGCAGGGCTGGCGCTGCGCACGACCAAGGCTCTGGTGGCGGCGGCCGATGGGCCCCAGGTGGTGGACCACGCCCTGATTCTGGTCAAGGATGGCCGCATCGAGGCCCTAGCGCCGGTCTCTGAGCTCGCCGTGCCCGAGGGCTACGCCTACCTGGATGTCGGCGATCGGTGGGTCATGCCAGGGATGGTCGACCTGCACAGCCATGTCGGCGGCTCGCGGAGGGACATCAACGACATGGTCTTCCAGGCCAACCCCGGCCTGCGTGTCCGGGCGGCGGTGATCCCCGACAACGCGGACCTACAGCGCCCGATTGCGGCGGGGATCACCACCCTGCTCTTCATTCCCGGATCGGGGACCAACATGGGCGGTGCGGGCGTGCTCATGAAAACCGGCCTCGATCGCTACGAAGAGTGTCGGTTGCGCGATCCCGGCTCGTTGAAGATCGCTCAAGGCGATAACCCGACTCGCTGGGGCTACGGGATGGGTCGGGTGTTGATGAACTACACCCTGCGCCGAACGATCGAGATGGGCCTGGCCTATGCGGAGGCCTGGGAACTGCACGAGCGAGGCGAGGGGCCCAAGCCCAGGCGGAATATCCAGCTCGACATCTTCCGGGACCTCAAGGCCCACCGCGTGCAGGTCTCGACGCACACCCAGTACTACCAACTGGTGATGATGACCATCCTGATGCTGGCCGGCGACTACGGCCTGGATGTCTTCATCGATCACGGTTCCTTCGATAGCTACAAGGCTTCTCCCTTGGCTGTCCGGCACCACGTGGCCGCCATCCTGGGTCCACGGGAGGTGATGCAGCCGCGGCCACCGCGTTTCAACACCGATGGCCAGTGGCAGGGCACCGCCTGGGGTTTTCAGGAGCAGGGCCAGGGTGAAATCGGTTTCAACACCGACGCCCCCGTGGTTCCCCAGGAGGAACTACCTCTCCAGGCGGCGATGGGGGTGCGCTACGGCTATCTGGATCACGACCTGCGCTCCGTGCGCGCGTTGACGATCGTTCCGGCCGCTACCGCAGGGATCGCGGACCGGGTGGGAAGTTTGGAGGTGGGCAAGCAGGCGGACCTGGTGGTGCTGGCGGGAGATCCGGTCGATCCACGCACGGCGGTCTCCTTGGTCTTCATCGAAGGCCGGCTCGTCTATGACAGCGGGGAGGGGCGCAGATGGTGATGCGTCTACTCTTGCTCCTCTTGGCGGCACCGGCTTTCGGCGGCGAGCGGCTCGTCCTGCGCGTCGGCAAGCTCTTGACGATGAGCGATGCTGACACGATCTATGCGCCAGGAATGGTCGTCTGCGAGGAGGGAAAGCTCACCTACGTCGGCCCTCCGCGGGAGGTTTCCGCGGACGCAACCCTGCTCGACTATCCCGATTCCTGGTGTGCTCCCGGGTTGGTCGACCTGCACACCCATATCCACGGTCCGGGGATCAACGACATGGTGCGGGCCGTGAATCCCGAACTGCGGGCGCGCCCCTGTGTGATCCCGGGAAACGCGGCCATCCGACGCGGCTGCGCCGCCGGCGTGACCACCCTTTTCGGCATCCCTGGGTCCGGTACGAACATGGGCGGTTTCGGCGTGCTCTACAAGGCGCGCATGCGGCAGCCGACCTATGAGACCATCGTGCTGCGCGATCCCGGTGGGCTCAAGGTGGCCCAGGACTCCAATCCCCAACGCCGCAACGCGACCGATTTCGGCGTGACGCGCGCGGGGCAGTCCTGGAACATCCGTGATGTCGCCCTGCGGGCCAAGGCGGCAGCGGCGCAGGGACGCCGAGATCCCGCTTTGGACGAGCTGAGCCGCGTGATGACCGGTGATCTGCCGGTCCTGATCCACACCGCCGGCTCTGAGGGTGTGGTCAATACGGCCCGCATGTGGAAGGTGGATTTCCAAACCCGTTGCGTGGTCTCCCACGGCAGCTTCGACGGCTGGAAGGCCGCGCCGGCCTTGGCGCGCATGGGCTGTCCGGTCAATCACGGGCCACGAACCGTGGATTACTTCGCGAGCCACAATGGCCGTATCAACGGAACCTCGGCGGAGTTCGTCCGCGCTGGGGTGCCGCTCTTCTCTCTCAACACCGACTCCGGAGTCGTTCCCGAGGAGGAATTCTTCCTCCAAGGGGCGATGAGCGCGCGCTACGGAGCGGATTCCTATGCGATGCTGAAGGCCATGACCGCCAACCCGGCCAAGGTTTTCGGGATCGAGCACCGTGTCGGCAGCCTGGAAGTCGGCAAGGACGCGGATGTGGTCGTCTGGACGGGCGACCCATTGGACCCGCGCGTACATACACGCCTGGTCTTGATCGAAGGTGACGTCGAATTCGACCGTGATGAAGACGGTCGACTGTTCTGAGGACTGCAATGATCCTGACTCCTCTCCTCCTGGCCCCCCTGGCCCTCAGCGCGACTGCCCCGCGCGTCGACCTGTTTGCGATACGCGCCCCGCGCGTCGAGGTCGGCAACGGGGAGACTCTCCACCACGCCGTCATCCTGATCGAGGGCGGGAAGATCGTGACCATCGGCGAGGACTTGCCGATCGAGCGAGGCATCCCGGTTCTAGAGTTGGATGAAGAGCAGGTGGTCATTCCCGGCTTGGTCGATGCCTATTCGCGCTACGGCATGTCCAGCCGCGGATACAGTGACTCCAGGCCCTACCTGCTGGCGAGTGCCGAGTTGCCCGAGAAGGGCAATGGGTTCAAGCAACTACGCGAAATCGGAGTCACCACCCTGGGGATCTACCCCCCCGGTAGCGGCATTCCGGGACAGGCTGTCGCCGTACGCACCCAGGGAATGTCTCCCGAGGAGCTGATCCTGCGCGATTCCTGCTATTTGAAGATCATCGCCGGCGCGAATCGCTCGGCCAAGGCCCGCATCTCGGACGGCTTCAAGAAAGCCGACAGTTGGGAGGAGAAGGAGAAGAAGAACCGCGAGAAGTGGGAGAAGGCCAAGGAGAAGTTCGACAAGGAAAAGGACGCGGAGAAGAAGAAGAAGCTCGACCCAGGTCCCTACAAGCCCATCGAACCCGATCGCAATGCCGAAGCCTTTCGCCAACTGCGCGCGGGAACGCTCAAGGCCCTGATCTCGATCAGCACGGCCGCCGACTACCTGCACCTGCTGGATGCGATCGGGGATGAGGAGTTTCAGTGGGACCTGCGCGTGGGGCTCACCCGCAACACGGATGTCTTCCACGTCATCGACCGCATCGGAGAGGCTGGGAAGCGGGTGATCATGGAACCCGAGCTGACCTTGCATCCAGGAACGAGGCGCCAGCGAAACCTCCCCGCCGAGTTTGCCCGGGCCGGAGCCAAGCTGGTTCTCGTGCCGCGCGGCGATTCGACTCAGGCTTTCAAGGACTGGCGACGCAACGTGGGCGAGATCGTCGCGGCTGGGCTGGATTTCCAAACGGCCCTCTCGGCGATGACCTTGGAAGGAGCGCGGCTCTTGGGGGTCGACGATCAGGTGGGCAGCTTGGAGAGCGGTAAGGCGGCCAACCTCATCATCTTGGATGGGGAGCCCTTCGAGGCGACGACCAAGGTCGTGGCGGTGATTCTGGACGGTGACCTGGTGTACGGCGAGGTGGATCTGTGATGCGCACTTTGATTCGAACCAAGGCGACTCTCTTCCTGGTCCTGGCAGCCCTGACCCTGGGGGTGCTGCCGGTAGCACACGCGGGTGACGACGAGCCCAAGGAAAAGGCGGCAGAAGAGGAGTCGAGTGAACCGGAGGAGCCCCAGGACAAGTGGTTCGCCGTGGTCGACGGAGACGTCTATACCGGGACGGGGGCCGTTTTGCGTGGTGCGACCGTACTCTGCAAGAACGGCGTCATCGAGGATATCGGCTATGACCTCTGGATGCCCGAGGAGACGGAGACCTTGGATGCCCGCGGTTACCGTGTCTATCCCGGTCTGGTGGCGATCAACTCCTCGGGTCTCTTCGGCGCAGGCAGTGACCTACCCAACACCTTCAATCCCTTCGGACAGAACTTGGTCCTGGCTCTGGGGTCTGGAATCACGACGGCGCTGACCGGAAACGAGGTCGGCAAGCTCAAGTACGGGACGCTGGAGGGCGTCCAGGTGAAGACCAACGTCTTCCGCTATCTCTCCTTTTCCAAATCCAGTCCCGCGGGGAAGCGCAGTCTGCGAGAGAAGCTCGCCAAGGCTGCCAAGTACCGGCGTGCCTATGCGCAGTACGAGATCGACAAGAAGAAGAACAAGGATCTGAAAGAGCCCAGCAAGAAGAACGTGGACTCGAACCTTGTCTCCCTCTTGGACGGGAAGTGGCGGCCGGTCTTCCGGGCCAATGAGCGGACCGATCTACTCGAAATCGCCCACTTGGCCCAGCAGTACGGTTTCCGACCCATCATCCAGGGATGTCGCGAGGGCTGGACGGTTGCCGACGAGCTCGGGCGTGCCGGAGCCTCCGCCATCATTACGCCCCGTGACCGTAGGCCCAAGAGCGAGCAACTCGTCCGCGAGGGAGGCTCATCGATCGAGAACGCAGCCATTCTCTATCGAGCCGGTGTCTCGGTGGCCATCATCCCCGGCAACGTGGGTATTAGCCTGGGAGGAATCGTCGGCCGCGACCTGATGCACTTGACCGTGGAAGCAGCTTTCGCGGTGCGCGGGGGCCTGTCCGACGAGGCGGCCCTTGCCGGGCTGACCATCGAGCCTGCACGGTTGATGGGCATCGATCATCGCGTCGGTAGCCTCGAAGTCGGTAAGGATGCCGACATGATCATCACGGACGGGGACATCCTGCACTACAAGACCTTCGTGCAGTGGACGGTGATCGACGGTGAGATCGTCTACGACAAGGAGGCGCACCTCTACTTCGCCCACATTCGTCCTCGCCCTGACTCGAGCCTGGCACCGGAGCAGCGCTTGGATGCGGGCGAGAACCCGCCCGAAGAAGCTGCAGCGGCGGAAGGTGGAGATGAAGAGGAGAGCGAGGAGGCTTCCGAGCCGAAGGAGGGGGGCGGAGGCCAGGGCTGAGCCCCACGCTCCACTCCTGTGTTGCTCTTCGGGGGCGCCACCGTCCGAACCGAGCCCGCATGAAGAGTGCGGGCTCGGAGTCATTCACGAAGAATCCACATTCGGCCTGCATGGTGCGAGGTTCTTGCTCTGGCGGGGATGGAGCAAACAGATAACATGGAGACCTCACCCTCTTCGTGTTCTGGATAGGTGCCTGCAACAATGAATCGACTTTCGCTGCGCCGCTTTCTTTCTCTGGCCGTGGTTCTCTGCTTCGGAAGTGGCTGGGCAGAGGCACAAGTCGGGCCCCCTCCAACCCTCAGTCTGACCCACATCTACGACACCGGCTGGGTGCGCAACGAAGGGCCCACCCGAGATGTGATTCTCTCCTTCACTGTGCATGAGCCACAGGCAGCTTGGTTGCGGGTCTATTTCGACATCGTGGAGCTCGGCGGCGACTTACCCTCAGGCAACCAGGCCATCCTGCGCATCACTTCCCACCGTGATGGGGCCGTACAGGAGTTGAATGCAACCAGCGTGCGACAGTGGGACCTCTCCAGCGCCTACTTCAACGGCGATGCCGTGCAGGTCGACGTCGTGGCCTATCCCGGAACGGGCGCTCGCGTGCGCACCCGCGGGGTGGACATGGGCCTCATTCCCGCCGATCCAGAGACCATCTGCGGGAACAACGACGATCGAGTCCTCTCGAGCGATGTGCGCGTCGCTCGCCTACTCCCGATCGGTTGTACGGGCTGGCTGATCGATGACTGCAACCACTGCATGCTCACGGCAGGACACTGCCAGGGCAACATCAGCGTCGTCGAGTTCAACGTGCCCCTCTCCAGTGCAGGCGGCAGCTTGAATCACCCGCCCCCGGAAGACCAGTACGCCAAGGACAACGCCTCGCTGCAAGGAAACGGTGGGAACGGCGTTGGGGATGATTGGGCTTACTTCGGAACCTTTCCCAACTCGAACACGGGCCTGACCGCATATGAGGCCCAGGGGTGGAGTTTCGTCCTGGAGAACCCACCGGCTGCCGGCCAAGGCAAGATCCGTATCACCGGGTACGGCACCGACAGCGGAGTGCGTAACCAAGTGCAGCAGACCGAGGTGGGCCCCCTGGTCGTTTCGAGCGGCACGACCGTCGGCTATCGCACGGATACGACCGGGGGCAACTCCGGTTCTCCGGTCATCCACAAGCAGCGCGACCACGCTGTCGGCATTCATACCCACGGGGGCTGCAGCAGTACCGGAGGAAACAACTGGGGGACCGCGATCAATCATGCGGGCTTGCAAAGCGCCCTGGCCGCACCCCTGGGGGTCTGCGCCAATGGATCACCATGTCAGACCCTGTTCTCCGATGGATTCGAGAGCGGGGGGCTTACTGCGGGCGGCTGGACGAGCCAGAACGGCAAGGCAAGGGTCACTCCCAATGCGGCCCTGACGGGGACCTTCGGCGCACGGCTGAAGAAAGATACGTGGATTGAAAAGGCCGTCAGTACTGCCGGGTTCACCGACATCGAGCTGAATGTCAGTCACCGCAGCAAGAACTACGACCCGGGCGACGAGTTGGTCATCGAGTACTGGAACGGTGCGCAGTGGGTCACGATCCACGCCACCAGCGAGACACAGTGGCACAACCGCAACTACAAGGTTGGTGACGACGGCTACAACAACCCTGCCTTCAAGATCCGCCTGCGGACGACAGCTCTCGATGCCAAGGAGCGCTCCGACATCGACAACGTCGAGATCACTGGTCGTTGACTGGGCTCCGCATCAACTGGACATAGTGGATGCGCTTGCCCCGTGCGAGCCACTTGCGCTCGTAGCGCGTCTTCACGGATAGGATCTCCGCCAGATCCGCCGGGAAGTTCGTCGGCAGAGGGGCGTGGATGTCCGCGACGATCCGGGTAATCTCGTATCCTGCCTCGGGGGGCTCCTTCTGGGCTAGGGCGAAGAGGTCATCGCTATCGGTCTTGATGTGCACCCTCGCCTTTGGAACTTGCATCCGGGCATAGCGCCGCAGGAAGATCGGGGAGGTCAAACGCTTGGTGCCCTTGGTGTTCTTCGGCTGGGGGTCGGAGAAGGTGAGCCAGATGTCGCCGACCTCGCCAGGGCCGAAGTAGTGGTCGATGTATTCGATGCGCGCTCGCAGGAAGGCGACATTACCCAGGCCCTCGACCTCTACGGTTTTGGCGGCGTGCCAAAAGCGGTGCCCCTTGATATCCACGCCCACAAAGCCCCGGGTGGGATCTCGGCGTGCCAGCGCGAGGGTGGTCTCGGCCCCGCCACAGCCGAGTTCGAGGGTGATCGGCCCCCGGGTGTGGAGAATCTCCTCTGCCCAGCGGCCTCGGTTGTAACTACCAGCCGCCGCGATCTCGGCTACGGGTGGCTGGTGGACGCAGGAAAAGGTCCGGTTCTCCTGCCAACGGAGGGTCTTGGAACGGCGCATCGCGGTGCGAAATCCTACACGGAAGAGAGGGGAGCGATGGACCCTGGGAGTCGGCGGGGGGGGCGATTAGACTGCCCGCCCCCGCTATGGTCCTACGTCACCTCCTCCGCGTTCTGGGCAGCGACCCCAAGCATCCTCGCAACCTCTCCAGTGAGGAGGCGATGCGTGCCTTTGCCTCGATCCTGGCCGGTGGGGAGAGTGATGTCACCATTGCCTCATTCCTGATGGCCCTGCGCTGGAAAGGAGCGACCTTCCAGGAGCTGACCGGTTTCGCCCAAGCCGCTCGCGCTCAGGCGCGCATGCCTTGTAGTGGAATGCCGGGCCTGGTCACCCTCTGTCCCTCCCACGATGGGCAGGATCATCATCCTCCCCTCGAGGTTGCCGCAGGACTGGTGACCGCCGCCGCCGGGGCGCGCGTGCTCATCATTTCCGACCGCTGCGTGCCGCCCCGCCGTGGGCTGACCGCAGCCAACGCCCTGGAAGCCATCGGCCTCTCGATGACCTGGGACCCGCTCGAAGCCGAGGATTGGGTCGCCAAGGGGGGCTTTGCCGTGATCTCGATCAGCGGGATGCTGCCCAGCATGTTGACCTTGCGCCGCGTGCGCGGGGAGATGGTCGTGCGAACGCCCCTGGCGACCGTCGAGAAACTCCTGGCTCCTCCGGGGTCGGCCGTCGTGCTGGGTGCCCAGGAGGGTCCGGTCCTGGGGGTCGCGGTCGAGGTCATCCAGGCCCTGGGTCACCCGAGGGGTGTGGCGCTGCAGGGCATCGACGGTGGAGTGATCCCCTCGGTTTGCCGGCGGACGCGGGGAATCGAACTCGCTGGGGAGAGCCTTGCGCCGCTCCCGGTCGAACCGGCGGATTTCGGTCTCGAGGGAAGCGAGGAGGCCGACCTGCCACTCTTCAGTCCACCCGAGGAAGGTTACGGCTCCGCTGACAACCCATCCCTCGTCCAGTCCGTGGGTGAGGTCACCCTGTCCGTCCTGCGCGGCGATCTCGGCCCGGCACGGGACGCGACTCTTCTAGGTGCGGCCGTCGCCCTCAAGGCATCCGGCCGCTGCCCAACCCTCGCCGAGGGGGTGGACGCCGCCGCTTCCGCCATCGACTCAGGCGCGGCGCTCGAACGGCTCGAACTCCTGCGGACGCTCATCACCTGAGGGCCCATGACGCCCGCCCAGTACGAAAAAGCGCGGGATGCGGCCCCCTCCCGATCGGAGGGCGACGAGTTGGCCGCGGTCGACCTCGGGTCCAACAGCTTTCACCTCGTTGTCGCCCAGGAGCAGGAGGGTGGGGTGCGCCTGATCGACCGCCTGCGGGATCGCGTGGGGTTGGCCGAGGGGCTGCGGGCCGATGGGAGCCTGGATGCGAAGGTCGCTGAGCGAGCCCTGGCCTGTCTCGACCGCTTCGGCCAACGCCTGCGCAGTCTGCGCTCCACTCGCGTGCGGGCCGTCGGCACGGCGACCTTCAGACACCTGCGGGCGGGGCGTTTCCGCGAGCGTGCGCAGGAGGCGCTCGGCTTTCCGATCGAGATCATTCCCGGGGGAGAAGAGGCTCGCTTGATCTACCTCGGAGTGGCGCACTCATTGGGCGATGACCGAGGTCGGCGGTTGGTCGTGGACATCGGTGGAGGAAGCACCGAATGCGTCTTGGGCGAGCGGTTCGAGTCGGTGCAGGAGCGCAGCCTCTCGATGGGCTGTGTGCGCTGGACCTTGGAGTTCTTCGCTGATGGCAAGATCACCCGGCGACGCATGCACCGGGCGCGCCTGGCGGCGCGGCTCCAACTCGAGCCGATCGTGGAGGAGTACAAGCGCCACGGCTGGCAGAGCTGTATCGGTTCTTCCGGCACGATCCGGGCCATCAGCCGCATCGCCTGTCGCGAGGGCTGGACCGAGGAAGAACTGCTGACGCCCGCCCTGCTGGAGCGACTCGAGGAGGCCCTGCTCAAGGCCGGCCGAGCCGAGAAAGCGCACCTCTCGGGGCTGGAAGACGACCGGGCACCCGTCTTGGCGGGCGGGCTCGCCGTGCTCCGTGCGGTGGTCGAGGGCCTGGGGATCGAGGCCATGCGCGTCAGTCGCGGGGCCCTGCGCGAGGGCGTCCTCTACGATCTCATCGGGCGCATCCACCACGAGGATGTTCGCGACAGCAGCGTGATCGCCTTTGCACGCCGTTTTGGTGTCGACGAGGAGCAGGTCACCCGTGTCGAGGAGACGGCGATGCGTTTCTTCGGCCAGGTGAAGGATGAGTGGGGGCTGGGTGAAGGGGAGCGTGCTCTCTTGCGTTGGGCGGTCTGGTTACACGAAATCGGCTTGTCCGTCGCCTGGTCCAGCTACCACAAGCATGGCGAATACCTGGTGGCCAATGGAGACCTACGTGGATTCTCCCAGCAGGAACGGGACACCCTGGCCCTACTCGTGCGGGCCCACCGGCGCCGTCCGCCGGCCGGGCGTCTGGCCCACCTTCCGGCCCCCTGGGATGAACGGGTGCCTCTCTTGGTGGTACTGCTGCGACTAGCTGTGCGTCTGCACCGAGGCCGGGAGACGAGTTCTGCCCCGCGGCCGGACCTGGCCGCGGAAGGTCATAGCTTGGAGCTTCTCTTCCCAGGGGAATGGCTGGATGACCATCCCATGACGCGTGCGGATGCCGAGGATGAGTCGGAACTCCTGGGTCAAATCGGCTTCGAGCTCACAGTCTTCGGCTGAACGTGCGTGCTCGTAGGTGAGAGCGATTCCAACCTCCCGAATCAGCTCATGCCTTGCCAGATGGGCTGGATGAAGCCTGTCCCGGTGGGAGTGTCGCTTCAACAGGGTTCTCATGCGTGACTCGGCTTCCTTCCAATCCGTTCCTCCTATTGCGACCTATCTGACGCAGCGCGTCTGTTCTTGGTGCACATCGTGGATGGCAGCTTCCCTCGTCAGAGGCTGTGTGCCCGCCTCCCAGCGTGCAGGCTTGCCGAGACTAGGCTGGTTCAGGCTCGAGGGACAGTTCGAAGCAGGCTGGTCTCTGTCCTGACCCTAGGGGGTTCGATCGACTTCGCCCGACTCAGTGAGGCGAAGGCTGCCCAAGCACGGTGCGACAATCCGGTCAACGTTTGGGACTAAGCCCATCGTACGGACGAGTGCGAAGTACTGCACCTCGACGTCGGGGAAGGCGGCGCTCAGAAGCGATGCGCCGGCGAGGAGTGTTGCCCCCTTCGTCACGAAGTCGTCGACGAGAAGCAACCGCTTCGGCGGAAGTAGTCCGGGCGTTGCGAGCATCGACGCCGCATGGTCGTGCGTAGTCGGCCTCTCGCCCCGCGCGGCGAAGGCAGACTTGCGGACGGCCTTCACGCGCTTCAGGCAAGGGTGAATGGCTGCTGCGAGCCCCTTCTCCAGCAACTCATCGCAAATCATCCGGCTGGGCCACAGTGTGCCAGGACGCAGCGGCGCGCTTCTCGGCGTTGGTACGAGAACGAGTCCGAACCGAGAAGCCGGTTCCGGAGTTCGGCTGCTTCAGCACGCGCCACGAGTTCCTCTACGACGCGCGCCAGCGACCCGGGCCTGCCGCGCTTGATGAAATCGCGCCAGATGCGCGACCTCTTCGACACGTCCCCATCTCCGCGCGGTGAATACTGAAGGAACGCCCCGTAGGGGACCTCAGAGAGTAAGCTCGGTTTGTTCGTCAGGGCAGCGCTCCGGAAGCATCTCAAAGAAGAACTCAAGCGTCTCGTCGGATAGGACTTCCGCGCCGTAGTCCAGCATCTCTTGCGGCCAGGAAAGGTCGCTGCGCTTCGTGAGTGACTCCATAAGGAACAGCGGCCGACCGAGTCGCAGGGCTTCCCAGCCCTGGTGAAGGGTGCCGCTAGATTGGCCCGCTTCGACGATGAGCGTCGCGTCGGAGATGAGCGCCATGGTGCGGTTGCGCATCGGGAATGCCTTGCGCCCCGGGCGCATCCCGAGTGGGAACTGGGAGAGCACGAGTTGCTCCCGCATGAACTGCTCCTGGAGAGCACGGTTTGCCGGAGGGTAGAATCGGTCGAGCGGTGTTCCGAGTACGGCGACGGTGCGCCCACCGGCGGCGATCGCGGCCTTGTGCGCCGCTGTATCGATGCCTTCCGCAAGGCCGCTCACGACAACAGCGCCACGTTCGACGATGTACTGCGCCACGCGGGAGGCTCGGGAGAGCCCCTTGGCGGTGGCCTTTCTCGACCCAACCACTGACACACGGGCCCCAACAGACAGGATACTCGTGTGGCCGACGGCGTACAGATCCTGTGGGGCGTTCTTCTTCTCGACTTCGTTCAGCGGACCGAGGAGTTCCTCCGGTCGGTAGTGTGCAACTTTCATGGCGGTCTCCCTCGTTTCACTTTCCAAGCTCGTCGACCATACATCAAGCCGACCCTATATCAAACCAGTCCTAACGCAGGAGGCGGGCGTAGCCTTGTGGGCGCCGGACATCGGGGGGGGGCCTGTTTGCCTCCTGGGCTTCCTGCTCAGATGCCTGGCAGATGGAGGCGCGCCGAGGTGGCAGGCCATCCCAGCACTGTGATGGCACACTGGGAGGGCTGGCTGCGGGATCTTTCCAGGTTGGGAGCACGCCCCGTCGTGTGCCTTCCTTCTTGAAGGCACGGCTGACCCCGCCCTAGCGCTCCTTACGCTTGCGCTTGTGTCGCTGCTTGCCTTCACGCATGGGG
>JALWOP010000084.1 GCA_027083445.1 Planctomycetota bacterium | reverse complement strand
TTGCCAGCCCCCGCCGCCCCCCCGTATCCTCCGCGCGCCATGATCGATACCTCCGCATTCAAGAAGGGCGTCTGTCTCGTCTACAAGGGGCAGCCCGTCATCATCGTCGACTACTCGGTCAGCACGCCCACGGCGCGCGGAGCGAACACGATCTTCAAGACCAAACTGCGCAACCTGAAGACCGGGCAAATCCTCAACGAATCGATTCGCAGCGGCGAAAAGTTCGACGATGTCGACCTGGAGCGCCACAAGGCGAGCTATCTCTACAACGACGGATCGACCTGGTACTTCATGGACGACGAGACCTACGAGCAGTTCGAGTTCTCGGGCGAAGAGCTGGGTGGCGACGAGCTGTACATCGTCGATGGGATCGAGGGGCTGCAAGCCATGCTCATCGATGGAATCGTTTCCGCGCTGGAGTTGCCCCTGTCGGTGACGATGACGGTCGCCGAATGCGACCCGACGATCAAGGGCGCTACCGCCCAGGCTCAGCTCAAGCCGGCCAAGACCGAGACCGGACTCGAACTGCAGGTGCCGCCCTATCTCGAGGCGGGCGAGCGCATCCGCATCGATACCCGTGACGGGCACTTTCTCGAGCGCGTCAAGGGGTAGTCGTCACTTCGCCGGAGCATCCGGGCGCATTCTCCAAGCGGTCTCGATCTCGGGAACATCCGGCCACTGCTCCGCACAAAGGGAGAGGTAGAGGGTCACATCGGCCGGGTCGAAGCTCTCATCCAGCTTGGCGATCGCTGCGTTGACCTTGGCTCCGTCGGGACGAGCCTCCTCGATGTTCTGGATCATGCCCTCTTCATGGGGGACGCCGGTCTCGTCGAGGAAGGTCGTGACGAGCTCCTTGTGGAGCTTCATCAGGTATCCGCCGAAGAGTTCATAGCACAGCTCCGCATTCCCGGACTGCAAGAGGATCGTGCGCGCACGCCTGGCACGCTGGATCATCGGGAGCTTGCGGACCATGTGCGGCCGGAACTTGAGTGCCTTGGCGACCTCGGAGTCGAGCGGACCGTACCCATCCTGGGCCAGGCTCTCGTAGATCGCCCGGAAGCGCTCTTCCTCGAGCCCCTTGAGCTGCGCGATGACTTGCATGGCTGGATTCTAGCAAGCGCGCCATCGGTTAGGATTCCCCCGTGAATCGCGATCCTTCCCCCTCCGATCGCGCCGAGCTGACCTTCGCCTTCTGCACGGCGCTCTTCGTAGTCGTCCTCGTCCTGACCAACGTCATCGGGACCAAGCTCTTTCACCTCTTCCCAGGTGGCGGGCCATCCTTCCTGTTCGATGGGCGCCCGTGGGTCCTGACCAGCGGCATCATCACCTATCCCTTGACCTTCCTGTTGACCGATATCGTCTCGGAGATCTGGGGACACCGCCGGGCCAACTTCATGGTGCTGTGCGGCTTCGGCATGAGTCTGCTCATGCTCGCGGTCCTTCAGCTCGCGATCGCCCTGCCGCCGGCCACGATCTGGGCTTTGCCTGATGCGGGTTTCGAGAGCGGGAGCGAGATGCAGAACGCCTTCGCGGCGACTTTTTCGAACCCCGCGATCCTGCTCTTTGCCTCGATGCTGGCCTACCTCGTCGCCCAGCTCCTCGATGTCCGCCTCTACCGCTTCTGGTGGCGAGTGACCGGCGGTCGGCACATGTGGCTGCGTAACAACGGTTCGACGTTGATCAGCCAGTTGGTCGACACGACGATCGTCAATGGAATCTTCCTGCGCTTCGGCCTGCACATGGAATGGCATGCGATCGGCGAGGTCATCGTTGCGGCCTACCTCTGCAAGGGGGTCATGGCCCTCATGGACACTCCAGTGATTTACGTGGCCCGCATCGGGCTCGAGCGCTTCCTGGGGATCGAGCACGACCCCGCCCGGCGCCAGGCGCCACTCGGGGAGTGATGCGTCTCACTCCACCCCCAGGACCTTGATACGGAACTGCACGGCCTCCTGGGCGAGGGGGTGGTTCAGATCGAGGACCAGACCCTCGGGGGAGACCTCGACGACACGGGCTTCGAGGATCTCCGGGGAGCTATCGGGGTCCTCCTCGTCCTCGATGCCGAGGGTCAACCAATCCCCGGGGACGATCTCGGCATCCTCGGGCAGGTCGGTGCGCGGCACCGAGACCAGCCCTTCGGGATCATAGGGGCCGAAGGCCTCCCCGGCCTCGCAGTCGACGATCACCTCGTCGCCGACCTCCTTGCCGAGCAGGGCGGTCTCGACCTTCTCGGGTAGCTCCCCACTGCCATGAAGGAAGCGCAGCGGACCTCCATCGTCGTCATGGCTGCTCTCGATCAGCTCGCCGTCCGCGTCACGCAGTTCGAACTCGATATTGACGGTGCTACCTTTCTCGATCGGCAAGGGGGATCTCCTTCTGGGGGGAGGGCGAGCCGGAGGACGGCTGGCCTCGGGACAGATAGGTGGAGCCGCGCAGGCCCGCTTCATAGCAGGCCCAGAACTGGGCGGACTCCTCGTAGGTGATGCGGCCTGCTTCGAGAGCATCCTCGACGCTGCGACGCAGCCCGCGCAGAAGATCCTCTTCGTGGTACTCGACATACCCAAGGACGTCCTGGACCCGATCGCCGCGCTGGACGTGGGATACCCGGGGCCGACCACTCTCGTCGATGTCGACATGGACGACGTTCGTGTCGCCGAAGAGGTTGTGCATGTCGCCCAGGATCTCCTGGTAGGCCCCGACCAAGAAGATGCCCAGATAGTAGGGACGGTCGGGATCGAGGGGATGGACCGCGAGTACTTCACGCGGACCTTCGAGTCCTACGAAGCGGTTGATCTTCCCGTCGGAATCACAGGTCAGGTCGGCCAGTAGCGCCCGTCGCGTCGGTTCCTCGTCTAGTCGCTGCAGGGGGAGGATGGGAAAGAGTTGGCCGATGGCCCAGGAGTCGGGAGCTGACTGGAAGATTGAAGCGTTGATGAAGTAGGTGTCAGCCAGGTCCCGTTCGAGGTTCACCAGGTCGTCGGGAATGTGTTCGAGTTCGCGAGTGCGTCGAAGGACCAGTTCGCTCGTTCGCCAGAAGAGCTCCTCGACCCGCGCCCGCTGCGGCAGGCTGAGCTGTCCGGAGGAGAAGAGCAGCATGGCGCGCTCGCGGATCTCGAGAGCATCGTGGTAGTGCTCCAAGAGGTTGGGGGCCCCTTCTCCCTCGCACATCTCGGCCAGGTCGCGCACCAGCTCGCTGTCCTCTGCATGGATATCGGTGGTGACCGAAGTCTCTTGGCGGCGGCTGGTGCCGACCACCTCGGTCACGAGAACCGAGTGGTGGGCGACGAGGGCGCGGCCGGATTCCGTCACGATCGTCGGCTCGGGGATGGCGTGGGCCTGGCAGGCCTCGACCAGGTGCCAGACCACATCGTTGGCGTACTCCTGCAGCGAGTAGTTCATCGAGGAGTCGGTCGCGCTCTGACTCCCGTCGTAGTCCACCCCCAGGCCTCCCCCCGCGTCGAACCAGCGGATCGGGGCCCCCAGGTCGTGCAGGCCGCGCAGAACCTGGGTTGCCTCACGCATGGCCTGCTTGACCGCGCGTACGTGCGAGATCTGGGACCCGATATGGAAATGGAGCAGCTCCAGGCAATCGAGCTGCTCTGCGGATCGCAGCCGATCGACGACGGCGACGAGTTCGCGGCTGGTCAGGCCGAACTTGGAACGGTCGCCGACCGAGTCCTGCCACCGTCCGCTGCCGCGCATGGCGAGCTTGGCTCGCACACCCAGGCGTGGGCGTACCCCCAGTCGCCGCGAAACTTGCAGCACCGTTTCGAGCTCGGTGATCTTCTCGATCACCAGGATGGTGGTGACGCCCAGTCGGCTCGCCCCGAGCGCCAGTTCGATGTACTCGCTGTCCTTGTAGCCGTTGCAGATCATGAGCGAGCCTTCACTCGCTTGCAGGGCGATACCCGCGATCAGCTCGGGCTTGCTACCGACCTCGATCCCCAGTCCATGTGCGCGCCCCTCGGCGAGCAGGCTCTCGACGACCCAGCGCTCCTGGTTGACCTTGATCGGGTAGACACCTCGGTAGGGGGCCTGGTAGCCGAACTCGTTTCGGGCACGGTCGAAGGCGGCATTGAGCTCCCGAACCCGTGCGCGCAGGATGCCGTCGAAGCGCAGGATCAGCGGGGTGGCGACCCCGCGGCGTCGAATCTGACCGATCAGCTCACACAGGTCGACCGAGGGACCTTCTTCGCGCTCGGGTGCGACGCAGGCATGGCCGCCGGCATCGATCGAGAAGAAGCCCGCACCCCAACGCTGGACGTTGTAGATGCGTTCGCTGTCGGCGGGGGTCCACAAGGTACTGGGGGGGAGGGAAACGGTGCTGGAGTATAGGCCCGGCGCAGAAGGGCGAGAACCGCTCGCGCAACCCCGTCTGCGGGCGTACGCTCCGCGCCCATGACTCAGCTCCGTTTCACCCGTAGTATCTCCGCTCTCCTGAAGGGGACCGAGACCCTGCTCGTCGTCGCTCCCCGTGCCCGATTCGAGGACGGTGCCTTCCTCGAGGTGCTGGGTGAGGAGTGCATGCGCCTGGGCCTGGAACTGGCCTCCGAGACCCAGCCGGGGGACATGGGTTGCGCCGCCGGAACCCTGACCTCCGGTGCACCGCGCAAGCTGGCCGTGGGTGTACTGCCCGATAGACTCTCGCGCTACAACTCGCCCTCGCGGGCCGAGTGCATCCGCCGCGTCGTCGCTCAATCCCGGACCGGGACGCGGGGCAAGGCCGCCGTCCTCTTGCTGCTCGACGACCCCGAGCACTACCTCGCCGCGGCAGGAGCCATCGCGAGGGCCCTGCCGCTCTACAGCGCCCGTAGCACAGCCTCCGGCCCCGAGCCGCGGCTGAACATCCTCGCCCTCGGTCCGGACGAAGAGCCGCTGGCAGCGACTCCCGTCATACGCACGACGGTGGAGAACCAGCGACAGGCCGCACGCCTGGTCGATCTACCGCCGACGACGCTCGATCCCAAGGGATTCCAGAGCGAGGCCTACAAGCTCCTGCGCGGCCTCGAAGGGGTCACCAAGAAGGCGATCATCGGGTCGAAACTCCTCGATCAAGGGCTTGGCGGTCTACACGCGGTCGGTCGAGCGGCGGTGACCCCTCCCCGGCTCCTCGTGCTCAGCCACGGCTCCCGTCGACACGGCGCGCGCCACATAGCCCTGGTCGGCAAGGGCATCACCTTCGACACGGGTGGGCTCTCCCTGAAAACCGGAGGGAAGATGGTCGGCATGAAGGGTGACATGGGCGGGGCAGCGGCCGTGCTGGGAGCGTTCCGCAGCTTGGTGCAGAGCGGCACGCCCCATCGGGTCAGCGCGCTGCTTTGTCTGGCGGAGAACGCCATCGGTCCCGGGGCTTTCAAGCTCGACGACATCCTTTCCTTCCACTCCGGTCTCACGGTCGAGATCAACAACACCGACGCCGAGGGACGGCTCGTGCTGGCCGACGGGGTCAGCTACGCTGCCCGTACGCTGAAAGCTGACACGGTGATCGACATCGCCACCTTGACCGGTGCCCAGCTCGTCTCCACCGGCAAGCTGCACGCTGCGGCCGTGGCGAACGATTCCTCGCTCGAGAGCCTCCTGGTCGAGAGCGGCCGTCACGTGGGGGAGCTGGTCCATCCCCTACCCTATGCCCCCGAGCTCTATCGCAGCGAATTCAAGAGCGTCGTGGCTGACCTGCGCAATTCCGTTGCCGACCGCATGAATGCCCAGACCTCCTGCGCCGCCCAGTTCATCGCCGAGCACCTCGTGGGCCGCGACGTGCGCTGGGGGCACTTGGATATCGCCGGCCCGTCGATGATCGGCAAGCGTGGCAGCGGCTTTGGGGTGGCCCTGCTCAGCGAGGTGGTTCGCAGGCTATGACGCCCCCTCGTGCCGGGTCCGCTTCCCTCCCGGATGGGGCTCCCCGCCGATCCCTCCGCACGGGATGTAGCGGGATGAGAAGGTGATGCGCTTGGGAGAATCCCCACTATCCCCATTGGGGAGGAGTTCAGAGGATAGACTCCACTCCACGGGCCGCGGGATGCCCGGCTGCCTCCCGGTCCGGGGGCTGCGTGTCCCCCCGATTGCGGGTGTACTACCATGAAACAGCGTTTTCCCTATCCGGCATTGCTGCTGGCCATCTTCTCCCTGTTTCTGTCGGCGGCTGCTCGGGGTCAATGTCCAGGCACGGACGACTCCTTCGAGGACAACGACACCTGCGCCACCCCCTGGCCGATCTCGCCGGGTGTCTATCCGAACCTCTACACCGAGAAGAGTACCCTCGATTCGGACTACTTCGAGATCACCGTACCGACCGATCGGGTCGTCATGGTGGCCATCACCTTCTCCAACGCTGCCGCGGATACCGAGTTGGCGCTCTACGATGCGGGGTGCTCCCATCTCCTCGATCTCAGTGCGACGACCGAGGATACCGAACGCGTCTTCTTCAACAACACGACCGGTAGTCCGGTGAACGTTACCGCACATGCTTTCGTGTACAAAAACGCCGTGCGGGATTGCAATCGCTACACGCTCGAGGTGCATATCTTTCCGGATCCGTGTCCGTCCGCATCGGACGATGCCCTCGAGGACAACGACGACTGTGCGAGTGCCTTGAGTGGTGTGACGGGTTTCTTTCCTGATCTCTTCGTCTCCAAGACCGATTTCGACTACTACGCCTACACCCTCGCGGTCGGCGAGAGGATCGATGTCGATGCTTTTTTCAGCCACCTCCGAGGGGACGTGGACCTGCTTCTCTACGACGCATCCAACTGCGGTGGGGGAGTGGACAACAGCCTGGCGAAGGGCGATTCCACCGATAGTCGCGAACACCTGAAGTACGAGAACTCGACCGGCGCCCCCCAGGACGTCGTGCTCGAGGTGAAGATCTGGGGCGGAAGCGGCCTGGACTGCAATGTCTACGACCTCAGCGTCAGCCTCTCCGGAGCTCCCGGGCCCATCGGGACGAACTACTGTTCCCCGGCGAATGTGAATTCTTCCGGCCTGCCGGGAGTCATCAGTGCCTACGGCTTGACGGATGTCGCCAAGAACTACGTGCGGCTGGATGCCGCCCAACTACCGCTCCAGCAGTTCGGGATGTTCTTGAATTCCATGGCTACGGGTGCGGTGATTCCTCCAGGGTCACAGGGCGTGCTCTGCCTCTCGGGCGGCATCGGCCGTCATTCCCAGAACCTCTTGAACACGGGGTCCAGCGGGCGCTTCGCGTTGACCTTGGACCTACAGGCGATCCCGACCCCCGGAGGGAACGTCGCGATCCAACCCGGAGAAACCTGGTATTGGCAAGCGTGGGTGCGAGACCAGAACCCCATGCCGACCAGCAATTTCACCGATGGGATCGGGATTCTCTTTCAGTGATGGATCCCTCCGCCAGCTCCTCTAGCCAGGCGAAGAGCGCCTCGGGGACGCGTTCGCGCAACCGCTGGGATCGATCCTCCTCGCTTGGGAGCAGTTCCCCCGCCCGCCAGACCTTGAGGAGCTGTTTCAGGCGCGCGGCGGTGGCTCGGGGAGAGGCACCGGTGGCCTGCATTCCTCGGGCATAGTCGAGGAGAAAACGCGCCGCCTCACCGCAGGCGACGCTGCGTCCCGAGAAGATCCAAGGATCGGCCAGGGCCGCGCGACCTACCATCACCAGAGCGCAACCGGTCTCGTTGCGCATGCGTGCGAGGTCCGCGTGGGTACCGACTCCGCCGTTTCCGCAGACGGGGATGGATACACAAGCGACGGCTCGGGCGATGCGCGTCCAATCCACCTGCGGGCTGTAGTGTTCCGCGTGGGTGCGACAGTGGATCGTGAGGAAATCCGCACCGCCCTGTTCCACGGCCTGCGCCAACTGTTCGATGCAATCTGCGTCGTCGTAACCGGCGCGGATCTTGGCGCTGACCCAAAGCTCCTCCGAGCGCGGACGGATCGCGCGCACGGATGCGACGGTAGCCGCTGTGAGTCGCTCTAGGACGTGCGGATCCCGAAGAACGGCCGAACCCGCCCGACCCCTCTGGGCTCCCCGGGCCGGACAGCCGAAGTTGAGGTCGATCCAGCGCAGGCCGAGTTCCACCGCCGCGGCCGCCGTGTGGGCCAGGGCCTGTGCATCCGATCCCATCAGTTGCAGTCCCAGCGGGCGACCGTGCTCGCCCTCCCCGGGACACTCGCCATCCCAGAGGTGTCGCTGCACCTCGCTGGGACGCCGGGGTCGGTCCAGGACCCGCAGGAACTCGCTCGTCACCCCACCCAGGCACCGGGGTGGATTGCGTTGCAGTACCAGGGCGCGAAAGGTGCGATCGGTGACCCCCTCCATGGGGGCCAGAAGCCAGGGGGCGGTGAAGGGCGGAGTCAGCGCTGATAGAGGATCCACACCCCTCCGGTCATCTCCTGCCGGACGATCTCTTTCATGCGTTCGTAGTGGGCATCGATCGCTTCGCCCGAGGTTTCGCCGGACTCGACAAGAGCCCGCAGCTTGTCGGCCCACTTCGAGTAGCGTTCACGGGACACCTCTTCGGAAAGCCCCTTGGCCGGCCAGGTGAGGGTGAACATGTCCCCGATCAAGAGGTCCGGCTTTCCATCGCCGTTGATGTCGCCGGCCCAGACCCGCGTCGACGACTGCGGTCCGGTGATCGCATCCTCCCCGAAGACGACTCCGTCGACCACCTTGGGCTGTGCCGACTTCAAGAGCAGCTTAGCCTTGGCGAACCGCGGTGTGTGGACATCGCCGCGGTTCTCGAAGAGGAAGACATCCCCCGAGGCGCTTCCGCTGAGGATGTCGAGGTCTCCGTCTCCATCCCAATCGAAGAGGAATGGGTCGCCGTGACCGCTGACCGAAAGCGGTTTCCCTTCGGCCTGCAGCTTCCGGGATGTGGCGGAGAAACGCCCCTTGCCCAATCCCTCGACGAAGTAGAAGGTCCCCTCGAAGTTGCCCACGACGAGGTCGAGGTCCCCATCCCCGTCGAGGTCTCCCGCCGCAGCCCGAGTGCAGATCCGCTCGACGTCGCCCCCGTCGTCTTCCACCTCGGAGTTACCGATGATCAGGGGTTCACCGTCATCGGCGAGTAGAACCTCGGGCGGGGAGAAGCCGCCCTTGCCATCTCCGTGAAGGACCTGCAGGAGTCCCGCCATGTCGGCGCTCTGGCGGGAGTACGAGCCCGAGAGGATGTCGATGTCGCCGTCTTGATCCAGATCCACGAACTGTGGAGTGGCACTGGTGCATCACCAGATCCCGGGGACCGTTGCCGGCTTGCCACCAGCCTGCAAGAAGCTGCCGGATCCGAAGCCTCCCTCCTCCAAGCCGGGATAGACCCGCATCGCCCCGCTGCGAAACTGGCCCACGATCAGGTCGAGCCGTCCGTCTCCATCGAGGTCGTAGAGGGCCGGACAGGCGTAGCCCGGCGAAACCACCCGCAGGGGCCGACCCTCGACGGTCACAGCCACTGCCGGGCGGAAGAGGCTGGGGGGAGGACCCTCGCCGACCTCCGCCGCCGGTGTCTGGGGTGAGAGGGCGCAGAGGGTGAGAATGAGTTCGAGCATGGTTTCCTCCGGGAAGATCTCGAAACTGGAGGATACCTCGGCCCGTCGAGGGCGGGTAGCCATCGCTGGATGGGCGCAGAGCCCCCCTTCCGGCGGGTAGGATCGGAGGCGATGAACGGCGATCTTTCCCCCTTCACGGCCATCGACCCCCTCGCCGCCGCCGCCCGGCTCGAGGGGGTCGTGCGGCGCACGCCTCTGCTCCCCCTGGCCGGCGATGAGAGGATCGAGCTGCGCGCCAAGCTCGAGAACCGCCAGGTCACCGGTGCCTTCAAGGCGCGGGGAGCCTGGAACAACCTCGCCAGGCTCGCTGAACACGAGCGGAGCCGGGGGGTGGTCACCTGCTCCTCGGGCAACCACGGCAAGGCCCTTGCCTGGGCGGCCAAGCTGGCGGGGGTGGCGGCGACCATCGTCATGCCCGAGGATGCCTACCCGGTCAAGATCGAGGCTTGTCGCGAGCTGGGTGCCGAGGTGATCCTCGCACCGGATCGCCATGCCGCCGAACGCATCGCCGCCGAGCTGGCCGGCGACGGTATGACCCTGATCCATCCCTACGATCGATTGGAAACGGTCGAGGGTGCAGCGACGGTGGGAGTCGAACTCGCCCAAGAGTGGCCTGCGGTCGAGGTGGTGCTGGTACCGGTCGGTGGAGGCGGTCTGGTTTCGGGGGTCAGTCTCTATCTGCGGCGTTACTTCGCAGGAGGCGTCAAGATCTTCGGCGTCGAACCCACCGGTGCCCCGTCGATGCGCCGGGGCCTGGCGGCGGGGGAGCCGGTGACCCTGGAGAGAATCACGACAGCGGTCCAAGGTCTCTGCCCACCGCGTTCGGGGGCGCTCAACATCGCCATCTGCCGGGCCACCCTCGACGGAGTTCTCCTGGTCGAGGACGAGGAGGTCCTGGAGGCTCAAGCCGAGCTCCTGCGCCGCGGCGAGATCGTCGAACCTGCGGGGGCAGCCGCCCTGGCCGCGCTGCGAGCGGGCAGATTGCCGGTCGATCTCTTCGAAGGGCGTGGCGCTGCGGATCCCCTGCGGATCGCCGTCGTCGTCTCGGGTGGCAATGCCGACCCCGTGCAGTTGCAAGCCGTCGGGGAGCGTGAGGGATGAGGGGGCTGGTCGGCCTGGCCGCGTTCTGCGCACTCACCCTCCTCGTCGGTTGTACCCAGAGGGAACCGGAGCTCGAGAAGGTCGAATCCTCCGCATCGAGCGGTGGGGGAACGGTGCGGACTCTGATCGTCGTCGTCATCGACGGCCTGCGCCGGGATGCTCTCACCGTCTACGGCTCCGAATCACCCCTCGTTCCCAACCTCGAACGCCTGGCCGCAAGGAGCCGGGTCGTCGCCGATCCGATCGCGGTCACCACCGCGGCGAACTCCGGCATGGCGAGCTTGTTGACCGGCTTGGATCCCATCCATCACGGGGTCGGTTCCCTGCACCACCGGGGCGAGCACCGGCTTGCCGATTCGCGGGTGACCCTGGCCGAACTCCTGCAGGCGGAGGGGTGGCGTACTCTCGCGAGCCTCTCCCTGCCCCAGTTCGACCCCGGCCTCTCCGGCCTCGACCAGGGGTTCGACACCTATCGTGTCCCGGGATTCCACGCCGGCATGTTGCGCGAGGCCGAGGCCTGCTGGTACGCCGTCACGGACGACTTGCGAGCGGCCTTGGAGAGCGACGAGCCAGTCTTCGCCCTGTTGCACTTCGCCGACCCCTTGGCGCGTAGCGCGGCCGAGGGGGTGGAGATCGCCTCGCTGCTCGAACGGCGTCTCTCCAGTTATCGCTCCCAGCGGCCCGATCTGGCCGGGGCTCTCGACCTGGTGCATCGGGATCGGGATGTGGGTTTGGCACGTTTGGCGGAGCTTTTGGGACGCAGTCGCGGCAGCGCGGCGCATCGCGCTTGGAGAGCCGCTCTCTACGATTCGCAGTTGGTCGCGGTCGACCATGCGATCGGCCTGCTCGAGGAACTGCTGGAGGAGACTGGACGTGAAGCGCAGACCCTGTTCGTCGTCACCTCGACCCGCGGTCTCTTGCTCACTCCCCCAGCACCTACCGGTGCTCCGGCCTTTCCACCCGAGGTGATCGAGGTCCCTCTACTCTTGGCGGGACCCGGCCTGGCACGGGACCCTTCGAGAGCCGGTGTGACCTCCCTGCTCGACCTCACGCCCACCTTGGCAAGGGCTTGCGGTGTCACCCTCGTCGGGGACGGCTTCGAACTCGGTGCCCGCTCGGATCGGTCGCCGGTCCGTGTGCTCTCTCCGGGCTTTGAGAGCGCTGCCATCGTCAGCGAGGATCTCACCGTGGAGGAGAACCGCATCGCCGGCCGGGTGGCGTGGGATCGCTCCGGCCAGAGGCTCCTCCCGCGCAGCTTCACGGGCGCGCAGGCCGAGGCCTTCGAGCGGGCGGCGACGCGACTGGGGCCGCAGAACCGGGGCGATGAGCTTCCCTGGCTCGCGCTCGATTTCGGTGGTGGGGCTACCCTTCGCGCGCGCTGGAATCTGTTCGGGGGCTTCCTCGGAGCGGGCTGGACGCGGGAGGAGGGTGGCAAGCCCGAGGAGATTCGAGTCCGGGGGATCTCGGCCAACGCTTCCCTGGGCCCCGGAGCGACTCGACTTCGATGCCGGCTGGGTGAGCGGCAGGCACCGCTACGTTTGGACCTGGACCTGGGCGAAGCCGGGGCGGTCTCCTCGGTCCGTATCGGCAAGACTCCCCTCGAACACTCCTTCCTGCCGCGCCTGCGTGACCGGGGCGCGCCATCCTGGAGCGAGGGAATCCCCAGAGCGGCCTTGACCGAGCGAGGCAGTGGTTGGTGGCGCCTTGCGGTCGGCGAGGGAGTTCGTGCCGGACAGGCGGTGCGGGCCTTGGTGATCGCCTATCCCCCCGATGAGAGGCGCGCTCCCCTGGCCTTCGACTGCGGCGAGGAGGTGCACGTGGAGCGGGTTCCGGGGAGGGATGACGCCCTCTGGGTCGATGGAGTGACCCCACTGGAGCTGCTCTTGGAGCGGGCCGAGGGCGTGGCCGAATTCGGTCTGGCGATCGAACTCGACGGTCGGCAGCTCGGCGGAGACGAGGTGCGCTACGGGGAGCGCGCCCTTGCGGAGCCGGGCGAACTGGCCCTCTACCTACCCGATTGGATCGGGGGCGTGACCGAGGATCTCGCCATCGAGCCGGAGGAACCACCCCTCCCCGGTGAGCTGCGCGTGCTACGGCTGGGTCCCGATCTTCCGGCCGAGGAGCGCCGCGCCGCGACCGAAGAGGAGCGTGCTTTCGTGCTGCACTTGGGGGCGGGCGAATGAAACGCATCATCCTCTGCCGCCCCGAGGGCCCGCGCAACGTCGGGACGGTTCTGCGCCTGGCCCAGAACTTCGCCCCGACCGAGCTCTGCCTGGTCGATCCGAAGCGCCCATCGATGCTGGTCCATCCGGACTTCGAGCAGATGTCCCATGGAGCCGAGGAGGCGCGCGGTGCGATCATGGTGACAGAGCGTTTGGAGGAGGCCCTGGCGGATTGCCACTGGGCGGTGGCCTTCACCGCCCGGGTGCGCGGCAAGCGCAAGCGCCGCGACTGGCGCGTGGTCGCCGACGAAGTGCGGCCCCTGGCCGACGACCCGAAGCAGCGCCTGGCCCTGGTCTTCGGCAATGAGGTCAGTGGTCTCACCTCCGCCGAGGTCGCCCTTTGCCAGGAGCTGGTTCATGTGCGGACCGCAGGGGAGCACACTTCACTCAACCTGGCCATGTCGGCCGGCATCGCCCTCTTCTCACTCTTTTCGGGGAACCCTGCTTGCCAGGCCGAGCCGGGGGGGAGTCTGCTCGACGGGGCCGGCCGAGAGTTCCTCAAGGCGCGCCTGCGGGAGGTCTTCGCGGAGGGCGTGGCGCGCACCCCCGCCGCACGGGAGGACATCACGGCCATGATCGAGCGTGTCTTCTCCCGCGCACCCTTGGAGAACCGCGACGCCCGCGCCTGGCACCTGATCCTGAAGACCCTCGGCTCGAAACTCGACCCGAGGGATCTGGGGCTGACCCTGCACGAGAAGGATGGCCGGCGGCGCAAGATGCTGGCCCGACGGGCACGCCGCAGGCGGCAGGAGTAGAACCCGCCTCCTCCAGATCCGCCCGAGAACACATCCCATGGCGTCACGATCTTCGCGCAACCCAGGCGCGGTCAGACCTCATCGGGTGGGGTAGAGTGGGTCCATGGTCCACCTCAGCCGCATCTACACGCGCACCGGTGACGACGGGTCGACCGGCCTGGGAGACGGTTCTCGAGTGCCCAAGCACCACCTCCGCATCGAAGCCTACGGCACGGTCGATGAGACCTCTTCCGTGATCGGGCTTGCGCGCAGCAGTGCTCCCGCAGGAGCCTTCGATGGGTGGTTGGCACAGATCCAAAACGATCTCTTCGACGTCGGTTCGGATCTGTGTGTCCCTGGAGAGGCGGGAGAGAAGCTGCGCCTCTCGGGAGCCTACGTCGCACGTCTCGAAGGTTGGATCGACCAGGCCAATGAACCGCTCGAAGCGCTGGCTTCCTTCGTGCTGCCCGGCGGGAGCCCCCTGGCCGCCTGGCTGCACCTGGCGCGCACGGTCGCGCGCCGGGCGGAGCGGCTCGTGACCGCTCTGGCCTCCAGCGAGGGTGAAGAGGTCAATCCGGAGGTCGTTCGCTACATGAATCGGCTCTCCGACCTTCTCTTCGTACTGGCGCGGCGTGCCAATGATGACGGCAAGGCGGACGTGCTCTGGGAGCCGGGACGCGGGGCACATTGATCGATGGGTTTGCACTTGGACTGGGCGACCCCCGCCGAGTGGGCTGAAAGAGTGGGGGCCAATCCCCTGGCCCTGCTTTCCGACCATGCCCACTGCGAACTCAAGGCAGCGGCCTCGGCACAGGCGATGGTGGCCAAGAACGGACAGCACGGCGAACTCGCCCAGGCGCTCAGTGCCGTCGCCATCGAAGAGCTCGAGCATTTCCGGCAGGTGCACGAACTGCTGCTCGAGCGGGGTGGTCGGCTTGCTCCCCAGGAGACTAATCCCTATGCCGAAGCGCTCCTCACACGTTCGGCGGCGACCCGCAGCCGGCGCTTTCTCGACCGTCTGCTGGTCGCGGAATTGATCGAGGCGCGTAGTTTGGAACGGTTCGTTCTCTTGGCGCGGCACCTGGCCGATCCCGAGTTGGCGGAACTCTACCGCTCCCTGATGGCCAGCGAGGCCGGCCACCAAGCCCTCTTCGCGCGGCTGGCACGCTCCCTCTATCCCGCCGACGAAGTCGAGAGGCGCAGGGGGGAACTGCGTGCCCTGGAAGCCGATGTGATCGCGGGCCTGCCCTTCGACTACCGAGTCCACTCGGGGCTCGCCGGCGGATTCCCGGATGCGGTTTCTCGTTCTCCAGAATAGCTCTCGACTCCAGGGGCTTCTGCGCGCGGATGCGGGACGGTCCAATGCAACAGCGGGGTAGAAGTTGCGTCAACTGCGGCAGAGGAGGGCGAAGAGTGTTCAGATAGGGGCATGCTACGCCTCGCCGTCATCGCAGGCCTTGTCCTGCTCGCCGCCTCGGATCTCCGCGCACAGGCTGCGGATATCTTCGCGCCGAATGCACCCTTGCCCCGTCTCGAGCTTCCGACGATCGACGGCAAACGGAGCGTCGACCTGGGAGAGCTGACCGGAAAGCCCACCCTCTTGATTCAGTTCGCCTCCTGGTGAGCCGGCTGCCGCAAGATCGTGCCGGTCTGGTACGACGCCGCCCGAGAACTGGCCGCCCAGGGTCGTCTGCGCATCATCGGCATCACCGAGGAGCAACATGCCGATCGCTGTCGGCTCTATGCCCAGTGGAAGGGGTATGACTTTCCGATCCTATGGGATCCCTTCAACCTGACCGGCAGCAGCGCGGTCCCGCTGGTGATGGGGATCGACGCAGCGGGGGTCCTGCGCCTGCCGCGCATGGACGTGCGTCGAGCGCGGGAGGAACTCGAGACGCTCCTCGGTACGAGCTGGCCGGCGGAGCACCTTCCACGGCTCGATCCCTTCCCCGCTGTCGGGTTGGAGGTGACCCGAGACGAGGGGGGGGCCGCGAACCCGCGGGTTGCCGCCGATCGAGCCCTGGGTCGGCTTCTCTTCAGCCGTGTCCGGAACGCAGCGCCGCCTTCACGCGAACTATTCGGTTCGGCACTCTCCGCCCTCGAGGTCTACGCCGCAGCAGAGGGGGCACCGGCCTCCGCGCGTTTCCGGCTGGGCGTGGCCCGGCGCCTGCGTTACGACTCTCCCTGGCGCGATCCCGCCGACTTTCAGGCATCCCTCGATGACTGGTACGCCGCCCTGGAGCGCGAGCCGGCCCGGTACATCTGGCGGCGCCGCATCCAGCAGTGGGGACCGCGGCTGGACAAGCCCTACCCCTTCTACGACTGGGTCGAATCCGCCCTGGTCGAGGTACGTGCCCGCGGGGAAGAGCCCGTCGTCCCCTCCGTGCCGCTCACCGGAGCCGAGGTCGCGGGGGGCACCCGGGAGATTCCACGCCGCGAGGCGCAGGAGGTGCACCCGGATCCCAAGGGCGGCCTGCCCCGCGACACCGAGGGACTGGTGCACCTGGAGACCGCTGTGGCCCTGCACACCGGACCGACCGCAGGGCGTGTGCGCGTCCCGCCGGGAACGGCGCGCATTCACCTCGTGCTTCGGCCGGACCGCGAGCACAGCGTGCACTGGGGTAACGAGGCCGGGCCGACCCGCCTGTGGATCGAGGTTCCAGCGGGCTGGGATGTGCGCCACAACCTGTGGACCTTCCCGCTCACCTCCAAAGCTCCGACCTCGAGCGAGGTGCGTCGCCTCGACTTCGAGGTCCGCCCGCCCCTGGGGCCACCGAGCGGGCATCGACTGCACGGTACGCTCTTCTACCCCGTCTGCCTGGGGGATGATGGAGTCTGCACCCTGCTCGCCCAGGACTTCGAGATCGAAGTCCCCCTGCCGGCCTCCCCCAGCGGCGCGGGGCCCGCTGATGAAGCGGCGGGGAAGGAGGGAGCCGGCGATGATTCGAGTGGCGGTTGACGCTTGTTCCTCAGCCGAGCTCCCGTTGGAATGCGAGTCCGCCGAGCTCGCCCCATTCCCCGAGGGAGTGGGCAGGGTAGGCCACGACATCCATGGGTCTCCGCCTCCTCCCCTCTCCCTTGCTCCTCCCAGGTGCTCTCTTCCTGGTCGCCTTGGCGGCCTGCGCCGGTCCCCGGAGCGATCCCGCGCAGGTGGTGCGCGGACCCCTGGCGGTTCGAAACCAGCACCCCTTTGCCCTGACCCTCCATCATCCGCGCCCCCGACGGGCCGCAATCCTCTCCCCGGGCAGGACTGCTGCCGCCCTCGATCTGGCCTACAGCTCGATCCACGAGATCCACGGGGGACCAGGCCAGCTCGTTTACATGGATGGCGAAACCGCCCGTCTGGCTGCCCGTGTGCGTCAGGGAGTGGGGGTGAACACGGACGTGGAGCTGGAGGTGGCCGCCCTCTATGCCACCAGTGGCTTTCTCGACTCGCTCATCGAGGGTTTTCACCGTTGGACGGGCCTTCCCAACCAGGGTCGTGACGATTTCGAACGCGATCAGTTCGAAATGCGCCTGCGTCGCAACGGCAACCTGCTCTTCGACGTGGAGGAGGACGAGGTGCATCTCGCCGACCTGTCCCTGACCGTCTCCCATGCCCTGCGCTTGGAGGATCCCGCAGGTCCGGGAGTCCTCGTGCGCGGCGCGGTCGAACTGCCTACGGGCTCGGTCTCCGAGGGGGCGGGCAATGGGGGCGTCGATTACGCCCTGGGCATCGTGGGGGAGCGTACAAGGGGGCGCTGGACCTACTTTGGGGCCTTCGACTGGCTTGATGCCGACACGCCGGACAGCTTCGCTGCCGCCGGGGTGTCGGTCTCGCGCATCCTCTCGACGAGCGCCGGCATCGAGTACCGCTGGTCCGATACCCTTTCCCTCCTTGGGGAACTCG
This sequence comes from Planctomycetota bacterium, assembly GCA_027083445.1. Lineage (GTDB taxonomy): Bacteria > Planctomycetota > UBA1135 > UBA1135 > JALWOP01. The sequence continues at coordinate 9,692 of JALWOP010000084.1, read as the reverse complement.
TCATGACCTCACCCATGAGCCGCGACTTCACCTTCGAGGAGTTCAATCGCGAGATTCTCGATGTCGCTTTTGGGCTGGCCTGGGACGGACCCCTGGGAGCCCGCTATCAAGCGGCGATCGAGGAGGACGCGGTCGCGGCAACGGGACCGGACTTCGGCGTCTACCTTGGCATGAGCTGGGGATTCTGACCCGGGATAGGTCCTGCTCGTCAGGCCCCTAGGTTCATGAGCCGCTTCCAGAAGGAAGGCTTGGGAGGGCGGGCCTCGAAGCTGGCGCAGTCACCCCGCGCGTTGATCCTGCGGTGGTCCCCCGGTTGTTGCTGCTGGTCGAGGTAGGGTTCCTTCTGGGCGACCTCCATGTGGTCGGGATGCCAGCAGCCGGTACGAGGTGCTTCGTAGGGAGCCTGGCGGAAGTAACGGCAGTCCTTGCAGTCGACTCGGATCATGGGGAAAGATGCAGGTTTCCTTTGGGAGTCCAATGCTCAGAGCCTTCCTTGGCGGCTCTGTCCACGGGCTTTCTGCGAGCCGTAGCGCACGACGAAATCTCCGCTGCCACGGACGAAAAAGCGCAGCCTGACCCGTCCGCGTGACGGTACGCCCCCCTCGAGCAGAATGCGGTAGGGCTGCTCTTCGGTGAGCTCCATTGCGGACGGCCGAAAGCGATCGGTACGCACGCCACCGGCCAGCACCTTCACCCGTTGACCGTGCAGGGTCACGATGTCCGGTATCCCGATGTGTTTCTCTCTGGCGCGGGCCGTGCGGGTCGGGATCAGGTGCTTGTTCTCGAGCACGACGTCCACCGTGTAGGTTTCGGGTCCGAGCTGCGTGATCTCCGGTTCCGAGAGCGTCACCTCCGGCATGGCCTCCGCGTGGGCCAGACAGAACATCGCGTTGCGGTGCAGCTCCTCCTCGACGAGGAAGGTTGGCGGCACACGACCCACATCACTACGGAAACCACCGATCTCGATCTTGCCGTAGAGGGGGTGGTCGTAGGGGTGCCATTCGACCCATCCGGCACCCGAAAGGAGCTGGTCGTCGAAGAAGTGAGCGTCGCCTTGCCCCGTGCCGTCTTCCTGGGGAAAGCGGCGCTTGCTGGGCCAGAGTTCATTGGTGAACGAGATGATGCCGAGGCCTTCATAGGTCCAGGTGACGAAGCCCCCGAAGACCGAGTAGAGGTCCTTCCAGATCACCATGTAGCGGTAGAAGGGGAGCATGCGCTCGCCCTTGCGGCCCAAGCTGTCGTAGACGGCGACGTCCGCGGCGGGATAGCTGCCGAATGCCTCGGCTCCCGGACCGCGCAGGATCATCCCACCTGCGTTGTGGAAGGATTGTACCGCCGCCACGTTGGGGTGATCGAGGATGAAGGTGGCCACGCTGCGCGTCTCCGGCCAGTAGAGAGGGTAGGGGCCCGCTCCATACTGCACATGCTCGGGCTCCCAGAGCGAGGGCCAGGCGCGGTTCATGTCGTAGCCGCCGACCCCATCTTCGTTGATGCGACCGTCCCCGTCGTCATCGATGCCCTCGCTACCGAGCAGGATCCAGTCGCCGGTGATGCCGCGATCGTTCGGGGGGACGCGCTCCATCCGCCGTGGATCATCGGCGTTGAGCCGGAAGTTCCCCTCTCCTGGAACGTACTTGCGCATCTGAACGATCTGCCCGTCGCCGTCCAAGTCGTTGGGCGGATCCTCGTCGGCGGTTCCGTCGTGGTCGTTGTCCACAGGCAGGACCCCCGTGCGCGAGGAGTGGGGGGTGTGAGCATCCGCGAACCAGTGGGCGCGTCCGTCGGGGTTGATCGTGGGAACCAGGTAGAAGGTCGCGCGTTCGAGCAGTGCGGTGACGCGGGCGTTGTGTCCCTGGTTTTCGAGCAGATACCACGCCAGGTAGGCGACCGCCTCGCCTCCCTGGACCTCGTTACCGTGCACGTTCCCGTCGACCCACATGGCCGGCACATCGGTCTCCTCGCCTGCGTTTGGGGCGTGGATCACGTAGACGCGCAGCTCCCGATTCTCGATGCTGCGTCCCAGGATGCGCTTCTCGATCAGGTCGGGATAGGCCTCGACGAGACGATCGAAGATGGCGTAGAGCCCCTCCACGTCATAAAGCCGATTCCAAGCCACCTCGACCCGGGGCGTGTGTCCTACGGGAAGGCCGGGGAAGCCGCTTCCCCCGTCCTGGGGCCCGGCCTCGTCCTGGAGTGGAGGCAAGAGCGGTGAGAGCAGCAGGGGCAGACAGGCCAGGCAGATCATCGCTCGACCTCCGTGCAGGTGGTGCGCTCGCGGCCGGCATGGTCGCTCTCGAGGCGTACCCCGATCGGTGGGGAGGCTTTCACCAGCCAGCGTAGCTCCTTCTCGGCGCCCCCGTCCAACTCCTCGATGCGCTCGAAGGGGGGACCGGCGAGCCGCTCGCCCCCTTCGGGGAGCACCAGTTCCACGCGGGCCGGCCGGGTGGTGCGGGTCCGACGCGCCCAGACCCCGAAGAGGGGCAGGCGACCGCCATTTCCCACGGTGACGCGAACCTCGAGCAGGCCGCCTCCCAAGCGCCTATAGCTCGCCTCTCGGATCTCGAGACGGGCCAGGTCGGCGCCCAGGGAGACGAGGAAGTCGCGCTGTCCCTGGAGCAGTCCATCTTGCTGCCCGGGAGGGGGCTCGCTTTCGGCATAGGGGCGCGGGCCACCGATCTCGACCGCGCCAAGGGTCGGGTGCGCGAAGGCTTCCCAACCCAGATGGGCCTCGACCCCCCGGGCCTCGAGCCAGGCAAGATGCCGTGCCTGTCGCGAGAGTCGCGGAGCGCTCGTTTCTTCCCCAGCCGGCTTCGATCCGGAATCTTCCGCCTCCTCCTTGTCGGGAATCGACCAGGGGTCGATCGCCAGGGTCCAAAGCCCGCGATGTTCCGAGCACCAACGGGCGAAGGTGCCGGAATCGTCTCCTCGCTCACCGCCCTCGTCCCCGGTGAGCTTCTTGTAGCGCTGGGCCAGCTCGCGCAGGATGGCCGCATCCGATTGCCGCGGTGGCGGTGGGGGCAGGCGCTGAACATCGGGGGCATCATCGGGAACACCCTCGGGAACCGAGGCCAGATTGTCCCGCGAGCCATAGACCAGGACCATCTGGATGTCGGGGTGTGCCAGGACGAAGTCGCACAGGGCACGGCTCTCGGGTTCGGAGGTGGCATAGGCGCCCGCGCGGGGGGTGTGCTCCTCGAAGCCGGCTGGGAAGTTGCGATCGACTTCGACATCGAGAGGGGGATCCTCGGCGACCTTGCCGTCGCCGTCGCTGTCCAAGCCCTCGGGAACGAGACGCCAGCGCTGGGTGGGATGCCCCTCGACGGGAATCAGGACCCGCGGGTCGAGGGCGTCGGCCATCCACTCGCCGCTGGGGTCGGGAACGCGCATCCAGGCGATGACGTCGTCGCCGTTGATGTCCTCTGGGCCATCCTCACCCCGGCGGGCATCGCGATCCTCGTCGCCACCCGGGCCCGTTGCGGGCTTCTCCGCCAGAGGCTTCTCGAAGCGCGCCTGGCAGGCGTCCGGATTGGCCCGGGGAATGAAGTAGAGCGTCGTCGAGTCGAGCAGGTCGCGAACCGCCTCGTCCTGGGCGTACTCCTCTGTGAGCCGGCGAGCCAGGCCGAGGACGAGTCCACTGTTCCAGGCCTCGGCGCACTCCAGGCCCCCGACGATCAGGACGGCCGGGCGTGGCTCGCTCGCTTCGCCCCCCGCCATGCGCAGCGCCTCGATGCGCCGTCCCTGGCGGGATTCTCCGACCGCGAGTCGCGTCGCCAGATCGGACTGGGTCACCCGAGCGAGGGCGAGCCCGAGGGCCTTGTCGTCCTGCAAGAAAGCGCCCTGCTCTTCTCCGGTGGGCAGGGTGCTGAGCAGAGCCAAGAGGGCAACGCAGGAGATGGGAGTGGGCAACATGGGCCCAATCTACTCCTTCGCTGCCTGTCCCGGCGCCTGGATTCGTGCACGGAGAGCTTCCGTCGCGGGATCGTGGTTCAGCTCCGCGATCCCCGCCCGGAGTTCGCTGAGGGGTGGAATGCCCATCGCCTCACGCTCGGCGTCGCTCGTGCGTGGATCGGGGGGGGGGTAGAGCTCGTAGCGGCCCAGGACATGGTTGTAGCGGTACTCGGTTCCCCAGGGCTGGGTCGCCTCCCCTCGATGCAGGGCCAGGCAATCCTGCGCGTGTGCGTAGGCCAGGTTGGCGCGCGTCTCCCCCGCGTCCGCCGCCTCCAGCGCCAGGCTCTCGGCGAGCACGAGGTGCTCCTCGTGATCGGAGAGGGTCAGGGTCAGCGCAGCCCAGAGCTTGTCGGTGGGGGTGGCGAGCAGACCCTCATCGGCCCAACGTGCAACCGTGGCCCAGCGACGCTCCATCGAGTCGCGGACATCTCGACGCAGCCCCCCCGTGCCCTCGTGGGAAGCGAAGAGTTCGAGCACCTCGTTGTACATGCGCTCGGGGTAGGCGACATGGGAGCGGCAACCGAGGAGGCCGAGGGGCAGGAGTGCGAGGATGAGGCGCAAGGTGATCGTGGGTTGGGGTTGATCTTGGAAAAGGCGCGCTGCGGCGGATCGCGGCCGGAGGGGCCATCCTGCGCCTGCGGGATGGGGCGTCAACCCCGCAAACGCAGGAGCAGGGCTCCACCACGCGCCGTGGGGCGACAGTTGACCACTCCGTGGGCGCGCCCCTCGGGCGAAAGGACCCAGGCGCGTACCGCCGGTCCCAGGACCGGGCGCTGCCCCGGGCTGTGCCAACCACGGCCGACGATGACCAAGAGTTCCCGGATGCCGCGTGAGCGGCAGTAGGTCAGCTCCTGGACCAAAAAGCGCAGGGCGGACTCGACGCGCAGTCCATGCAGGTCGAGTTCGCGCGGTTCGTTCACCGCACGCGCTCCAGGGAGATCAGCTCGACCAGGAACTCCAGGGTGGCTCCGGGTGGAATCAGGCCCTCGACCCCCTCGTCGCCAAAGGCCCGGTGGGGCGGAACCAGGATCCAGCGCTTACCGCCTTCGCGCATGCCCGGGATGCCGTCCATCCAGCCGAGTACGGGAGAGGCACTGAGCAGGATGGTCACCGGCTCTCCACGGTCATAGGTCGAGTCGACCTTCCCGTCTCCGTGGATCTTGGCCGTGTAGTTCATCGTGATGCGGTCGGTCACGCGCACGCGCCGGCCGACCCCGGTCAGGATGTCTCGAAAGCGCACGCCGGTGGGGCGCACCTGCTCCACGTGCTCGACCTTGCTGACCGGACCCTCCAAGAGGGTCACGCAGCCCTGGAGTGTGCACCCCAGGCAGAGCCCCGCGAGGGAGAGGAGCCGGATTCCCACCCGCCGCTTCATGCCCCAAGTACCGCGGCGATGCAGGCGACCAGAGCGATGTCTTCGGCAGTGCAGCCCCTGGACAGGTCCATGAAGGGGTGGGCCAACCCCTGGATCAGGGGACCGAGCGCCATGGCTCCCCCCAGCCGTTGGGCGAGCTTGTAGCCGATGTTGCCCGCATCGAGGTCGGGGAAGACGAGCACGTTGGCGCGGCCGGCCAGGGGGGAGCGGGGTGCCTTGCGCTCGGCAACCGCAGGCACGATGGCGGCGTCGAGCTGCAGCTCACCGTCAACGGTGAGGTTCGGTGCCCGCTCGGCGAGCAGTGCGGTGGCCCGCACGACCTTCTCGACCTTGGGGTGGCTGGCCGAGCCCTTGGTCGAAAAGGAGAGCATGGCGACCTTGGGGGCCAGCCCGGTCAAGCGGCGATGACTCTCGGCCGAAGCGATGGCGATGTCCGCCAGTTGCTCAGCCGTCGGATCGGGAACCACGCCGCAATCGGCAAAGGTGTAGAGGTCCTTCTCGAAGATCATCAAGAAAGAGGAGGAGAGCGTCTCACACCCGCGCTCCAGGCCGATCACGGCCAGTCCCGCCCGCAGAACGTCGGCGGTGGCGGCCTGGGAGCCGGCGACCCCTCCGGCGCAGTCGCCGGAAGCGACCAGCGCCGCTCCGAACCAAAGTGGATCGAGCAGCTTTTCGCGTGCCTCGTCGAGGGTCATGCCCTTGTGGGCCCGCCGCTCCTGCAGTCTCCGGGCGAACTCCTCCAGGCGTGGATCGGCGGAGGGACGCAGGCTTTCGACGCCCGGGGGGACCTCGCCCATGCCGCGCGCTTCGATCAAGACCGGCTGGACCAGCCCCTCTCCGGCCAGGCTGGCCGCGGCTTGTAAGACGCGCTCATCCCGGCTCTCGGGCAGCACGATTCGGGGCCGGAGGCGCCGCGCCTTCTCGCGCAGTTCGAGCCGCACGTCCATCAGGCTTCGGCTCCCTCCCCGACAGCTCCCTCTACTGTTCCCTCTACCGTGGACTCCAAGACATCCTCGGGGACGTCGAGTTTCAGCCTGAGGAGCGCCAAGCCGTGGGTCTTGCCCTGGGCGTCGGTCTTGAGGCTGGCCGAACCGCCGCCTCCCAGGCTGTCTTCGAGGAGGAAGTTCAAGACACGCAGGTTGTCGGCCTCGTAGCGCACGACGCCCCCCCGGTTGATACCTGCCATGTGGCGTTGGACGACCTCCGCGGTGAGGTGGTCGCGCAGGAAGCGGTAGGCGGCATCGCTACGGGCGATCACTCCGACGTTGGAGCCTTCACCCTTGTCCCCTGAACGGGCCATGGCGATGCGGGAGAGCAGGACCTGGGGCATGGGAACTAGCTTTCGGTGACGGTGACGCGGGTGGAAACCCGCTCCTTGGACATCAGTGCCGGCCAGTAGCCGATGATCTCGGTCGCCTTGGGGCGCCCCCCGGCGAAACCGGTCACGCCCGGCGGGCCGGAGGTCACCAGGGGCACCAATTCGCTGCCGAAGCGGTCGACCGCAGCTCGGTCGGGGCCGCGCACACCCATGCGCAAAACGATCTCGGAGGGGGTTCCCATCCCGGGGATCTCGATCCCGGCGTGGCAGACGTTGGCTCCGAGAAACTCGACCAGGCGCTCTTCCGGCGCGTACTCGAAGCCGTCGTAGGCCAGTCGTTGCCAGACGATTTCGGAACACAGCCGCGCTTTCTCCAGGGCGTCGGGTCCCGAGATCGTGAGCTGTCCGACGGCCTTCCATCCATCGGAATAGCTCATCGATACCTTGTAGGTGGGGGTGGGCGGCAGACCGCGCACGCCGTGGATCCGCAGGCGATCCCGGCCGTTCTCTTCGAGCCGGGCGGAGGTGAAGTCCGCGACCACGTCGGGGGTGATGTAGGCCGCCGGGTCGCCCATCTCGTAGGCGAGCTGGTGGGTGACGGTCCTCTGGTCGACGCGCCCGCCGGTGCCGGGGTGTTTGGTGATGACGAAGGTTCCCTCCGGAGCCATCTCGATGATCGGATAGCCGATCATCGCCAGGTCGGGGATCGTGCGCCAGTCGGTGTAGTTTCCTCCGGTGCACTGGGCGCCGCACTCGACGATGTGACCGGCGACCGTGCCGGCGGCGAGCAGGTCGTGATCATCCGCCTTCCAGCCGAACTCGTGGATCATGGGCCCGATCACCAGGCCCGGATCGGTACCCCGCCCGGTGATGACGATCTGGGCGCCCCGGTCCAAGGCCTCGGCGATGGGAAAGGCACCCAGGTAGACGTTGGCGCTGGTGACCCGATCACGCACGCTGGAAAGGGGCTCCCCCGTGTCCATGTTGGTGAAGGTTTCCCCTGCGGCGAGCAGGTCGTCCAACTTCTCGAGGATGTCGTCCCCCTCGACGATGGCGACCTGGACTCCGCTTGCGCCGTGGCGCCGGCAGACCTCGAGTACCGCTTGCATACAGGCCTTCGGATTGACTCCTCCGGCATTGGCGACCACCCGCGTCCCGGTGCGCTGGAGGTCGGGTAGAATGCGATCGATGAGCCGCACGAAGTCGGTTGCATACCCCTTGGATGGGTCGCGGGACTTCTGCTTCTGCATGATGCTCATGGTGACCTCGGCCAGGTAGTCGAGGGTGAGATAGTCGATCGGGCCCTCCCGCAGGAGGCGGATGGGACCCAGGATCGAGTCCCCCCAAAAACCCTGGCCGTTGGCGATGCGCACCGTGTCCTTCATGGGCGCGGACAGTGTAGTGAGCGAGCGGATGGGGGCGAGGGGGGGAGCTAGAATCGTCTGCCATGGAATCTGGGCTGCTCTTCGTCACCGGCTTCGGCCCCTTCGAGGGGGTGCCGGAGAACCCCTCGGGCCTCCTGGCTCGCGCCTTGGATCGGGAGGGGGGGATGGTCGGGGTCGAACTCCCGGTGACCTTCGAGGGCAGTGCCCGGGCCTGGGACGAGGCTTTCGCGCGTCTCACCCGGCCCCCGACCGCGCTGCTCTCCCTGGGGGTCCACCCCGGCTCCGCCCTGCGAATCGAAGTGCGTGCCAGGCCACATCTTCGCTCCACGAAGTTGGACAACGAGGGCCGCTGCGGGGCGGATCTCTCCGGGCGGATGGGCGGAGGCGCTGGAGACCTGGAGACGAACCTCGATCCGCCGCCCCTCATCGCCGCCCTACGTTCGGGTGGATGGCGCGGTGCCATCGAGTGCTCTCGGGATGCGGGGGGGTACGTCTGCGAGCGCATCTATCGCCATGTGCTGGTGCGAGCGGCCGAACAGGGGATCCCCGGTCTCTTCCTGCACGTGCCGCCCCTCGAACGGGCCTCTCTGGAGGAGTTGCTGGGGCCGGTGACAGCCCTGGCCCGGCACCTGGGGAGAGGGGTAAGCTAGACCCATGGCCAGCCGCATCGATTTCTACTATCACCGCAAGGGCTGAACGGGCTGCTCCAAGGCCGACGCCTTCCTCGAAGGCGTCGGCGCCACCGTCCGTGAGACGGTGGATGCACGCAAGCAGCGCTTCGCTCCCGACGATCTTCCCCAGCTCCTCGAAGGGGCGAACCGACTGGTCGCCATGCGAGGCAAGAAGGTACAGAGCTTCGACCTGCGCGAAGGTGTCCCCGTGGACGACGAGGCCTTCAGGAAGGCGGTCATCGGTCCCTCCGGCAACCTGCGCGCTCCGGCGATTCGCCGCGGCAAGACCTGGCTGGTCGGCTTCAACCCCGAGGCCTTCGAGGAGTACCTGGGCTAGCCTCCACCCCGGAGTGGCCCACCTCGTCCGATCAGGCGGCCCCGATGCGCCTCCGGTGTCGGTAAGAGCGTCGGTTCCTTCACGATCAAGAACAAGGAATGGAGTGCGAGCATCCCCGTCGTCCACGGGCTGGGAATGAGACCCTGGGGGGTCACCCGGGAGACTCCAGAATCAAGGCGGGGCGAGCGGCGAGTTCTTCCGCCTTCCCGGCGAAACCGCGAAAGGCCTCGGCGAAAGCACCCACGTCGAGGCCCATGTAACCCTTCGGCGAGGCGTCGTGGACCCGCTCGAGACGCTCTAGGGCCAGGGCGGAGAGTTTCGCGAGGCCGGCGGGCTGTCCCATCGGAAGCTTGAGTGCCGCCGCGGCGCATTGGATCAGGCCCTGCAAGTAGTCCGCCAGGAGAGGGTTGCCCCTGGCCGGATGCCAGATGCCCTCCCACGCTTCGTGGGCCTCCCACAGGTAGCCCTGGTTGTAGAGGTCCACCCCCAGGAGATAGTCCTCGTTCTCCCGCCAACGCTGCGGGGGAAGGTAGGGACGCGCAGCCTCATCACGCCCAAAGGAGTGTCCCTGGGGATGGCGCGTGGGGTGGGGATCCCGCCCGGGCAGGTAGGCGTAGGGCGGCAGGATGTGGTCGGGGAGGTAGCGCGGGGGGGCCTG
>JALWOP010000083.1 GCA_027083445.1 Planctomycetota bacterium | reverse complement strand
CTTGCGCGCCAGCTTGGGCCTCTCTCCCACGGGGAGGGGGAGCTGGTTGGCGGGAACGAGGGGCCGCGCCTCCGGGGCGCTGGCCGCGGCGCACTCCTCGGGGCGATCCGAAGGATCCGGCCGCCTCGCAGGTTGAATCGGCGGTGCGGCCTTCGGCGCTGTTTCGATCTCCGCTCCGCCCGGCTCGATCGCGGTCGGTCGCTCCTCGAGGGGTTCGGGGATGGAGGCCTGCGCTGGATCCCCCGCCGGTGCAGCTTCGGGCGCAGCGGCTTCGGCCGCTCGGCGCGCGGCGAGAAACTGCACACGGCGCAGGGTTGCGAAGGGACGCTCGAGCTTCCGGGACAGGGAGAGGGCGTCGGCCCGGGCCAAGGAGGCCAGATCCGTAATGCCGACAGCCGCCAGTGCCTCCGCGAGCCCGGCATCCAGGCCGTCGACCTCCCCGCCGACGAGGGCCGCGGGGGTCTTTGCTGCGCGGGCCTCTGGGTGGAGAGGAGCGTCCTCGGCCGCCTGCGCCTCCGTCGTCGGTCGCGCCTCTACGGTCTCGGCCAGAATGGGATCGGCCTCCCGGGGAGCGAGCTCCCGCTCTCGGGGCTGGTCGGGTCCTGCACCACTCGCCTCCGAAGCGACCTGCGGATCGGAACGATCGACGACCAGGGGCGGGGTCTCCCGGTCCGACTCGCGCCAATGCCCGACCACCCGCTCGAGCAGGGCCCGCTCGTGCCGTCCCAGGCTCGAGCCCCGGCCCGTCGAGTGGCCGCTGCCCCCCCCGGTCGCTCCGGAGAGGGCCTGGGTCGGCGGCGCCGCCTGAACCTGACCCAGTTCGGGCGCCTCCTCGGAGTCGTCGAGCCCCAGGTCCAAGCGGGAGGAGAGGCCGCGGGCTTCCCGGGCCAATCGCCGGGCGACCGCGGGGGGAACCTCGAGCACGCCGGCCAGCTCATCGATGGGCATGCGCTCCAGTTGGACGAGAGAGGCGCAGCCGGCACTGCGCAGACGTCGCAGGCTCGTGGGGCCGTCCGCGTGAAGGGTGCAGAGGAGGGCGAGGGCTTCCATGGTCCTATCAGGGTCAACCGCGGGCACGGGTCGGGGTCGAAGGGGCGGCGGGTGTAGGGCCGCTGGAGGAAGTGGATTCGGTCGTGGAGGGAGCGAGGGTCTGCATGATCTCCTCGGTCAGGGCATCGAAGTCAGCGGCCGCCCGCGAGGTGGGGGCCAGCTCTTGGATCGGTAGTCCGACGGCCGGGGCTTCACGCAGCCGTACGCTGGTGCGAATCACCGTGTCGAACATCTCCTCACCGAAGCGGCCATGCATGGCGACGAGCAACTCGCGGGCGAAGCGTGTGCGTCGGTCGAAGAGGGTTCCGATCACCTTGACCGGGGGTTTGCGACCCTGGCGCTCGGCGGTCTCCTCGAAGACGCGCAGCGCCTGCAGTGCCCCTTGCAGAGCGAAGGCTCCCGTCTCGACGATCAAGAGGGCGGTCGTGCTCGCGAAGAGGGCATTGGCACACAGGACCCCGTCCGCCCGGGGAGGGCAATCGACGATCACCCACCGGTAACGCTCGCCGAGGGCGGTGATCGATCTCGACAGGCGTTGCTCGGGATGTAGGAGCCTCTCGCTGACGTCCTCGAACTCTCCCAGTCGGGGAGAGGCCGGCAAGAGGTCGATTCCGCCCGGAGCGGGCTGGATGGCCTCGATCGGCCGTGCCTCGTCGAGCAACACCTCGGCGATCGAAGGCTCATCGAGAATGGCGCAGCCCAGGGCCAGGGTCGCATGGGCCTGGGGGTCGAGGTCGATCAGGAGCACGGGCTCACCCCGGGCAGCCAATGCACCGGCCAGATTGACGGCGGTCGTCGTTTTGCCGCAGCCGCCCTTCTGGTTGACCAGAGAGAGCACCGAGACGTTCGGGCGTGGTTCGATCATGGGGAGCGCGGGACCCCCGAGTCAGCGAGGCTCGCTCCACTCGATCCAGCCCGGGGCGGGCCTGGCGAGAGCGGGTCGGGCAAGAGACGGGTTGATGGGCACCAGTTGATGGGAACCGCTGGGGGTATGCCGGTGGAAGTTGCGGTGGGTGGAGCGGGCCGTGCCCCGCGCGTCAGCGCAGGGCCCGGCGAGCCCGCTCGTAGAATGCACTAGCGGTACGGGCGTGATCAATAGGCGCCCAGGCAGCGACCCGGCGCAGGGCCTGGGCAGCCGAACTGTCCGGGAAGCTCTGCAGCACCGGTTCGCGCCTCTGGACGCTCTGGGGAACGGCCGGATCGGCGGGGATCCAGCCCACATACTCGGGATGGTGGCCGAGGAAACGGACCGCTGCCCCCCGGAAACGGTCCCAGGCAGCCTCCGCCAGCCGCTGGTCGGGGACTCGGTTGACGACCAGGCCCACTCGGATGGTGGGATTGACCGCCGTGGCACGCTTGTAGACCGCGTAGCCGTCGGAGAGGGCGGTCACCTCGTGGTTGGTCACCAGGAGGAGGGTGCTCGTGGCGGCCAGGTGGGCCACCGTCGAGTACCCGACTCCCGCCCCATGGTCGATCAGGATCAGGTCGAAGTCCTCCTCGAGCGGCCGAAGGGCCTTGAAGAGGCGATCGAGTTCCCGCCGGGTGGGGTCGATCAGGGTCTGGCGGCCCACCCCCCCCGACAACAGACGGAGGCCCGAGGGCCCCTCGACCAGGGCCTCCCGCGCGCTGACGCGACCTTCGAGCACGTGTCCGAGGTCGTGGGCCGGGGCCAGGGCGAGCAGCAGGTGGGCGTTGGCCAGGCCGGCGTCGAAATCGACCAAGAGGACGCGCTCCCCCATCCGTGCCCGGTGCAGGGCCAGGTTGGTGGCCACCACGCTCTTGCCCGTGCCCCCCTTGCCACTGGCGACGCAGACCACACGCGCGCCGACGGTCTGTCGGCGTGTCACCTGCTCCTGCAGGTGAGCCGCCCGGCGGAAGGACCGCAGGCGAGCGAATTGGAAACGGTTGAGCATGGTGTGAGCCGAGGAGGAGGGCGCGTACCTTCCTGGGTGGAAGGCGTGGAGTCAATGGGCAAGCCGGGGCCGGCTCCCTGAGGGCCGCTCCCGCAGAGCCTTAGAGCCCCTCGAAGATCCCCTCCCCCCCACCACTCCCGTCCCGCAGGTGTCGGCGCAGGAGCCGTGCGGTCCGCTCCAGGAGGCCCGGGGTGAAAACCGGATCGTCGTGGTCGAGCACGAAGGTCGCTCCATAGGGAGTGCCCTCGTAAGCGATCACCCGCTCCAGGGACTCCTCGGCCTGATCGAGACGGTCGCCGTGGGCGTCGCGCAGCACCGCCAGAAACATCGCATAGTGCCAGGCCTCGTCCGCCACCAGGGCCCGCACCCACTCGCGGTAGGCGGGTCCCAGCCGCCCATAGGCCTCGAGATTCGCCTGGTAGGCCCCCACCGTGGCCAGCTCGTCGTAGGCCAGCAGGACGAGAATGGACAGTTCATCGTCGAAGAGCTCTTCGAGTGGTTCGAACCGGGCCCGTCGATCCGCGAGAAGTTCTGGATCGAGCCCATAGAGTTCCCGATAAACCTCGGCGGTGTGGTGGTAGTGCCGCTCCTCGTCCTCCCGCCAGCGCTCCTCCGCCAGCCGAAACCGGGATGTGAAGGGCAAACCTTTCCCGTGCAGGTAGGCCGAGAGGAAACGTGCGTCGTACTCCGAGAGCACGTCCTCGCGCAGGATCGGTTCGAGTTTTTCGAGCTCGCTGGCGGGGAGGTCTTCGGCGTGGAGCCGGGTCCGGGAGGCGAGCCTCGACCAGTCGGTACGGGCACCCGGCGAACGCCGGGGGATGTGCAACTCGGAAGTCATACCGGAGAGGAAACGACAGGGCAGGATGGGTGCTCACCCGGCACACCGGTCAGGAGAGCTTGACCTCCTCGCCGATGCGGTGGAGCTTCATCACGTTCGTGCTACGGGCCACTCCAGGGGGCACACCGGCGACGAAGGCGACCTCCTCGCCGTACTCGGCAATTCCGCGGACGACCAGCATCTCCGCGGCCATGTAAAGCATGTCCTCGAGGCTGGGTTCCCGGCGGAAGAGAATGGGCTGCACGTTGTCCAGCACGGTCATCTGCTGCACAGGCCCGATATTGGGGCAGAGCCCGATGATGTCGCAGCTCGGGCGGTAGCGCGAGATCAGCCGCACGGTGTTCCCGGTCTCGGTGAAACAGATGATCTTCGAGAGCCCCAGGGCCCCCGCCACCTGGACCGCCGCCATGGCGGTCGCCGTGCTGAAGGTCGCATCGACCGAACTCAGCTTCTGACGTGGCCGCTGCTCATAGCGTTGGGATTGCTCGACGGCTCGAGTGATCTCAGCCATGGTCTCAACCGCTTCGACGGGGAAGTCCCCCACCGCGGTCTCCGCGGAGAGCATGACCGCGTCCGTTCCGTCCAGGACGGCATTGGCGACATCCGTCACCTCCGCCCGCGTCGGACGACTCGAGTGGATCATCGATTCGAGCATCTCCGTCGCCGTGATCGAAAACTTGCCCGCGCGCACGGCGGCCCCGATGATGGATTTTTGGGCGATGGGAAGCTGAGCCAGCTCGAGCTCGACCCCGAGGTCGCCCCGGGCCACCATGATCCCGTCGGAGGCCTCGAGCAGCTCGTCGAGATTCTCGAGCGCGACCGTGCGCTCGATCTTGGAGACGAGCCCGACCCCCGGGGCCAGGCTGCGGATCTCCTCCACTTCACCCGCGTGTCCGACGAAGCTGATACCGAGGAAATCGACCCCGGCCTCCACCGCGAAGGCGATCCACTCCCGGTCCTGCGCAGTGGGAAGTTCGTAGTCCACCTCCGAGTCAGGCAGGTGCACCCCCTTGCGATCACCGACGATCCCCGGGCGCACGACTCGGCACTGGGCCATCTCTCCGAAGACCTCCCGCACCCGCAGCATGACCTGGCCGTCGGCGAGGAAGATACGGTGTCCCGCGGCGAGCGCCCCGCTCAGACCTTCGATGTCGATGAGCACCTCGCCGGGCAGGGCCTCACCGTCACCGGAACGCACCCGTACGACCTCCCCTTCGGTCAGTTCGATGCGGCCCCCTGGAAAGGTGCCCGTGCGCATCTTCGGACCCGGCAGGTCGGCCAGGATGCCCACCGGGAGCATGCGCTCCCGGGCGGCGGCGCGGATCTTGCTCAAGCGCCGGAGGTGCTCTTCCCGGGTCCCGTGGCTGAAGTTCAGCCGTGCCACGGCCAGGCCCTGATCGATCATCTCCCCGACACGGTCCTCGGAAGAGGGACCGATCGTGGCGACGATCTTCGTATAGGGCCTGCGACGATTGGCGGGGGGGGTCGCGGGAGGAGGCTTGGGGGAGGACATCGAGGCGAGGAGGATAGCGCCCCAGGGCCGCAGAGCCACGGCTGGGTAGGTCCCAGGCCGCCTTGGAGGGCTGGGGACGTCGATCGAACGGAAGCGGAGGTTCCGGGTTTCCCCCAAAAAGAGGCCAATTCCCGAAATGAAGCAACCACGAATCCGCCCTTCATGGTATCCGTGGGGGTGGACCTCCACTCGTGGGGGTTCGAGGCTCTCTCTCCCCTCCCCATCCGCGATTCACCATGGCTCCGCAACCTTCAGCGGGTACTCGCGGACAGGTGCCGACGACGACGACGGCCCTCCTGTTCGCCCTGGTGCTCGGTCTGCTGCTTTACGCCCTCTAGTCCTCCCGGCCCCTGGTCTCCCCGGGTCCTGATTCCCCCGGGTCCCAATCTCCCTGGACCCTCCAGTCCCTTGCTCCCCGCCTCGATGCCAAGGCCGACTGCCAAGGCCGAGGGCCTCGCCGAACGGCAAGCCCAGGCATCCGGGCGCTCCCTCCCGATAGACATCCACTCTTCTCTCTCGCCCTCGAGATGCTGGCTCGAGTGCGGTGGGCTCGGGGACGGTCGATTCGGCGCCCGGTCCTGGCGCCCAGTCCTGGCGCCCGGTCCTGGCGCCCGGTCCGGCCCCCGTGGCGAGTTCGTGGCGGGCTCGTCCCGGCCGGGGGGCGAACCGAAACCCGTTGAAGCGGCTCAGATCAGGAGATTGGGGATCTCCTGGTACTCGGGAAAACGACTCTCAGCCTTCTTCGAGAAGACGAGCTCGTCGTCGACGGTGACCTCGAACACCCCGCCGCCCGACTGGACGAGTTCGACCTCGACATCGGGGTAGAGTTCCTTGAGTTCAGCGGTCAGACCGACCGCCTGGGGCTTGTAGTTTCACTGTCCGCAGTACTCGATCCGAACCTTCATCGACCTGGCTCCTGTGACTGTTGGGTGGTGGAGAGGAGGGCTACGGTTCTAGCCTAGCCGCGGGCCGAGCGCAGTCCTAGCCCCGGCACCTCACCCAATCCTTTCATCCCCACCTTTTGCCTCCCCACCTGGCGGGAGCCCAGCGAGCCAGGATGGGTCCAGCCCCGGTCCCGAGCGTCGGTGTGGGGTGGCGGGCGACGGAGGTTTGACGTGCCTGTGGGTTGAACAGGAAAGCCCTCCGCCGACCCGCCGCACCGTCTAGAAGCCCACCAGGGGGTGGGTCACACCGCCGGCCCAGGCGAGTGAGGCGTTGCACCGGGGTTGGGCGCATGGCACAAGGGCCTTTCAACCCGCCCACCCCCCGACCGCCACGCGCCATGAAACGATCCATCCTCCTCCCGCTCCTCCTCGCCGCTCCCGTTCTGGTCGCCCTACGCCCCAGCGGAGACCAGGTCCGCGTGCAGTTCAAGCCCCAGCCCGGGAGTTCCCTGACCAAG
This sequence comes from Planctomycetota bacterium, assembly GCA_027083445.1. Lineage (GTDB taxonomy): Bacteria > Planctomycetota > UBA1135 > UBA1135 > JALWOP01. Next base: position 1,128 of record JALWOP010000083.1, on the reverse strand, counting down.
ACCTTCAGCGTCACGAGCCACTACACGCTGGAGGAGATGCAGGTGCTGATGAACGGCGAGGAGAACCCGATGATGCCGCAGATGGAGATGGACATGGAGAACACCCTGGCCGTCACCGTCACCGACACCTACGGCAAGGTCGCCGACGGCCGCCCGGTCAGCCTCGATCGCTCCTACGACTCGATCGACACGGAGTTCAACATGTCGATGACCGCGGAGGGCGGACCGGCGGGCACGGAGACAGCCACCCCCTCGGGCTCGGGAACCTCACCCCTCGAGGGCCTGAAAGTGCACTTCCAGTGGAACGCGGAGGATTCTGACTATGACGCAACCTGGGCCGATGAGGAGGCTCAGGGCGAGGATGAATGGCTCGAGGGGCTGGAGATGGAGATGGATCTGCGGGACCTCCTTCCGGCGCGCCCCCTCACCGTCGGCGATCGCTACGAGATTCCCCTCGAGGGGCTCGTGAGCGTGGTGGCCCCCGGTGGAGACCTCAAGATCGACATGCAGATCGATGGGGACGAGGCGAGCATGGGACCGGCCGATCCCGAGTTGATGACGAACATGCGCCGCATGTTCAGCGAGATCCTCCGGGGCAAGGCCTCCGGAACCCTGAGCGAAGTGCGCGAGGGCGAAGATGGGCGGTTCGCCGTGATCGAGATCGACCTCGATGTCGATTCGAATAGCGACATGAGTGACCTGGTCCAAGAGGCGATGGAGATGCAGCGGCAGGAAGGCTTGGAAATCAGCCTCAACCAAGCCGACGTGCACTTCGCCCTCGAGGGCAAGGGCACCCTGGAGTGGGATCTCGACCAGGGACGGGTGCACAGCCTGGACCTCAGTGGCGACACCTCGATGGAGATGGAGATGGAGATGGAGATGAACTTCGGTCCCCAGTCCATGCTGATGGAGATGTCGATGGAGATGAGCGGATCCCTCGATATTGGAGTCACCACGGGTGAGTAGGGGGGACACCACGGAGTTCGTCCCCGGAGAAGGCCCTTCCCGGAGGAGGGCGGGGCCCCTCACCCGGAGCGAGCATCGGTAACCTCCAGCGCCACGCACGTTATCGTGGGCAGCCTACGCTGCCGATGCCCCTCCTCCTCTTGCCCCTCCTGTTCCCCGCTC
>JALWOP010000082.1 GCA_027083445.1 Planctomycetota bacterium | reverse complement strand
GGCCTACGCGGGGATGGGCGGGGAGGCGCGACCGGACTGGAGGCTGACCGGCCTGATCGTGCCCATTCCGGGCCAGACCCTGTTCGTCAAGATGACCGGCCCTTCGGCGCTCATCGCCGGGGAGCGGCAGAACTTCGAGAGCTTCTGCACCTCCCTGCGGCCCAGCCGGAAGGCGCAGGAGATGCGCGGGCAAGACGCTGCGGGGGCCGGGGATGCTGCACCGACAGGGGACCTCACCTGGGAGGCACCCGAGACTTGGCAGGACCAGGGGGCGCGCACGATGCGCCTGGTGAGCTACCAGGTCGCACCCGGGACGGAGTGCTACCTGGCCCTGGCACGCGGGGATCGGCTCTCCAATTACAACCGCTGGCGGGGCCAGGTCGGCCAGGGGCCGATGACCCAGGCGGAGATCGACGCCCTGCCGACGGTATCCATCCTGGGCGAGGACTGCCCCCTCCTCGAGGTGACGGGGGAGTACCGGGGTATGTCCGGAGAGGCTAGGCCCAACACCACTCTCCTGGGCACGATGCGCGAGCTGGGGGATCAGGCCCTCTTCGTCAAGCTCGTGGGGCCGGCTGCGGAGGTCGAGGCCGCTCGCGGAGACTTCGAGACCTTCTGCGCTTCGATCGGGGAACGATGACCATGAAGAGCAAGAAGACTGAAAAGCCCCTCGCAGGGGCCTTGGGTGCCGTCGGATCGCTCGGGACAGCCTGCGTGCTCTTGATGCTGCTCTTCGTACTCGTCTTTGCCGCAACCCTGAAGTACAAGGACCTCGGGGAAGCCGGCGTCAAGCAGGAGTTCTTCATTCCTTGGATCGCCCATCTCGGCGCCCTCCCCTTTCCCGGAGGCCGGACGGTATTCAGCCTGCTGGCGCTCAATCTGCTGGTGGGCGGATTGATCCGTATCCCTTGGGCCTGGCGCACGGCCGGGGTTCTCATCGCTCACCTCGGGGTGGTCGTGCTCGCCCTGGCCGGGGTGGTGAACTTCACGCGCTCGGACTATGGCATGGCCACGCTCTACGAGGGTGAGACCATCAACAACTACCGGGACTACACCCAGGTCGAGCTCTCGGTTTGGGACGCCTCCCAGACTACGGACGTGACCGAGTACACCATCGGCGATGCGGACCTGCGGAGTTGCTCTCGGCAGGGGCGGGTTTTCAGCTCGCCGGAGCTGCCCTTCGATGTGGAGGTCTCCGGTTTCCTGCCCCATGCCCAGATCCTCCCCAAGGGACCCATGTGGGAGGCCGACAGTCCGGTCGTCGACGGCTGGGCGCTCAAGCGCGAAGATGCCGGCAATACCGATCCCAAGTACCGGGTTCCGGCGCTCGTGGTGCGCGTGGGGGACCAGACTGCGCTGCTCGGGGCGGGGGACTACATGGCCTGGACTTTCGAAGCGGATGGCAAGCTCTGGGCGCTGCACCTGCATCACACCCGACACCGTCTGCCCTTCAAGTTGACCCTGGTCGACACGGTGCGCGAGAACTACCCCGGCACGAACACGCCCAAGGTCTACCGCAGCGACGTGATCTATGGTCCGGAGCAGCGCAAGGTCACCATCAGCATGAACCGGCCCCTGCGTACCGAGGGCCACGTCCTCTACCAGAGCAACTGGGGAAGAGATCGCAGGGGCGAGTACAGCGGCTTCTCGGTCGCCCGCAACCCATCGGATCAGTGGCCGAAGTGGTCCTGCTGGATCATCGGAGCGGGACTCATCCTGACCTTCTTCAGCCGCCTCGTGCGCTATACCGTGATCCAGGCTCGCCTGCGCGAAAAGGAAGCTTGACATGATCCGTCGATACCTCGCGCTCCTATTCTTCTCCGCCATGACGGTCTGCGGGGCCAAGGCGCAGGTCCCCTCCAGCTTCATTCGCTCCGCCCCTTGGGACGAGGAGACTTTGAACGCCGCCGCCACCCTGCCCGTCCAGGAGGGAGGGCGCGTGATGCCGCTGCAGTCCTATGCCGGCTTCTCGCTTCTGGCGATGAACGGCAAGCGCTCCCTCCGGCTGCCGAATGGTGAGAAGCTCGACCCCACGGGTTTCTTGCTGGATCTGGTCTTCTTTCCCGAGCAGGCCGAGGATTACGAGTGCTTCGTCGTCTCCGACAGCAAGATCCTCGATCTGATCGGGGTCCCGGCCAAGAAGCGCCGGGCGCGCTACAGCTACAGGGCCCTGGCCAAGGGGCGCGATGCGCTCTATGCCGCGGCGAGTACCGCTTCGAGTCGTGAGAACCAAGATCTGCTCGACAAGCAGGTCATGGGCCTGGCGCGCAACGTGCAGCGCTTCGAAGAGATACGGGCTCTGGGGGCCACGGCCAATGTGCAACTCCACCTTCCAAAGGACGTCAGCCAGGCCCTGTTGGGTGGAGATGCGCCTACTGGAGTTTCCTTCCTCTTCGATCACTGGAGCGAGCTTCAGGAAGCTCTCGGCTCCAGTGATGACTCCGACGCTCTGAACTCCTTCCTGGAGGAGCTGGACGGGATGGGGCGTGAGGCCCGCTTGGCACCGGCGCTCTTCCCGCCCGAGGTTCCCGTCTCGGAGGAGCCCGAGTGGCGCAATCCCGTCGAGGTTCTCTACCTCGGTCTGACCCAGCCGGATGCGCACGTGGAGAAGGCCGTTGGATGGCTGGCCAGCCTGGAGACCCTGGCACGACAGCGCCAGGATCCTGCCGCTTTCCGCGAGGAGCTCGTCCGCCTGCGCGACAGTGTGCGTGCGGAGGCGGAGCGCCGGGGGGAGTACGGGACGATTGCGAGCGAGGTGAGGCTCTTCAACTTGCACCTGGTGATGCGTGCCTTGATCTTCTTCCTACTCGGCTTCATCACCATCGCTTTCAGTTGGCTGCGGCCCAAGTCTCGCTGGCTACCGCGGCTCTCCTTCCTCTTCACCGCGATCGGGGTGGCACTCACCGTCACCCTCGTAACCTGGCGCAGCATCCTGCGCGGACGGCCACCGGTTCTGAACCTCTACGACACGATCCTGTTCATCACCAGCATCGCAACCCTGACGGGGCTGGTGATCGAGCTGATCAATCGCAGGCGTGTGGGGCTCTCCCTGAGCCCGATTCTTGGGGTCCTGGGGGCCTTTCTCGCCTTCCGCTATGAGGTGAAGAGTGCGGCGATCAGTGGCGACACGATGGGACAGCTCCAAGCGGTGCTGGACACCAACTTCTGGCTTGCAACCCATGTGACCAGCATCACGATCGGCTACGGGGCGGGGCTCCTCGCCACCGGGATTGCGATCGGCTGGATCCTCATGCGTGCCTTGGGGGTGCGTCGTCGTGACCGGACTCTGTATCGGGAGATCACCCGCATGGCCTACGGAGTGCTCTGTTTCAGCCTCGTCTTCTCGGTCGTCGGGACGATCCTCGGCGGGGTCTGGGCGAACGAGTCCTGGGGGCGATTCTGGGGCTGGGATCCCAAGGAGAACGGTGCCCTGTTGATCTGTCTCTCCCAGCTCATCATTCTCCACGCCTGGCGGGGGGGCTACATCCGTCAACACGCCTTCAACGCCCTCGTTGCCTTGCAGGGCGGCGTGGTCATCTTCTCTTGGTGGCACGTCAACGAACTCAATGCGGGGCTGCACTCCTACGGCAAGACCGAGGGGGTGCTTTTCTACCTGACCCTGGGATACGCCTTCCTCGGTTCGATGGCCTTGCTCTCGGCAGTAGCCTGGCTCCGGGACCGCGGAGGCTCGGCCTCCTCCGATCCGCCGTCGTCACTCCTCCAGTAGACGCCTTGAGCTAGCGGCCCTCTAGCCGGATTCCACCGCCGAGAAGGTGGAAGCTCTCCGGAGGGTGGTTTCCCCCGCCGGGGATCTTTGGTCTCCTGTGGCCCATGCAGCTTGGCGAGACGATCATCTTGGACGGGAAGGCAACGGCGGCGGCGGTGCGCGCCGATGTGCGCGCGGCGACGCAGAGACTGATCGAGGGGGGTGGGAGGCCTCCGGGCCTGGCGGTCGTGCTGGTAGGGGATGATCCAGCGAGCCAGGTCTACGTGCGCAGCAAGGATCGGGACGCCACCGAAGCCGGCTTCCAGGCGCGTACGATCCGCCTGGCCGCCGACACCCCCCAGGGGGAACTCCTGGCGCTGATCGACGAGCTGGGAGAGGACGCGGGAGTCCACGGCATCCTGGTGCAGTTGCCGCTGCCCGCGGGGTTCGATGCGACGGAGGTCATCGAGCGCATTCCAGCACACAAGGATGTCGACGGACTGACTTCGGCATCCGTGGCCGCCCTGGTCATGGGGCGGCCGGGTCACCGTCCCTGCACCCCCTCGGGCTGCCTGGAACTCCTGGATCGAGCCGGCATCGGCATCGAGGGCAGGCACATGGTCATCGTCGGCCGTTCGGCGCTGGTGGGCAAGCCGCTGGTGCAGCTCGCCCTCGAGCGCAACGCGACGGTCACGATCTGTCACAGTCGCACGCGAAACCTGGCCGACCACTGCCGACGGGCGGATGTGCTCGTCGCCGCGGTGGGGGTCCCGCACTTGATCCAGGGGGATTGGATCCAGCCCGGCGCGGTCGTGCTCGACGTCGGCATCAATCGCGGGGAGGACGGCAAGCTCATCGGAGACGTCGATTTCGAAGCCGCCCGCGGCGTGGCCGGCTGGATCACGCCGGTCCCGGGGGGGATCGGGCCCATGACTCGGGCCATGTTGCTGGTCAATACCCTGGCCGCCGCGGCACAGGCCGCAGGGCGCTCCCTGGAGGAGCTCGGATTCCAAGACTAGAGGGGGACATGGTCTACGACGACGGGTTCGGGCGACCGCAGATCGGGTTCGCCATGCCGCGCATGACCCCGGTCGTACGCGTGCTCTTGATCGCCAACGTGGCGGTCTTCCTGCTCCAGAGCCTGATCTTCCTGGTCGACCCGCTCCTGGTCGGGACCTTCTGGAGGATCTTCGGTCTCAACCCGTCTTGGTGGTCCCACTTCTACTTCCCGATCTACCAACTGGCGACCTATGCCTTCGTGCACGGGGATGGAGGGCATGTCTTCTTCAACATGCTCAGCCTCTATTTCTTCGGCACGATGCTCGAGGCCCTGATCGGCTCTCGGCGCTTCGCTCTCTTCTATACGGCAGCGATCCTCATCGGTGGCCTGGCCCACCTTGCCACCAACCTCGCCTTTGGGCGTGACGCCCTGGCCATCGGGGCCTCGGGGGGCACGATGGCGGTCCTCGTCGCCATGGCCGTTCTACGGCCCCAGACCCTGGTCATCGTCCTCTTCTTTCCCGTGCGCCTCTGGGTCTTGGCTGCGGTCCTGGCCTCCTTCGACGTCTGGCGGCTGGCCACCGACCTGCGCTTCGGAGAAGCGGGGAGGGTGGCCTACATGGTCCACCTGGGGGGGGCGATCTTCGGATACCTGGCGGTCAAGAGGGGCTGGGTCTGGCGGGATCTGATCGAGGAGCGGTCGCGCAAGCGGGCCATCAAGGAGCACGAGCGGGGGCTACGGGACGAGCAGCGCATGGATGAACTCCTGGCCAAGATCCATCGAGAGGGCATGAACGCCCTCACGCGCCAGGAGAAGGAGTTCCTCAAGCGCATGTCCAAGCGCTGAGGCGGGGGGATCGGGCTAGAATGCGGGCCCGACTGGACTATGGGACCGGTGGACAACGGCACCTGGTCACACAGTCCCGCCATGGCCTCTTGCTCCCGCTCTTCATCCGATGAGACGCATTCGATCCACCGCCACGCTCCTCTGTCTGACCGCACTCACCGCTGCTCCCCGTGCAGCGGCAAGTCCCCTTGCAGTGGCAAGGCTCCTTTCGGCCAATCCGCCTTCGATCCGGTCGTTCCAGACGCCGGAGGATCGTGAGTTCCGGGAAAAGTTCCAGCAGGCGATGAAGATCGGTGCGCGGGACGAGATGAAGAAGCTCATCGACCGCCACACCGACCAGGCCGTGGTCTGGATCATCGAGACCGCAGAGGCCATCGGAAACGCTCCGAATGACGTGCTTTTCGACCGCATGGCTGCTCTGCGTGAGGCGTGGAAGGCCGCCGAGGAAACCGATTTCCCCGAGAAGATGGAGCGCTACTTCTCGATGCTCAAGCCGACCATTCGGCGCGACAGGATACGCATGCGGGGGGAGTACCAGCGTATGCTCGACGAGTATTGGGCCAACAACGAGAAGAAAGACGGCAGCACCTATGCACGGTTGAGCACGGAGTTGACCTCCATTGCGGAGGCCTTCGAGTCGATCGGGGACTACTACTTCGCCTCGCAAGCGTGGGTCCTGGTCGGGCACTGCAACGACGAGGCACTGCGAGGGCAAGACGATGCGGATCTCGATCTGGCCTGCGCGGGATTCCTGAAGTGCCTGCAGGCGCGGGACAAGATCGGTCTACGAGACATGATCTACGTTACGGTCAAGCCGCGGGTCGACCAGTTGACCAAGCTCGGTTTTGGCCCCAATGCCAAGAAGCTCGGCCCCGATGCAGGAAAGCCCAAGGGGCCGACGGGTGAGGTTCTGCCGACCCTCGAGAGTAAGCTCTCTTTCGAACTGATCGACGACATCCACGCCTTCACACGACCGAGCTACTTCCTCGATGAGCTCTACCCCACCTGGAACGCCATCTCCCTCGGCAAGAAGGGCTCCAAGGCCCCCGTTCCGCGCGTCGAAGAGGCCCCGGAGATCCATCGCGTCGGGAGTGCGGAGTTGGTGCTCGATGCGGACCGCGACGGGAGCGCCGAAGGGAAGGCCGATGTCCCGATTCCCCTGCGAGGACGCTTGGAGCCGGTGACCTTTGAGATCGGCGAGGGCCCGGCTCGCCGCAAGGTGGCCTTCCTGGCAATCACGGGAGCTGAAAAGGAGAGCTATCAGAAGATCGAGATGTACCTGGCTCCCCAGGACGCCCAGCTCTCGATCTACATCACTCCTGCAGGTTCGGTCGTGGGCAATCTCGGCTCGACACCCATCCGCATCATCGACGAGGATCTGAACGGCATCTACGGCAACCCGGCGACCTCCTGGGGCAATGTGGGCATCAGCAAGGACCACTACCAGCCGGATATGGACTCGATGATCATCGGCAAGGGCAAGCGGGCCGTGCCGTTCAGCGAGTACACCAAGATCGGCGACCTTTGGTACCAGCTCGTGGTGAAGGATGGAGGAACCTCGATCGAGGCCAAGCCGGTCAGCCTGAAGACGGGCAAGGTCTCCCTCGCAGCCAAGGGGCTCAAGCCGAACTTCCTGATTCTCAAGGGTTCCAAGAAGTACGAGAACAGCTACTTCGATCTGGTCGGATCCAAGGAGGTCGAGGTTCCCGTCGGCCGTTACTCGATCTATTACGGAATGGTAAGCAAGGGCAAGAAGAAGCAGCTGATGAAGGCGGCCATCATCGGCGACGAACACACCAAGACCTTCGAGGTGGAGGAAGGTGCGAAGGTGGAGATCCCCATTGGGGCGCCCTACGGCTTCGATTTCGAGGCGAGAGTGGACGAGGACTCCGTACTGGTCGTCGGCAAGAGTGTCTGCGTCATCGGGAGGAGCGGAGAGCGCTACGAGCGCGTCTGGAACGCTGTCCCGCGGCCCTCGGTGAGTCTGCGCAAGCCGGGCTCGAAGCGGGGTAGCAAGCCCGAGCCGATGCCGGCGATTCTCGACCAGCAGATGATCTACGACACCGGAGATTGGGCGGTGGCCTGGTTCCCCGGCGATCTGGAGCTCCCCAACCGCTATGGAGCGGAGGCCGAGGTCCAGCTCACCGAGAAGAAGAACAAGCTCTTCGGCAAGATCGAGTCCGCCTGGAAGTAGCGTCCAGGGAAGTAGCGTCCAGGGCTGTGCCTTGGCATGCTCTCCAGCCGCTGCCGCCGCAGTAGAGCTGGTGGTGCCGCAGCAGAGGAAGTGCCGTGCTCGATCTGAAATACATTCGTCAACACCCTGAAATCGTCAAGGCGGGGGCTGCCAAGAAGCGCATCCCCTGTGATGTCGACCGCATCCTGGAGCTCGATCGCCAGGTGCGTGCTCTCAGCCAAGAGATCGATGCCATGCGCTCGCAGCAGAAGGAAGCGGGCAAACGCATCTCGGCTGCACCCCCCGAGGAGCGTCCCGCTCTGGCAGAGGCGCAGAAGGAGCTCAAGGCACGGCTCAAGGAGGGCGAGGCGCGAGACAGTTCCCTGCGGGAGGAACTGGAAGCCCTGCTGTTGCGCGTTCCCAACGTACCGGCCGACGATGTTCCCGACGGGGATGACGATGGCGACAACGTCGAGCTGCGCCGCGTCGGCGATCCACCGAGCTTCTCTTTCGCTCCGCGCAGCCATATCGAACTCGGCCAGATGCACGATTGGCTCGACATCGAGCGCGGAGCGCGGCTGGCAGGATCACGAAACTATGTTCTCAAGGGAGACCTGGCCTTGCTCGAGAATGCCGTGTTGCGCCTGGCGGTAGACACGATGGTCGCCAAGGGGTTCACGCCACTCTCCGTTCCGACCCTCGTGCGGACCGAGACGATGGTGGGCACGGGATACTTCCCAGGAGGGGAGGATCAGGCCTACCGCTGCGACGAGCGCGATGACCTGTGCCTGGTGGGCACGGCGGAGGTCCCGATCACCGCACTCCACCAGGGGGAGATCTTGGATGGGGAGTGCCTGCCCCTGCGCTTCGTGGCTCAGTCCACCTGCTATCGGCGGGAGGCGGGAACCTACGGCAAGGACACCAAGGGACTCTACCGTGTCCACCAGTTCCAAAAGGTCGAGCAGGTCATCCTCGATGTGAACGACGAGGCCCGTAGTCTGGAGCATCACCAAGCCATCCTGCGAAACGCCGAGGAGCTTCTGCAGGCCCTGGAGCTGCCCTATCGAGTGGTCAACGTCTGTGGCGGAGACCTCGGTCAGCCGCAGATCCAGAAGTTCGACATCGAGACCTGGATGCCCTCCCGGGAAGGCTATGGGGAGACCCACTCCGCCTCTCGCTTCCACGAGTTCCAGGCACGACGTCTGGGGCTGCGTTACCGGGGCGAGGACGGCAAGGTGCGCTTCTGCCACACCCTGAACAACACCGTGGCAGCCTCGACGCGCATGCTGATCGCCTTGCTCGAGAACCATCAGCTCGAGGATGGGCGCGTGCGCGTACCTGCTCCGCTACGGCCCTACTTGGGGGGGCGCGAAGTTCTGCCCGGCTAGGACCATCTCAGCGAGGTCCATCGATGTCGCCCTGCCGTCGGCCGTCAGGCGGTACCTCGTGGCCCACCTCCGCGCCGTGGATATTCAGCTCCCATCCCCTCAGCCCCCATCCCCAGTGTCGACGCGTCCTCCGCTGATCGCGCCGTCGTCCTTGCTTCCCTCGCCACCCTCGCCGGAGCCGGAGGGGTTGAGACCGTCCTCTTCGCCCGCCCCAGCGCCTCCATCCTCTCCCTGGGAGGAGGGGGGCTTGGGAATCGAGAGGCGCGGGACCTCTCCGTCGCTGGCGAAGCGCAGGTTCTCCGGTAGGTTGATCACACGCACATAGGTCTTGAGCTGCTTGGAGAGCAGCATCGTCTCCCGCAGGAGCCGCGGCTCTAGCTCAATCTCCAGCGTGATGCGCAGGAACGCCGGCAGGCCCTGGGTGTCGGGATCGCTCTCGTCGACGCCCCACTCTTCCAGGGGCTCCAGGTCGTCTTCGGGACCCCGCTGGGGGAAGATCTCGATGTTGAAGGTGCGCACCCTGTCAGAGAGAAAGGTGTAGCGACCCTCATCGAAGGGCTGATCGTCCACCCCGAACCCCTCGCGGCGATAGAGTTCCAGGAAGTCCTCGTCATTGGGGTTGGGGCGCAGGCAGTAACCCACCTCGTTCACATCGGCGCGGATCCTGCGATCTCCATCCTCGCGCCAGACGAGACTGTCGGTCGTCGTGATGAAGTCGATGCGATCGGCATCGGCACCACCGACGACCCGATTGCGGATGCGCAGTTGCGAATGGAGGGGGAGACCGGCGACACAGATGCCACGCAGGTCGCGTTCGATCTGGTCGAGGATGGTCGGGCCGGCGAGGTACTCCTCCTGTTCGTTGTGAATGATGTCACGGGAGAAGCGCACACTCGTGAGCATCTGCGTCACCGCAGTGAGCATCAGGCCCATGATGGCGACGGTAACCAGGATCTCCACCAGGGAGAAACCGCTGCGCGAGGGGTTACGCTCAGCCATCTCCGCCCCCCTGCGACGGTGCGTTCTCCGAGGTGTCCGCGGATGTCGCGTCGCCCTCCTCGTCATCCTCGTCCTTGCCATAGACCTGCTCCCAAGGTATCCAGCGCTCGAGCGTCAGTTCGTTTGGCAGGTCACCGTACTTGGTGAAGGTCACGCGGATACGGACCTTCTCGAAGGGCTCGCTGGCCTCTTCCTCTTCGTCGGTGGCCTGGTCCTGTTCCCGCAGCCTCCGCTGCTCCTCGCGGTACGCCCAGTTGTCGAAGGGCCGGTTTGGATCGGGGTCGGGTGCGTCGGAAAAGCTCTCATCACCGACCGCCAACTCCCACCAGAACTGGGGGTGTCCCTCCTCGGAGAAGTTTCCGGAGCGTGTGAAATCGAGATCCTCCTGCCACAGGCCCGCCTCGATTTCCGAAAGGACCTTGAGCGCCAGTTCACGCGCGATCTTCTGGTCACGTGTGTGCCCGGCCATGAACTTGGACCCCTCCAGGCTCTGGAGCAGGACGGTCAGCGTGATCGCCACCAGGGCGATCGTGACCGCAGCCTCGGCCAGGGTGAATCCAGAGCGGACGTGAAGATGCCGGCGCATCATCTGAAATCCCCATCCGAAGGTTCCGTGCGCAGGAACTCTCCATCGTGCATACGCACTAGGCCCGAAAGCGGCATGACCTCGATCGTGAAGAGCGTGCCGTACTGGGGCTGGCTCATGATGACGCTGTGGTCGGAGGCTGTCCCCAGGGGATCGAAGGAGACGAAGACCTCCCCGGTCGTATAGGTCAGTCCAGCCACGTAGACCGACTGGAACTCGACTCCGTCGGGGAGATCCTGCCACGGGAACTCGATGCGGTCGCCTTCTTCCCAGTCTTCGCCCTGCCCCTGGCGAACGACTCCCTTGTCGATGGCGAAGGGGGTCGACCAGCGGTAGCGGTTGCCATCCAGGTCGTAGACGAGGCGGAACTCCAGGCCTCGGCTAATCGCTTCGGAGCGGATGCTGCGAATATCCGAGGCCAGGTTGCGGATCGATGTGTTGAGGCGTTCCCCGGGCAGTAGTGCCTCGACCGAAACGGTGACGACCACGGTCATCAAGCCGATGATCGCCACCACCACCATGAGCTCGACCATGGTGAACCCGCGCCTCCTGCACGGCCGGGCTGCCAGGGAAGCATCTCCGCGGCTCACCCCAGTCAGAGGGCCTGGGGCTTGGGAGCGAGCTCTTTGGGCCGGAGGGGTTCCCATCGGAGAGGAGCTTGGGTTACCTGGATTTGATATCGATCAAGGTGATGTCGGCGTCATCTCCCTCACCTCCGGGCTGCCCGTCAGCACCGTAGGAGATGACGTTGAGGTCCTCACCGCCGACGGGCGGCTCATAGACGTATTCGTGCTTCCAAGGATCCTTGGGGACCGAAGGCTTGTCGAGGAAGCGATGGCCATTCTCATCCTTTTCGATCAGGACTTCGAGGCTCTCAGGCCACTGACCGTTCTGCAGGAAGTAGCTCTTGATCGCGGTCTCGATCGAGGTGATGTCCGCCTCGGCCTTCGTGCGTTTGCCCCCTGAGAGGAAGCCGACCACATCACTCGCCACCAGGGTGGCCAGGAGGCCGATGATGACGATGACGACCATGAGCTCAGCGAGGGTGAAGCCCTCTCTCCTGGCGTCGGGGTGTTGGTGGATTCGGATTCGCATGGTTCCCATCCTTGCTGCTTGGTTCAGAGTTGGCCGATCTGCAGGATCGGCTGAATGATCGCATAAACGATGTAGCCCACGATGCTGGCCAGGCACACGATCATGATCGGTTCGAGGAGGGCGGTCAGGCGTTCGGTGACGACGTCGATCTCCTCATCGTAGGCGTCTGCGATGCGGTCGAGCATGACCTCGAGCTCTCCAGACTGCTCCCCGACAGCGACCATATAGCCCACCACCGTGGGGAAGGCCCCCGTGGCTTTGAGTGGGCTGGCCAGGTCGGTACCCTCGAGCACTCGAACGCGAATGTGTTCGGTCGCATCCGCGATGACCTTGTTGCCGACCACCTTCTCGGTGATTTCCAGCCCCTGGATTACGGGGACACCCGACTGCAACAGGGTGGAGAGCGTGCGCGTGAAGCGTCCAACCGCGGCCTTGTGCAGCATGTCGCCCATGACCGGGATCGCAAGTAAGAAGCGGTCGATACGCAGGCGCCCCTTGGGGGAGTTCTTGTAGATCCGTTCTACGAAGAACGAGATCGCGCCGATGGCCAGGAAGATCATCCACCAGAAGCGCTGGAAGAAGTTCGAGACGTTGACGAGCAGTTGGGTCGAGGCCGGCAGTGCCTTGCCCTGGTCGAGCAGCATGGTCGTGATCTCGGGCACGACCTTGGTCAACAGGATGGTGACGACGATGATTCCCAGGCCGATCATCATCGCCGGATACATCAGAGCTCCGATGATCTTGCGCCGCAAACCTCGCTGGGCTTGCATGTAGTCGGCAATGCGGGAGAGGACGGTATCGAGGTTGCCGGCAGCCTGTCCCGCCCGGACCATGTTGATGTACAGCTCGCTGAACCAGCCGGGGTGGCGCTGCAGGGCATCCGCCAGGCTGTGACCCTGTTGGACCTTCTCACGGATCTCGCGGAAGAGGGTTTCGATGCGGCGGTTCTCCGCCTGGTCCACGATGGCTCCCAGGGCCTCGGCCAGGGCGATGCCTGAGCCGATCAGGGTGGCGAGTTGGCGGGTGATGCCGGCCACGATCTCGTTCTCGCGGGCGCCGGGACCGACCTGGGCAGCTCGCCGAGCCGCTGCCCGAGCGATCAGACCGTCGGACTTCTTGCCCTGGCGGGTGCGCTTGACCTTGCGCCCGCCCCGTGTTTCGACCAGTTTGCTGACGAGCAGGTTCTGTCGCCGTAGCTTGGCGCGTGCGTCACGTTCCGTGTCGGCGTCGACGACACCGGACTGGACCGCGCCTCCGGAAGCAAATGCCTTGTACTCGTAGATGGGCATCGCGCCGCCGGCCTATTCCATATCCATTTGGGTCACACGCAGAACCTCATCCGGCGTCGTCAAGCGATCGCGGATCTTGTCCTTGCCGTCCATGCGCAGGGTCTTCAGCCCGCGGCGCACGGCGCTACGTTTGATCTCACTGGCGCTGGCGCCCTCCATCACCTCCGTCCGCAGGGCCTCGGTGACGGGGAGGAACTCGTAGATCGCCGTCCGGCCCGCATACCCGGAGTGGAAGCACTCCTCGCAGCCCTTGGCCTCGGCGATTTGTCCGCCGAGTTCCTCGGGGTCCATGCCGACCTTCTTGAGCTTGGCGAGATCCTCCTCGTTCAGGGGGCGCAGGATCTTGCAGTGGGGGCAGATCGTACGCACCAGGCGCTGGGCGATGATCAGCACCAGGGAACTGGCCACGAGGTAGGGGTCGACTCCCTGATCGATCAGGCGCGTGATCGTCGACGGGGCGTCGTTGGTGTGGACGGTCGAGAAGACCAGGTGCCCGGTCAGGGCGGCCCGGATGGCGACCTCGGCGGTCTCCAGGTCACGGATCTCGCCGACCATCATCACATCCGGGTCTTGGCGCAGGAAGGAGCGCAGTCCGGAGGCGAAGGTGAGTCCCTTCTTGGTGTTGACTTGCACCTGGCTGATGCCGGAAAGGGCGTACTCGACAGGATCCTCGATCGTGAGCACGTTCTTGCGGGTGGTGTCGATCTCGGCCATCGACCCGTAGAGGGTCGTCGTCTTACCGGAGCCCGTCGGCCCGGTGACCAGGATGATGCCGTGGTTGAAGTTCAAATAGTCACGCAGGGTTGCGAGGTTCTCCTCCGACAGGCCGATCTCGTCGATGTGATAGAGCTTGGCGGTCTTGTCGAGTAGGCGCATCACGATGCGCTCACCGTGGGTGGTGGGGATCGAGCTGATACGCACGTCGACCTCCCCGTCGCCGAGCCGAATCGTCGCACGACCGTCCTGGGGTAGGCGGCGCTCGGCGATGTCCATCTTGCCCATCACCTTGACACGGCTGATGATGGCGTCCTGAACCTTGCGGGGGATGGGATCCATGTCGTAGAGGATCCCGTCGATGCGATAGCGCACCTGCATACGATCCGCGTAGCACTGGAAGTGCACGTCCGACGCCCGCAGCTTGAGCGCCTGGAAGAGGATCGTGTTGACCAGTTTGATGATCGGCGCCTTGTTGGTGACGTCGAGGACATCCTCGGTGTCCTCGATCTCGGCCGCCATCGACTGGATGTCGGCGTCGTCCGCCACCGCGTCGAGGGCCTCGTCCATCCCGTCGGCCTTGTGTCGATAGGCTCGGGCGATCAGGGCGGTGATCTCCAAGCGCGGAGCGATGACCGCATCGACCTCACGTCCGACCATCGCCGCCAGGTCGTCCATCGGGTGAGGGTCGAGGGGTTTGCAGGTGGCGACCTTGAGCACGCCGTCCGCGCCGATATCCAGGGCGACCAGGTTGTAGGTACGCGCGAAAGCGATCGGTACACGATCGACGAACTCGGAGGGCACCGGTGTGCCCTCCAAGCTCTTGCGGAATTCGAATCCCAGGTGCTTGGCGTAGATCTGCAGGACGGTGGTCTCGTCCAGATAGTCCTTGGTGAGCACGATCTGGTCGAGAGAGTCGCCCGTCGCCGCGGCAATACCGCGGCACTCCTCCAGGCGGTCGCGGGAGAGACCCGCGTCGATGAGCATGTCGCCGATGCTGGCCATGTCGTCTGATTCTCGCGGGTAGGGGTTATCGCTGGTCTTCGCTCGAGCTGTCGCCACCGTCCTCTGCGGCGGCTCGGGCTTTCTCGAGTAGGTCACGGCGCTCCATCGGGTTGAGGTCGACCTCTTCGTCGCTGATCTCGCCCCGCTTCGGTGGGGTGTAGATCGGCACATCGAAACCCGAGAGGCCGATCTCCTCGGCGGATTTGCCGAAGTCCTCGTCGACGACCCGCACGCGGTCGAAACCGATGTTGTTGGCGGCGTCGAGCTTCTTCTCGTAGGAGAACTGGGCCAGGTCACCGAAGGCATCATCGGACATGATGTGCGGCGTGACGAAGAAGTAGAGCGCCGTGCGGTCCAGGGTCGAGGAGTTGTGCTTGAACAGGTTCCCGATGATGGGGAGGTCACCCAGGAAGGGCACCTGTTCTCCCGTCTCGGTGCGGTTGTCGATGATGATGCCTCCGATGACCATCGTGTCGCCGTCGGGGACGTTGACCGTCGTCTCCAGCGTGCGCGTGATCCGCGTGGGGGGGATGGCCCCTTGGACGACGCCGATGAAGCTCGAAACCTCCAGGAAGATGCCCAGCCGCAGGTAGCGCGAGGCGCTGATCGAGGGCGAGATCTGCATCGTGATACCCGCCTGCTCGTAGCCGTTGAAGTTCTCTTGGGTCTGCCCCGAGACACCACCGGTCGCGGTGATGGTCGTCGTGGGCTGCTCTTCGATCGTCGTAACCGTCGCGCTGCCGTTGTTGTTGACCAGCACGGAGGGGACGTTGAGCACGTTCGAGTTGCGTTTCTCCTGGATCAACTGCAAGAGCAGCGGCAGGGAGAAGTTGTCCCCGTCCAGGATACCGGCCGTGATGCCGTTGGCCGTATTGGGGACCTTGGTGTCGGGGATACCGTCGTTGTCGGTATCCGAGAGGGTCGCCAGCCCGAAGTTCGTCAGGCCGAAACCACCGGTCTGATCGGTGCCAGGAATGTCGGCCAGGCCGAGTTCCACACCGATGTCGACGAAGTCGCGGCTGGAGAGCTCGATCAGAGCCGTTTCGATCAGAACCTGATCCTGCCGCTCGTCCAAACGTTCGATCAGTGACTTGAGCTCCTGGTAGCGCGTCCGGCTGGCGGCGATGAGCAGACTGTTGGTCTGTTCATCGGGGACCACGACGAACTCGTTTTGGTTGTTGGCGTTCCCACCACCTCCGCGGACGTTGGGGCCGCCTCCTTGGCGGTTGGCTTCCAGTCGGGTTGCATCCTGGAGGAAGTCGTTGAGGGTGCTCGCCAAGTCCTCGGCGGCGACGTTCTCGAGGTTGTAGATGTGGTAGCTGCGCTCGCGCTCGACGACATCCACGTCGAGGCGGGCGACGAGCTCCTTGATGCTGGGGAGCACGTCGGGCATGGCCATCACCAGGAGCGAGTTGGTGCGCGGATCGACCATGATCTTGGCCTCGGTCGCTCCCTGGGCCAGGGGCGCCGTCGCCCCCTGAGGCTGATTACGCTGCCCCTGTTGTACGACCCGCGAGGAGGCGTCCAAGAGCTCCTCGATGGTGCTGGCGATCTCGTCCGCAGCGGCATACTCGAGGGGGATGACCTCGAAGACGGGGGTGACGGGGATGACGCGGGATGCCTCGTCGACGATCTTCAGCATGCGTGCCAGGGCGACCACGTTACTCCCAAACCCCGTCAGCACCATGGAGTTGGTGCTGCCCGCCGGCAGCATCTGCTGGGTGTTGGTGTCGGTGATCATCGTGCGCATGGAGTTCGACAGTTGGCGCACGTCCGTGTTGGGCAGGGAGACCACGGTCGTAATCAGCGTCGCCGGCTGATCCGCATAGCGCTCCAGGTCCTCGGGCTCGACGAAGACCGAGTCCTTGCGGATCGTGTTGCGCCCCCCCGTCTGCAGGCTGGTGATCTGGATGACCGAGATCGGGTCGGCTCCGACCTCGGTGCAAACGAAGTTGTGGATCACCATCAGGATCTGGAAGAAGTTGTAGAACTCGTCCTTGGGGACCCGCTTGGTCCCGATCAGGCGTACCTGCGCGTTGGTCAGGAAGGTGTTGGTCTCCTCGGTGTAGGTGAAGGTGATTCCCGTCACCTCCTCGCAGGCTCGAACCAGCTTGGCCAGGGTCATGCCCTCCTGGCCGTTTTCCGCGGCAGCGAAGTTCAGGATGTACTCCCCGTCGAGTTCCTGGATGGGAGGCGGATTCTGGTTGGAGTCCTGGGCCGGGGGAGCGGGCAGGATGAGGAGCGGGGCGGCGAGGATGGCGGCGATCATGGACGGTGCCGAGGGCGGTGACGGGCCTGGAGCTCTGCGGGCCTAAATCTTTATGGGACCTTGAGTTGAGACTCTTTTGGCCCCGTTCGATCGCGGAACGATACGGCCCCGCCGGGTCCCCTGTCCAGGTTCACCGGCCGATTCCGGACGCTCCGTGCTCCTTGCAGACGCCCGGGCCGGGTCGCTCTTCCCAGGGGAGAGGGGTTTCCCGGCTTTCCCAGGGAGTGGACCGGGGGGGGCGCGGGCTTGAGGAATGAGGGTCGCAGCGCCGATGCGTTGCTTGGAGCGCTCCGGGTCTGCATCCTCTTGGCCCCTGCTGCCTGCCCACGATCCCCGAGGTACCCCCGTGGCCAACGAGAAGAACGGCTTCATCAACTTTCTCCAGGAGTTCTCCATCCCCCTCCTTGCTGGGGTGGCCGCTGCCCTCGTGGCGGGGAACTTGGCGCCCCACTGGCACCACTACTGGTTCGGTGCCCATGGGGGCGAAGGGCACCCGGTCTGGTCCTTCGGGGTCCAGCTCCTGGGCCACGACGTCAACCTCCACTTCCTGATCAACGACGTCTTCATGGTCTTCTTCTTCGGCATCGCCGCCAAGGAGATCACCGAGAGCTGTCTCCCGGGTGGGGCGCTCAACCCGATCAAGAAGGCGATCAACCCGCTCATCGCCACCTGCGGCGGTGTCCTCGGCCCGGTGGGGGTCTTCTTCGGCTTCATGTTCGTGGCCCACTCGATGGGGCTGGCCGGTTACGACCAGCTTTCGTCCGAGGATTGGGCGACCCACCTGCGCGGCTGGGGCATTCCCACCGCGACCGACATCGCTCTCGCCTGGCTCGTCGCCCGGGCCGTCTTCGGCAAGGGGCATCCCGCGGTCAACTTTCTGCTCCTCTTGGCCGTGGCGGACGACGCTATCGGCTTGGGCATCATCGCCATCTTCTACGGCGACCCCGAATTCCCCGCGGCCCCCGAGTACCTGGCCCTGGTCGCAGCGGGCATGGCGATCGCCTTCGCCCTGCGCCGCATGAAGGTGCGCTCGTGGGTGCCCTACATCTTCGTCGCCGGTCCGGTCTCCTGGGTCGGGCTGATGCTGGCCCACCTGCACCCCGCTCTGGCCCTCGTGCCGATCGTCCCCTTCCTGCCCGGCCCCCACCGGGATACGGGACTCTTCACCGAGGAGGACGAGGTGGACATCATGGGGGACGAGCTGGCGAGCGATTTGGGGGTCACCCATTCACCCCTGCACAACTTCGAGCACCAGACCAAGGCCTTCGTCGACTTTGGGCTGTTCTTCTTCGCCATGGCCAACGCCGGCGTCCAGCTCTCGGGGGTGGGGCTGATGACCTGGGTCATCCTCTCCTCCCTGGTGATTGGCAAGACCGTCGGGATCACCCTCTCCGGACTGCTCGCCAGGGTGATCGGCTTCCCCCTGCCCAGCGGGATGGGCCTGCGGGAGCTGGTCATGGCCGGCTTTGTCGCCGCTCTGGGGCTGACGGTGGCCCTCTTCGTGGCCGGCGCCGCCTTCCCGACCGACCTCGCTCTGCAAGGGGAGGCCAAGATGGGGGCGCTCTTCTCCGGTTTCGTCGGCCTCCTGGCCATCCTCATCGGGCGGGCCCTGGGGATGCATCGAAAGCGGGGAGAGACTTGATCCCGGAGTTCGATTCTAGGCAGCGCGGCCGGAAGGTTCGCGGGAGGGCTCTCCTGGGCGCCGCTTTGCGCTAGGCTTCGCGCCTAGCCATGCGCCTGACCGAACTCTTCGCGCCCGAGGACCTGATCGTGGGGTTCGCGCCTGCCGACAAGTGGCAGGCGATCCGCGACCTCGTCGCCCACCTCACCCGCCGAGGACGGCTTCCCGCGGAGCGTGAGGAGCAGATCCTGGAGGCGGTCTTCTCCCGGGAGAAGTCCATGTCCACCGGCATGGAGAAGGGCATCGCCCTACCCCATGCCGCCGTGGATGAGGTCGACGCGATCCAGGCCTGCCTCGGGATCATCGCCGAGGAGTCGGGATTGCCCTTCGACAGCATCGACGGGCGCCCCTCGCGCCTCGTCGTCCTCTTGATCATTCCGCGCAGTGAAAAGCTCCTGCACATCCGCACCCTGGCGGAGATCGCGCGCTCTCTCACCAAGGACGAAGTGCGGGAGGGTCTGTTGCGTGCCACGACGCCGCAAGAAGCCCACGGGGTACTCGCCCAGGCGGACGACTGAGGCGAGGTGAGGGACCGGCCGATGGGAGGGCTCCTGCGTCTTTGGGCCGCCGCGCTGGCGGGAGCCGCCGGCATCGGAGGGGAGGCCCTCTTGCTCACCGCCATCGGCCTCGCCATCGGTCAGGCTCGCGCCGCTGCTTTCGGCCTAGCCGCTTGGATCGCTGCCTGGGCTCTGGGGGCCTGGCTGGCCGGTCGCCTGCCTCTTCCCCCTCGCCGCGCGCTGCTCCTTTGGGGCTCGGTCTCGGCGCTGGGGATTCCCTGCGCGCTCGAGTTTGGCCTGGGGCTGGGAGAACTCTCCCCTGGGCCCCATCTCTACCCGCTCGTCATCGCAGCGATCGCCCTGGCCGCCCTTCCCCAGGGGGGCTTTCTGCCGCTCCTGGCGCGGGCGGGCCGGAGCCGGGACGTATCGTGGCTCCTCGGGGCGAATCTGCTCGGAGGCGTGTTCGGGGCACGGGCTCTGGCCTTCACCCTCCCCGGCCTCTTCGGACTGCGGCCGGCCGCCCTGGTCGCCGGAGCCCTGGCGCTCTCGGCCGGACTCTCCGGTTGCCTCTCCGTTCCCCGGTGCGCTCCTGGGGGGGCGGCTGCTGAAGGCGAAGCGACCCACCCCACCCCCTCGCGCGCCTCGACACCCGCGGGCAGTCGTTCCGCCCTCCTGCGCTCGGGCGCCATCGTCGGTCTCGTCACCGCCTGGCTGGCGGGGATCGAATGGCTCGGCCTGCGACTGGGCGCCCTCTGGCTGGGGGGAATGCAACCGGCGATCACGGCGGTGCTGGTCGCCACCCTCCTCTCCCTCGCTCTCGGGTCCGTGCTCCTGCCACGACTGCTCGCCCCCCGCTCACGCGGGCTCGGGGCAGCCTTGCCCCTGGCCCTGACCCTGGCAGCCCTGGGGATGCTGGTGATGGTGCTGGGCGACCCGGCCGCATGGGTGGAGGAGCCCCGCGCCAGGCCCCTCGAGGTCGCCCTCTTCCTGGTGCTGCCGGCGCTGGCACCCCTGGGGGCGGTGATCCCCCTGCTCTACCGCTCTCTGGCGGGGGAGAGCGGTGCGCGCCTCGGCGGCATGCTCCTGCACGAGGCGTGGGGAGCGCTGCTGGGAGTGCCCCTAGTCCACCTCTGGCTCGTGCCGACCTTCGGCGTAGGGGGGGCGGGCGCCGCCCTGGTCCTCCTGGCCCTCCCAGCTCTGGCCCTCTTCTCAGGACCGCTCCTGTGGCGTGCCCTCGCCGCGGCGCTCGTCCTCGCGGCCTCGCTCTGGGCGGCTCGGGCCGAGGAGCCCGCGCTGCGCACCCCCTCCCTGGCACGCCCCGAGTTCGAGGTGCTTGCTTTCAGGGAGGACGCCCACTTCGCGGTCAGCGTCGTGCACGACGGCCTGCGTGGAGAAACGACGCTTCTGACCGACGATTTCCGGGCGACGGCGGTGGGTGACGACTACCTGTACATGCGCCTGCTCGCGCACCTGCCGCTCCTGCTCCATCCCGGGGCTGGGCTGGTGGGGGTGCTCGCTTTCGGAACGGGGACGACCGCGGGCTCGGTCTCGCTCTATCCAGGGGTCGAGGCGCTGCACATCTTCGAGATCTCACCGGCGGTGTGCGCCATGGCGGGCTACTTCGACTCGGTCAATCGGGGGGTACTGGACGACGAACGTACCCACCTGCACCTGGGGGACGGCCGGCGCACCCTGGGCTCCTTCGAGGGGGCCTTCGACGTGCTGACGATGGAGCCGCTCCTTCCGGATGCCCCCTTCGCCGTCCACCTCTACACCCCCGGGTTCTACCGGCGGGCTCGCAGGGCTCTGGCGAGCGGCGGGCTGCTCTGCCAGTGGGTGCCACCCCAGGCCCTGGAGCCGGCCACCTTCGACGCGGTATTGGCTGCCTTCCGCCAGGCCTTTCCCTGGAGCGGGGTTTTCCTCTTCGGGACCCAGGTCATTCTGCTGGGAGGGGACAAACTCCCGGCCCTCGACCCGAGCGCCTTCGAAACGAGCACGCCCGAGCTCGCCGGGGAGTGGGCGCGTTTGGGGATCGAGACTCCGGCCGGACTCGTGGCCCGACTCGTCAGCCAGGGGGGGCCTGGGAGTGCGGCGCAGCGACCCCTACGGGACGCGGATCCGTGGATCGTCTTTCGGCCGCGCCGCCAGGGGACCGTACTCCTCGGCGATCTTCCCCGGAATCTGGCCGGCCTGCGTCACTCGGAGGGGGAGCTACCCCTCTCCTGGCGCCTGGTCGTGGGGGAGGCGGGACAGGCTCGGCTGCGGGAGGTGCGCAGGCTGCACCGGGCGCGGGAGAGCTGGGCCCGGGCGGAGTACGACCTGCGTCGCTCCCTCCTGCCCCTGGAGGCTCGTCCGGCCCCTCTGCCCGCGAAGGAGGAGCTGGAGAGTCCGGAGGAGTATCTGGCCCAGTTGGCTGAGTCCGACGACCCCGAGGTGCGCCTCTTCCTGAAGGAGGTGCGCTTCGTCCGTGGCTACCGAGAGGGGGTCGCGGCGCTTACCCAGGGTGATGTCGCTCAGGCCTTCCGCTCCCTGGGCCAGGCGGGCAAGCTGCGCCCCGCGGCGGCGGACGTGCATCTGCACGCGGCCCTGGCGGCCTACCTGGGGGGCCGCTCCGACGTGGCCCGTGCCCTGGCCGACGAGGCCTATCGGCTCTGCCCCCGCATCCTGGAGACTGGTCCGGGAGAGCGGGTTCTGAGTCTGGGTCTCCCCCCGAGCCTCCTGCCGGAACACCTTGCCCGCTAGGGAGTCACCCGAAGAGCGACAGGACGGAGCGCGCCCCCCCAAGGGGTGAACTCGGTGGGTGGACTCAGCGGGCGAAGCGCCGGTCCCACTCGTTGGTTTCGGGGGAGTCGACGAAGAGCCGGCCGTTTTTCCGTGTGTCGGACGCTTCGCTGGCGTAGCCGAGGGCGGCGAGCTGGGCGAGGACCTCGGGATCGGAGACGTCCGTACTATGGGAGAGGGTCTCTTCGGGGGCCTCCTCGAGCCAGGCGACCAGCTTGGCGCGTAGCTCCCGGGCGCGCTCGAACTCCTGGTCGACCAGGTCGTTCTTACAGGTGGGATCCTCGCTGACGTGGTAGAGCTCGACTTGGTGCTCCGCGCGGGAGGGTGCGCTGTGGGCTCGCAGGTTCAGGACCAGGAACCAGCCCTCGTAGGAGATCGCGGCGGACATCTCGTGGGAGCTGAGCGAGAAGCGGGGCGGTGCGGGACCCTCATCCGGGTTGAGCCAGCGCAGCAGATTCTCCCCCGGAAAGTCCGCCCAGGGAACACCGGCCAGGTCGAGCAGGGTGCGCCCCAGGTCGAGTTGGCTGACCGGAGTGCTGACGCGTACGCCCACCGGCCCGTCCGGCCAGGAGAGGATCAGCGGAACCGAGAGGGTCTCGGGATAGAGCCCCTGGTGGGTCCAGTAGAGTCCGTGGCTGCCCAGGTGCTCTCCGTGGTCGGCGGTCACCGCCAGAATCGCCTTCGCCAGGCGTGGGTGGGCCAGGGCCGAGGCGAGTTGTTCGTCGAGGTAGGTCACCTCCGAGCGGTACTGGGCGACGACGTAGGCCGCATCGCGGATTTCGGGATCCCAGGCGACTCGGGCCTTGCCCACCAGGGGAGGCAGGCTGGGGTCGTAGGGATCCAGCTTCTCGTCGTAGTAGAGCCGCTGGTACTCCTCCGGCACGACGTAGGGGGTATGGGCGTCGAAGACGTGCAGCCAGGCGAAGAGGGGACGGGTACTCGACTGGGTGAGCCACTCCTCGAGGGGCGCGATCGACACCGGCGAGTCGACCGATCCGCGAACCGGAGGATAGGCCAACTGGTCGAAGCCCTGTCCCAGACCGCTCTGGGCGTGGCCCAGGTGCTTGGCCGACAGGGAGGCGATCGTGTAGAAGCCCGCGGCCTGGAAGCAATCGGCCAGGGTCACCGCTTCATCCGAGAGGGCGGTGATGTTGTCGCTCATCCCGGTGTCCCGCGTGGAGAGCCCGGTCAGGATGGAGGCGTGGGAGGGGTTGGTGATGTTCGTCGCGGAGTAGCAATCATCGAAGAGCACACCGTTCTCTGCCAGGCGGTCGAGGAAGGGGGTGCGCGTGCTGCCGTGCAGTCCCAGTTGGTCGGCCCGCTGGGTGTCGGATGTCACCAGGAGGACTGCCGGGGGGTCGGCCAGGACCCGTTCGAAACGGGGTGAGGCGATGGCGACCAGGGACTCGGTCTCGCCCTGCGCACCTTCGAGGGTGAACTCGACTTCGATGGCCTCCCCTTCGTCGTGATCGAGGGGGAAGTGGGCATCCTGCCACTGGTCGACCTTGCGCACGGGGATCCGCTCGTCGACCAGGGTCCGTCCCCCCGGATCGGTCGCCTGGACGTGAATCGAGAGCGAATCTCCCGCGCGATGCACGCTCTTCGGTAGGGCATAGGCGAAGTAGAGGTCGTACTCGGGCGGCGCGAGCTCCTTGGCACGCAGGGGATTGCGCGAAGAGAGGCCGATCGCGTGGCGAGCTTCTCCTTGGATCGGGACGGCCCGGAAACCCTCCTCTGCGGTCGGGAGCCAGCGGGCGATGGGGCTCGAGAGCAGTTCGAAGCCGATGAGGGTCGGCTTGCCACCCTGGGGGACGACCCGCAGGTTCAGGCGATCGATCGTCTGCGGCAGGCCCTGGGTTCCGGGCAGGTCGACGATGGCGGTCTGGGGATGGCGGGTTCCCTCTACCCGCACGCGCGCACTCTCATAGATCGTCTTTCCCCCCGCGTTGAGGTCGACATACAGGTCGGCCTTGGCCGTGAGGGCCAGGGTGACCGCGACCCGGTTGAAGCGGGCTGGATCGAAGGGCCCGGGGATCGAGAGCTGTCCCTTCTTCTCGAAGCGCAGCCCCTCCCACGGCTCGTCACCATTCCTCGCCGCTCTACGCACCGGCACGGTCGCGGCCTCGGGTAGGAGGTGCCAGCCCCGGGGCAACTCCTCGGCGGGGATGTCGAAGCGTTGGTAGGGGACGATCTCACCGACCTCGTAGTCCGGCACCGTGCCCTTCAGCGCGAGACGGATCAGGCCTCCGGGGATGTGGACGCTGTCCCCTGCCCAAACCGTGGAGCCGCCGCAGGCGGAGAGCAGGGGGAGGCAGAAGGCGAGGAGCGCGAGGGAGCGTGAGGTCATGGCGGGAGACGGGAGGGACGTGCAAGCATACCCCCCCGCGGGAACCTACTCGCCCGGAGGTGCTCCCGATTCGGGACGCAGTTTGACGGCGGTTCCGTAGGCGACCACCTCCGCCATGGCCCGGCCGACCTCCGAGGTGGCGAAGCGGAAGCCGAGCACGGCGTCCGCACCCCGGGCGCGCGCCTCGGCGATCATGCGATCGAGGGCCTGCTCGCGGGTCTCGGCGATCAGCTTGGTGTACTCGGTCACCTCGCCGCCCACCAGGACCTTGATCGTGGCGGTGATGTCGCTCAGCACATGGCGCGTCCGAACCGCGGTTCCCCGGACCAGGCCGAGCACCTCGGCAGTGGGGCGGCCTTCGATCGAAGGGGTCGTGACGACGATCATCGTTGAACCTTGCGATAGGGGTCGAGGGGTAGGAGGCGCACACGCGCATGGATGCAGAGGGCGAGCAGGGCCGCAAAGCCGGCGACGAGACAGAGCACGGCCAAGCGGGGCAGGCTTCCGGTCGAGCTGTCGGTGCAGAGTCTCCACAGGCCGATGCCGAGCAGGGTCGCCCCCCCGGCGCCGACCAGGGTCCAACCCAGAAGGTTGCCCGAGTGGTGCAGGGGGCTGCCTTCGAGGCGCGCCCACTCGTGGTCGCTCGGTTCGGGCGGGGCCATCTGGCGGGCGAGGACTTCGAGTGCACGGTAGTGGGCGACCCAGCGACGGAGGTCGCTCTCGTCGGCCAGGCGTGCTTCGAAGGCCTCGCGTTCGGCGCCATCGAGCTCACCATCGACGTAGGCCATGGCCAAAAGCTCTGCGCGGGTCGGTTCGACTTGGCCAGCCATCAGCGGCCTCCCTTGCCCTTGCGGGCATGTGTCGTTCGGCTGGAGAGTTCCCCGAGGGCGGGGCCCAAGGCCTCCGCCAGCCGGCGGCGCGCGTGGTACAAGCGCGACATGACCGTGCCTTCGGGGATCTCCAGCGTGCGGGCGATTTCCTTGTAGGAGAGTTCTTGGAATTGCCGCAGGGCGAGGATCTCGCGGTCGCGGGCCGAGAGGCTCGCGAGTGCTCGACGCAGGAGAATGGCGGCCTCGTCGCTCTCCGCCCGTTCCACGGGACCCGGATCGGGATCCAGGATCTCGAAGTCCGTCTCTTCGCCGTCGCTGTCGACCGTGGAGAGGGACATCGCTTTCAGCCGGCGATGCCTGCGCAGGAAGCTGAAGCAGGTATTGCGCAGGATGCGATGGAACCAGGGTAGGAAGGGTTGGCTGGGGTCGTAGCTTTCTCGGGCGCGGAAGACCTTCATGAAGGTCTCCTGGCACAGCTCCATCGCATCCTCGGGGGAGCCGACCAGGGCCCGGGCGAACTGGAAGGCCCGCCCACGCAGGGCGCGCTCCAGGGCCCGGAAGGCCTCGGGGTCTCCGTCGCGGACGGCGGTCATGAGCTGTGTCGTCTCACACTGCATGGCTTGGGAGTCGTACTCCCCGTCGAGCGGGCCATTCAGCGCCTTTTCCCGGGTGGGCTCTTTGGGGGGGATCATGCGGGAGAATGGGGGCCGGAGCCCACCTTGGGGTGGGCCAGTTCCAAGAGGTGCCCGGCGGCCCGGCGTGAGGCACCGGGGCCACCCAGTCGCCGCGCCGCGCGTTCGAGGCCTGCGAGGCACCTGCGGCGCCAGGCCTCATCCCTGTGGCAGCGTTCCAAGAGGGAGGCGAGCTCGGCCGTCGGCGGCGGGTCGGCGGCGGGAAAGGCCCGCTCGGGGAGCACCTCTTCCCCGGCGAGGAGGTTGGTCACCGCGAAGTGGGGCACGGTGACGAGCCAGGAGGAGAGGAGCGTTCGCACCCGGCCCTGCAGGGCGTAGAGCACGACCGTGGGTAGGCGCTGGTGCAAGAGGTCGACGAGAACCGTGCCCGAGGCGGCCAGGGCACTGCGGGAGCGTGCCAGCTCCCCATGCAGGTTGCCGATGGAGAGGCGCGCGGGGCTCCCTTGCAGGATGGCTTCGATCGCTGCGGCGTGGCGTGCGTCCTGTTGCAGCACGAGCAGCGGCGTCTGGGGCGCCCTCACCTGCAGGGCGGCACGCAGCATGAGCGGCAGGAGCTGGCGGATCTCCGCGGCGCGGCTGCCCGGCAGGAGGGCGATGGCGCGCCGAGCGGGATCCTCTGGCGGAGGTGCGGGGACCGCGACCAGGTGGTCGAGCTGTGGGTGCCCGACATACTCGCTGCTGACTCCGTGGCGGGCGAACCAGGCGGCTTCGAAGGGCAGGATGCAGAGACTGCGGGTGACGGCGGCCCGGTAGGCCTTCACCCGCCAGGGGGCCCAGGCCCAGTACTGGGGAGCGATGTGGTGCAGGCTGGGGACCCCGGCCCGGCGGGCGATGCGCGCCAGGGGAACGTGCAGGGCGGGAGCGTCCACGAGGAGTGCCGCGTCGCAACCGGGGAGCGCCTCGGCGGCCCGGCGCAGGACTGCGCGCCAAAAGCCCAGCTCCCCGAGCACCCCCTGGCCGCCCATCGCAGCTCTGGCGGTCGGGTCGGCGCGGGTTTCGACTCCTGCCGCGGCGAGGACTTCGCCCCCCAGGCCGACCCAGTCGGGGGGGGGAGCGCCGGCTGCCTCCAAGAGGGCGCTGGTGTGCTTCACGACCGCGGCGGCATGGACCTCGCTGGAGTGCTCCCCGCAGGAGACGAACAGGCGATTGTCGCTGCTGCGATAGGCGTGGTTCTGACTTATCCCGTCTGGGGATATGCTTTTTACCGGCTTGGAATGTTTTTGATTGAGAGGTTTTCGTCTTATCTTACACCGGTTCTCGGAGATCTAACCTTAAAGCTTTCTTCCTATCCGAGCGCCGCTTCCGGTATCTTTTCCG
>JALWOP010000081.1 GCA_027083445.1 Planctomycetota bacterium | reverse complement strand
CCCAAGTTTGACACTTTGACGGCATAATTCTCTTGCAACCATGTGGGATTGCAAGGGAAATATATTTTTTGCCCGCTTTTGTGTAGTGTATAAATATGGCCTTGCATATCTTGTTTGGAAGGCGTGACATGTCTATAATGTAGGCCATGTATGTTCGCCTCCATCGTCAGAAGCAACGCGGCAAGGTCTACACCTCGGTCCAGGTGTGCGAGAGCTATCGGGATCCGGCCAAGGGCAATGCCCCTCGAAACCGGGTGCTCCTGAACCTCGGCCCCCTGGACAAGCTCGGGGCCGACACCCTGCGCAAGTTGGGCGAGGGGTTCTTGCGCGCCGCCCAGGAGAGCCGGGGGGCGGGCAAGTCCTCCCCAAAGGCCACGGCCGCGGAATCCCCCCTCGTTCTGAGCGCTCTGGACTTCGGCCACGTCTACGCGGTGACCGGGGTGTGGGACCAGCTGGGACTGACGGATGCCCTACGGGAAGCGGGCATCGAGGGCCGATCCTCCTTTGGGGCAGCCGAGCTGATTCGGCTTCTGGTGGTGAACCGGCTGTGTGAACCCACGAGCAAGTGGGCCCTGCTGGACTGGATGGAGGGGGTGTTCGGTTTGGGCGAGGGGGAGGCCCCGTCGTACCACCATCTGCTTCGGGCGATGGATCGACTGATCGAGGTGAAGGAGGAGGTGGAGCAGGCCGTGGCCCGGCGGGTTCTGGAGGAAGGGAAGGTCACGGACCTGGTGTTCTACGACATCACGTCCACCTACTTCGAGGGGGACCGTTCCCTGGAAGAGGAGGACGTGCGGCGCTACGGGTACAGCCGGGACGGTCGAAGGGACCGACGGCAGGTGGTGATCGGGGTGGTGATGACCCGGGAGGGGATTCCGCTGTGTCACCACGTGTTCGCCGGGAACACGGCGGACAAGACCACGGTGGCCGAGGTGGTGCGGGATCTCAAGAAGCGCTTCGACATTGGGCGGGTAATCTTCGTGGGCGACCGGGGCATGCTCACGGACGCGAACCTGGAGTGCCTGCTGACGGAGGAGATGGGATTCATCGTGGCCCATCCCCTGCGCCGAAACGCCGTGGCCCGGGAGGTGATCGGCCGTGTGTGGCGCACGTTCGATCGGAAGGGAGGCACGGAGCAGTTTTTCGAAGACGTCCGGCAAGGGGTGCGGTTCGTCGTGGCCTATTCACCCAAGATCGCACGGGAGACCAAAAAGGCTCGGAAAGACCGCTTGGCCCAGGCCGACGCCTGGATTCGGGAACGCCTGGAAGCCCTTGCCCGGCCCTCGGGGCGGGGGCGCCGTCCCACACCGCAGGGAACCTACGATCGGATTCGGGACTACCTCCGGGACAAGGGACTGCTGAAATTCTACGACGTCACGCTCTCCGAGGCCGAGGGCCTCCAAGTGACCAAGAACCGCAAGGCCCTCCTGTGGGAGGCCAAGATCGACGGGGTGCTCTTGGTGGAAACCACCGACATGGACCTCCCGCCGGAAGAGATCATCGCCCGGTACAAGGAGCTGGCGGAGATCGAGAGGGGATGGCGATGTCTCAAGAGCACCGTGAAAGTACGGCCCGTGTACCACTGGACCGAGCGTCGGATCCGGGCCCACATCTTCGTGTGCGTGTTGGCGCTGCAAGTGGAGCGCTGGATGCGCAGCCGGCTTCGGGCCCTGGGTCTAACGGTGCCCCGAGCGCTGGCGCTTTTGCAGCGGAACAAAGTGGTCGATCTCGTGGTTGGTGCCACGTCCACACGCCTGCCGACACGGCCCACCAGGGAGCAGGCCAAGATTCTCCGCACCCTCGGCCTACCCCCGATTCCCAAGGCCCTGTGAGGAGTGGCGATGTAGTGTAAAAATCACGAGTCCGAAAAGTTTAACCCCTCAGAATCACAGCGTTCTTGTACTGCAAAGTGTCAAAGTTGGGATATATTAGACGCAAAG
>JALWOP010000080.1 GCA_027083445.1 Planctomycetota bacterium | reverse complement strand
CTGCCCCCCCTCCCGGAGCTGCGTGTGCAGTCAGGATGAAGACCCCGCCCACCATGTCGCTCCACTCGATCTCTGGGGAGACCCCGATGAGGCCTTTGCACGTTTGATCGGTCGACTCCAGGAGCGCTACGAGCTCTTGCTCCTCGACGATGTCTATGCCCATTTCGAGGTCACGAGCTGGCTCGGGCTAGAGAGCGATTTGGAGCTGTGGCTCAACCGGGAGGCGCGGGTGATCGAGGTGCGCGCCGCTTCGCGCATCGGATCGCGGGATTTCGGGGCCAACCGAAGGCGCGTCGAAGCCCTGCGCGAAGAGCTCCGGGGACGCTGATGGAGCTTCCGGTCGATCGGATTCTGCCCCGGATCCTGGCTTCCCTGAAGCGCGAGCCCACCCTGGTGCTGGAGGCGCCCACCGGGGCGGGCAAGACCACTCGCGTCCCCCCCGCCCTGCTCGACGGGGGCTTGGGAAAGGTGCTCGTTCTCCAGCCGCGCCGTCTGGCGGCCCGGGCGGCGGCCCGCTGGATCGCGGCCGCGCGCGGGGCAGAGGTGGGGGGCGAGGTCGGCTACCAGGTGCGTTTCGATCGCAGGGCGTCGCGGGAGACGCGCCTTCTGGTGGTGACCGAGGGCATCGGGCTGCGCATGCTCCAGGGGGATCCCTTTCTGGAGGGCTGGGGCACCGTGGTGCTGGACGAGTTTCACGAGCGGTCGCTGGAGACGGACCTGGCCCTGGCCCTTCTGCGACGCATCCAGGCCGAGGCCCGCCCGGACCTCTGTCTGGTGGTCATGTCGGCCACCCTCGACGGGGAGCGGGTTTCGGCCGCCCTGGGGGGAGCCCCCTTCCTGCGCAGCGAGGGGCGCAGCCACCCGGTCGAGGTGCGCTACCTGCCCGCGGAGCGAAAGGAGCGATCCCAGGAACACCTGGCCCGGGCCGTGCGCCTCGCCCTGGAGGAGAGTCCTGGGGATCTGCTCGTCTTCCTGCCGGGGATGGGGGAGATCCGGCGTGCCGAGAAGGCGCTCGCGGGACTGCGCGGGGTGGATCTCCTGCCGCTCCATGGCGCGCTGTGTCCCGAGGATCAGGACCGTGCCCTGCGGGTGGGGGAGCGCCGCCGGGTGGTCCTGGCCACCAACGTGGCGGAGACCTCGGTCACCGTGGCCGGGGTGAGCGCCGTGGTGGACACCGGCCTGGCCCGGGTCCTGCGCCACGATGCGGCGGTAGGGCTCGACCGCCTCGTCCTGGAGCCGATTGCGGTTGCGGCCGCCGATCAGCGCGCGGGACGCGCCGGGAGGGAGGGTCCGGGCCTCTGTCTACGCCTGTGGAGCGCCCACGAGCAGCGCTCCCGCCCCCCCTTCGCGGAAGCGGCGATCCGCCGTCTCGACCTCTCCCGGGCCCTGCTCGAGCTGGCTTGCTTCGGTGAGCGGGACCCGGGCGCGTTCCCCTGGTACGAGGCCCCGCCCCCCGTCTCCCTGGAGCGGGCACGCCTCCTGCTCCAGCGGCTCGGCGCACTCGAAGGGGGTCTTCCCACCGAGGAGGGGCGCGCTCTCGTTCGTCTGCCGGTCGCGCCTCGCCTCGGAAAACTGATGCTCGAAGGGCGGCGCCGGGGAGTGCCCGTTCGGGCAGCTCTGGCGGCGGCACTCCTCTCCGAGCGCGATCCCTTCGAGCCCTCCCCTCCCCATGGGCCGCGCTGCCGCGTGACCGATTCGGATCTCGTCGATCGGATCGAGGCTTTGGAGGAGCTTGAGCGCACGGGCCGTTTGGACGGGGGCCCGCTCCCCCTGCGGCGCGGTGCGGCCCGAGCGGTCCTCGCCGCGGCGCGTCAATTCAGGCGCCTTCTCGGGGCAGAGGGAGGGGGAGGCGGAGAGGAGGGTGACGAGCCGCTCCTGCGCTCGCTCCTGGCCGCCTTCCCCGATCGCCTCTGCCGCCGCCGGGAGGGAGATGGGGGCCGGGC
>JALWOP010000079.1 GCA_027083445.1 Planctomycetota bacterium | reverse complement strand
CCTGGCTCCCCGGCCGCACCTGGGTCGTCCAAGCCTGGTACGGCGACTCCGCCTCCCCCGCCGGCTTCGGCCTCACCGACGCCTACAAGATCACCTTCGTGCCTTGAATCCTCCCGCTACCAGGTGCCGGAGCTGAACGAGCCCCCGTTTCCCCGTCGCCGGGTGGGGGAACCGCGGACGACTCGCTCTTACGCCGATGGGGAGTCCAGGCTCGGCCGGGGGCCGACGCGGAAATCCTCCAGGACCAGCTCCAGGTTGGTCTGGCCGCGGAAGGTGTTCCAGCGGGGCCGGTAGGCGATGTGGATCGGGGCGCCGAGGGTGAGTTCGTCGACCCGGGAAGCCATGCCGAAAGCGAGGGCCTTGTGGACGACCTCGCCCCGGCGCAGGTGCAGAATCAAATGGGTGCCGTCCGCCCCGATCACCCGCGGCGGTTGGGCCAGCCGCAGGTCCGGCGTGTAGAGCAGAGGCCCCTCGTTGCGTTCACCAAATGGCTCCAAGCGATCGATCTGACGCATCAAGAGCGGCGTCATTTCGCGCAGGGGTAGCTCGGCATCCAACTCCAAGACCGAGTCGGGGGGAGCGGCCCCCCCGACACCCCGCGCACCCGCACAGATCGCCTCGCGCAGATCGTCCACCGCATCGGCACGCACTTCGCATCCCGCGGCCATCGCATGCCCCCCGTAACGCAGCATGTGCCGGGCACCATGGTGCATCAGCTCCAGGATCGAAACCCCCGGTACCGAACGGGCCGAGGCTCGGCCCAACTCCCCGTCGAGGCCGATCACCAACGCCGGGCGCCCGAAGCGATCCGCGAGGCGCGCGGCGACGATGCCGATCACACCCTGGTGCCATCCCTGACCGGCAACGACCAGCACCGGATAGCGCGCGGCATCCTCGAAGGGCCGGGCCGCGACGAGGGCTTCACGCAGAAGCATCCCCTCGATCCGCTTGCGCTCCCGGTTGAGCTCGTCGAGCTCCCGGGCCCGGTCGCGGGCCGTCGACTCCTCCTCCGCCAGGAGGACCTCGATCGCCCGTCCCGCGTGGAGCATCCGCCCGGCGGCATTGATCCGTGGACCGAGCTGATAGCCGACATCCTCGGCACAGAGACGACGTCCGTCCCCCAGACCCGCCACCGAGAGAAGAGCCCGCAGGCCGGCGGAAGAGGTGCCCTCGAGGGCACGCAGGCCGAAACGGGCCAGGATGCGATTCTCGTCGATCAGGGGAACGACGTCACAAACCGTGGCCAGGGCGACCAGACCCATCAGGTCGACCAGGAGCTCGCGCAGCTCCCGCGTCACTCGCCCACCCCGTCCGGCTCCGCTGCGCTCCTGGGCCAGACCCCAGGCCAGCTTGAAAGCCACCGCCGCACCACAGAGTTCCCGGAAGGGATAGCTCGAATCCTCGAG
The DNA here is from genome assembly GCA_027083445.1 of Planctomycetota bacterium. GTDB lineage: Bacteria > Planctomycetota > UBA1135 > UBA1135 > JALWOP01. Next base: position 537 of record JALWOP010000079.1, on the reverse strand, counting down.
CTTGGGGTTCACGATCGCCAGGGCCGGCGGCAGTTCACCCCGCGGAGGCTCGTGGTGGTCGGTGACGATCGTGTCGATGCCCATCTCCGTCAGGGCACCGATCGTCTCCAAGGCCGAGGTTCCGTTGTCGACCGAGACGACCACCGCCGCCCCGACCTCACGCGCCTTGCGCAACGAGTGCTCGCCAAAGGAGTAGCCGTCCGCGAAACGGTCGGGCACGTGCCAGTGCACCCGCGCACCCAAGTGCCGCAACAGGCGCACCAGGAGCGCCGTGCCGGTCACCCCGTCGACGTCGTAGTCACCGTGCACCAAGATCGGTTCCCCCCCGTCGATCGCCCGGCCCAGACGGGCGCAGGCGGCCTCCATCCCCGGCAGGAGCAGGGGATCGTGCAGGTGGTGCAGGTCCGGTTCCAGGTGGCGCACGACCTCCTCGCCGGGCTCGTGCCCCCGATTGGCGAGCAGTGTGGCCACCAGGGGGGGCACCCGCAGGGTGGAGATCAAGCCGTCCACGACCGGACGGGGAGGGCGGCGCAGGGT
>JALWOP010000078.1 GCA_027083445.1 Planctomycetota bacterium | reverse complement strand
GTCCACGCCCTCGCCCCCGGCGAGGGAGAGGGCAGCCTCGACAACCCGGCCGATGTCGCCGTCGCCCCCGATCGCTCCTGGTGCGCAGTCGCCGAACCGTGGCTCGACCGGGTCCAGATCTTCGGCCGCGGCGAGGGGCCGCGCCCCGACCTGGATCCGCGCCGCCGGGCCCGGGCCCCCGTCGCCCACTTCGGAAGACGCCTTTCGATCGACGGTCCCCTGATGGCCATCGCCGCCCCCCAGGCCCAGCGAGTCGACATCTACGACCTGCGCCCCCTCCCGAGCGGGGGCCGTAGCGACCCGATCCGCATCAGTGGCCTGGGCACCGCCGGAACGGGCCTGGGAACCTTCGGTCGTCCGGAAGGGCTCGACCTTCGCTTCGCCGACCGCTCGCTCTACGTCTGCGATTCGGTGGCGCGGCGACTGGTCGAGGTGCGCCTCGACTACGACCCGGCGGCAGCGGTGGCCCAAAACTTCGAGATGGCGCGTTTCATCCGCATGCTCGACCTCGAGAGGAGGCCTCTCACCCTGCGCCGCGCGGCCGGCCGGGTCTTCGTGCTCTTCGACCAGGCCCCCCAGATCCAGCTCCTCGACGAAGCCACCTGGCAACCGCGGGCCGAGTGGCTCACGGCCGGCCAAACCCTGGATCGACCTACCGACCTGGCCGTCTCCAAGGACGCAAGTCGGCTCTACATCGCCCACGCCGGTGGCGTGATGGTGCTCGACGAACAGGGGCGGCCCGTGCGGGAGCTCACCCACGCTTCTCTCCGGCAACCCTTCGGCCTAGCCCTGCTCTCGGATGACACGGTCGTCGTCAGCGACAGCGCTGCGGATGCTCTTTTCGCCTTCGCCCCGAGCGGGGAGCTGCGTGCCCGCTGGGGACGGAGTGGGATCGGCGCCGGCGAGTATCACTATCCCTCGGGGATCGCCCAGAGCTCCGCTGGAGAACTCTACTGCATCGACTTCGCCAACCACCGAGGCGTCATCACCGATAGCGAGGGGAACTTTCGCCACGCCTTCGGCCCACGCCCCTACACCCGCGATGCCAACCGCTCGCCGGCACCTCCGCTCCCAAGGCTCCCCGCGGGAGAGGCGGCGTGGTCCGGGGCGGGCGGCTTCTTCGCAATCTGGAGACCGCTCAGCGACGAGGTGAAGGTCAACGAGGAGTTCGACGCGGAGTTTTGGCTCTTCGAGGATCAGAGCGGCTCCCGCCCCATCGAGGGGGCCCGTCTGACGATCGATTGTCGCATGCCCGCCCACGGCCACGGGATGAATGTAGAGGTCCGGGCCGAGCCCCAGGGCGGTGGCCGCTACCTGGTGCGCGGAATGCTCTGTCACATGCCGGGCCACTGGGTCCTCTCCCTCGACCTCGAGCGGGGCTCCCTCACGGAGCGTGCCCAATGGGACCTCTCCTTGCATTGACCCTACTCGCCGGCTTCGGCGGGGAGTGGACACCCGCCGAACTCGAAGCCCTTGCGGCGATGTCGCCGCTGGAGGCGCCGCCCGCCGATCCCACCAACCGGGTCGCCGACGACCCCGCGGCTGCCCGGTTGGGCCAGTGGCTCTTCTTCGATCCCTCGCTCTCGGGGAATGGACGGATCTCCTGCGCAACCTGCCACGATCCGGCCAAGGGATTCAGCGATGGCAAGAGCGTTGCCGAGACCCTGGGGCGGGGGACGCGCCGCACCCCCACCGTCGTGAACGCCGCCTATCAGCGCTGGCTCTTCTGGGACGGGCGAGTCGACTCCCTCTGGGCCCAGGCGGTGCAGCCGATCGAAAACCCCCTCGAGATGGGCGGCGACCGCCGCGCCGTCGCCGGCTATCTGGCGCGGGAGGGCGACCTCCGCCGGGCCTACGAGCAGGTCTTTGGTGCGCCGCCCGATCCCGGGCGGGCCGATCTCGTCTTCGCCAACGTCGGCAAGGCGATCGCCGCCTATGAGCGCCGACTCGTGCGGGGCGATGCCCCCTTCGACCGCTACGTCGCGCACCTCACCGGGCGTCCGGGAGGTGACGAAGGAGCCCTCGATTCCGCCGCCCGCCGCGGTCTGCATCTCTTCCTCGGTCGGGCCCGGTGCAGTCTCTGCCACAGCGGCCCGAGTTTCTCCGACTCGGAGTTCCACAACACCGCCGCCCCCCCCGGGGAGTGGGGCGATCCCCAGGATCCGGGCCGCTACCGCGGTCTGACACTCCTCGCCGCAGACCCCTTCAATGCCGCGGGCCCCTTCAGTGATGCACCCCAGAGTGCGGCTGCCCGGCGCCTGGCGCGCTTGCGCCACACGACCGAGAGCTTCGGAGCCTTCCGCACACCCAGTCTGCGCAACCTCGCCCACCGGGCGCCCTACATGCACGCGGGCCAATTCAAGACCCTTGGGGATGTGCTGCGCTTCTACTCCACGCGCGAGGAGCTGGCACCGACCAGCCACCACCAGGAGTCGATCCTGCGGCCCCTGAACCTCAGTCCCACGGAGCTCGCAGATCTCGAAGCGTTCCTGCTCAGCCTCGAGGGTCGTCCCCTCGACCCCAGTCTCCTGCGAGCCCCATCCTCCCCCCTGCTGTGAGCCCGGCTCGGTCCAGCATCGCACCTTTCGGTACGTGAGCCGCCTGGAGTCGCTACCAGCTAACCACGTCGCGCGTCTCGACGACCTGAGGGTAGAAGGGCGGTAGGTTGCCGGGATCGTTGAAGAAGGTGTCGTAGTACCACTTGCGCTTGGGAGCGGTGTAGCGGTCGCTACCGTACTTCCACAGCCCTGTCGCGTACTCGCTCTCCCAGGCACAGACGAAGGAGCCGTTGATGACGGCTTTCTTTCCCGACCATTTTTCGTGGAAGCGCGGCAGGTTTTCCAGGCCGCCGTTGTACTTGCCCGACTCCGTAGCGTAGTTCCCGGTCACGATGGCGGTATTGAACGTGGTGTCGGAAGCGGTGGGCAGGTCGCCGATCTCCTTCGATCCATCCCAGGCATTCGAGAGCAGGTTGACTGCATCCGCGATGACCGAAGCACCCTTTTTGTTGACCGTATTGTAGTCGCCCTGAATGTAGGCCGCCCCCTCGGTGACGACGCTGAGACTGGTTTGGAGCTCCGAGCCGTTGGTAAGCATCACCCCCTTGGCGTCGGTCCCCGTCCCCATGCCGTAGTGGGCCGCATAGAGCAGTCCGTTGCTCGGCCAGGCATTGGATGCGCCCAGTAGGCCAAGATCGATCTGCACGATGGGCGTGTGAGCGGGCGAGCCATCCGCTTGGCGAGCGTCGTACATATCCGTCAAAGTCACCGCACCGTTCAGATCCCAGGTCGGAACCGGATCACCGTTGGCGTCGTAGGCCTTGAAGCTGCTCCCGTCTTCCGCAACGATGATCGAAAGACCAGCGTTCGCGTTGTAGTAGCCCTTGTCGTGGGTTCCGTTGCCAGGCCCGACGAAGACGTAGTCCTTGGCGGTGTCATCCCAGACGTAGCTCCCCCCCGAAGTCGGAGTGAAGGCTTTGATCGATCCGATCTCCGGGGTAGCGGCCTCCTGCACGCCGTGCCCGCCGGTCAGCACCGTGTTGCCAGTCCCACCCGCATAGCCGGTGGGTTCTTTCCACATCTCCAGGGCTCCCGCCAAGAAGGGGAGCCACTCCCCCGCGTCATCGAAGTCCCCATCCCGGTTCCCGTCGTAGCCATCGGTGAAGTTGGAGTCGTACCCCGAGACCGTCGAGACCGGATCCATCTGCGACTTGCTGTTCATGACGACGAACGACGAGGGCTCACTGGAGTCAAACGGATTGGCCACCCACTGGCGGATGGTGACCGTGCCCTTCGATTCGTTGTTGTTCTTGCGCTTGCGGAAGATCTTGCCGGCGGCGTGCACATAGTTGGTGTCCAGGGTCAGCGTGTTGTTGCTTCCCAAGTACATGTCGCCATTGGTATGCACCCGTCCCCCGAGGGTCATGTTGGGACCCGGCATGACCTCCAGATCGTTGATGTAGAAGACCGCGTAGGTGAAGATCGGAGAGGATTCGAGATAAAAGACCTTGCCGGCACGGATTTGCTGGCCATCGATCGTGGCTACCGCTTCCACTTCATAGGGGGTCAGCTCGGTCTGGATTCCCGCCGGATCCGCCACGAACTCGGTGGCAGCGATCTGCTTGACCTCGAAACGTACGTTGGTGCCGCCGACATCGACGGTGGGATAAAGGGACTCATCACCCGCGTCTTCTGCCGCAGCGGTCTGATCCGCCCAGCCCTGCATCAGCTCCGGCAGGGTCCAGTTGGCCTTGGCCTCCTTCATCTGCAGCTTGAGGGTCTCGATGGCCCCTTCCGCAAGGTACTGGGCTTGGACCCTCGAACGGCGGCCGTCGGATCGCGTACGCGTCACGCCCGCCATGGTGAACATCACCGTAACCATGCTGATGGCGACGAAAGCGCCTACCACCGCATAAAGAAGTGCGACGCCGTCGCGCCCGCTCTGCCCGCCCCTTACGATTCGCATCATCAACCTGCTTCCTTGGTGTTGCGCAGCTTCACCACAGCTTCCACTGAATAGCGGTACAAGGCGCCGTTTTCCGTACGACGACGCAAGAAGATGCGCACACGTACCGAATTCATCGCAATCGTGTAACCCGAACTCTCCCAGGTATCGAACTGGACCAGTTCGATGTCACGAGCTACCCGTCGAGCCGTCGTCGGATCCGCGTTGATCCGGCGCTCGAGGTAGTTGATTCCGTCGGGGTGGGTGACGGTCACGTAGCTGATCTCGTCCAGTGACCAGACGACCCCCGTCTCTACATCGATCGAGTTCGCGTTGGGGTCCCAATCCACGCCGGCGTAGTCGGCCTGGGATTCACTGGCGACACCATCGTGATCCCCATCGAACTCCGGCCAGCCGTTGCCGTCCATGTCCAGGTCTGGAATGGAGTTGTTGTCGAGATCCGCGGGCTTGACCAGGACGATCTCGCGCATGGTTCCGAAATCGCTGTCGCCCTGATCGGCTTCCTGATCGCAGACTTGGTGAGTGTGTGCTTTGAAAGGCGGGTCGGCGATACCGTCATCGAAAACGTAGGGATAGTCCGCTCCGTTGAGGGTGACACTGCCGGAACGCCTCAGGTCCTTGACGATCGCCGCCAAGGCCTTCTCACCCTGCTCCTGGAGTAGTGCCTGGACACTACCGCTCGAGGTCATCCGACTCATGCTGACACTGCTCTCGATGAGCATGCGCGCCAGCATCATGAGAACCGTTGCCGCGAGCATGACTTCGACCAGGGAGAAGCCCGCCCGGTGACCTTGCCGCTGAATCTGGAGGCACTTCATTTCGTCTTCACCGAAGTCAAGGTCATACTGCGAGCGTGTCCCTTGGCGTCGTTCCAGGTCAGGGTCAGAATGATCTGCAAGGGATCGGGTACCTGACGGGGATCGCTGCTTCCCGTTGGAAACCCAGGATAGGAAGGGATGATGGTCTCACCCGGCAAGGCGTCGTAGCCGGCGATCGGGACCTCGGCTTCATAGGCGCTACCGACCAGGGGGATCTGGTCGGTCTCCATGGTCAGAATGGACTCCATGCAGGCCTGGAGCTCCATCACCGCCGTGTCGATTTCGCGACTCGACGAAACCAGGTTCATCGACGTCACCTGGCTCCCGAAGGCCGAGAGGATGGCGACCAACAGCACCCCGATCGCCACCATCAGCTCCAACATGGTGAAGCCGCTTCGCCCGTAGGCGGATCTCTTGCCCAGTGCTCTCAACTTGCTCGCGCCGCGGAGGAAGCAGCGCTCCTTTCCCCTTGGTCCCGCCTGGTTGGCGGGGTCTACCTGCCCGGATGGGCGGCGAACGATAGCCCCATTCAGGCGCAAGGCAAGAAAGAGATCACAACCGGAAAAGGTTTCCCGGAAGGGTCTCGATCCCGGAAGCCCAATCGCGCGTTTCAGGCCTCCTGCTCGGAGCCTGCTGCGGAGGCGCGCTCGCCAGGGGGGACGTAGGCCGCCAGCTCCCACGACTCGAACCCTGCCGCGGCGAGTGCTGCGCCCAGACGTGGGGCCAGGGAGCGCGCGAGTTGGAGCTCGCTGCTCCCGACCTCGAGCCGCGCTCGGCGCCCATGATCCCGCACGCGCACCAGTGCGAACCCGAGGGCACGTACGCGAGCCTCCGCCTCTTCGATGCGCGCCAAGCGAGCTGCGTCGACCGGCGTACCGGTCGGCAAGCGGGAAGCGAGACAGGCGGCGGCCGGCTTGTCCCAGACCGGCAGGCCCGCCTCGCGCGCATAGCGGCGGACCTCCGCCTTACCCATGCCGGCGTCGGCGAGCGGGGCGAGGATGCGCGCCTCCCGCGCGGCCCGCGCCCCGGGCCGGTCATCGCGGGCATCGTCGGTGATCTCCCCGAAAGCCAGGGCGGCGATCCCCTCACGCCGAGCGACGGCACGCATGGCCTCGAAAAGCGCCTGCTTGCAGAAATAACAGCGCTCCGGCGTGTTGGCGGTGTAGCGAGGGTCCGCAAATTCACCGGTAGCCACGACCTCGAGGCGCGCACCGATCGCTTCCGCCAACGCGCGTGCCTGGACGAGTTCCGCGCGAGGTAGTGAGGGGGAATCGGCGATGACGCCGAGCGCTCGGTCGCCGAGGGCCTCCACCGCCGCATGCAGCAGCACAGCCGAATCGACTCCCCCCGAAAAGGCCACCGCCAGGGAGGGTAGCCGGGCCAGGTTGCTGCGCAACTCGGCACACCTCGCGAAGTAGTCGGCGGAATCCATGGGAGGGATCGGCCTAGAGGTACTGGCGAACCTTCGCGACATACTCAGCGGCACTTTCGCGGATCGCTCGTGCCTGCTGGTCGGTCACTTCACGCACGACCCTGCCTGGGACCCCGACGACGAGAGAGCGTGGAGGAATGACCGCCCCTTCACGCACCACCGCTCCGGCGCCGATGATCGACTCCTCACCGATGCGCGAGCCTCCCAGGAGCACCGCTCCCATCCCGATCAAGCAGCCGTCCCCCACCTCGGCCCCGTGTAGGACGACCCGATGCCCCACCGTGCACTGGGAGCCGATGCGGTTGGGCACTCCCGTATCGGCGTGGATCATCGAGAGGTCCTGGATGTTCGTCCCAGCTCCGACGACCAGGGGTGCATCATCGCCCCGCACGACGCAGCCGAACCAGATGTTGGACTCCGGTCCCAGGGTCACGTCACCGGTGATGACTGCGTTGGTCGCGGCGAAGGCCCCACCCTCCAGTGCTCGGAACAGTCCCTTGCGCGGATATTCGCTCATGGCGGGCATTCTACGCCCCACGGCTCGACCCAATGGCGCTCCGGCGGTCAACCCATTTGCAGCCCGGCGATGATCATCAGCACCTGGAGGCCGTTGTGAGCCATGTGAATCGCCACGCTGGCCCACAGGTTCTGAAAGCGCTCGCGTGCGATTCCCAGGAGCAGGGCCAACACGAAGATCGGGATCCAAACCCCACGATCGTGGTTCAAGGTGAAAAGGGTCGCGACGAGGAGCACGCCGAGCCGCGAACCGAACAGCCGGGCGAGCCCCTGCTGGAGCCACCCCCGAAAGACCAGCTCCTCGAGGAAGGGGATCACGACCGCGGCGAGGATGCCCCCCACCCCCAGACTCCAACCTCGGAGCTGGGCCAGGCCCTCTCCATGGGCCTGGGGCTTCCAATCGAAACCGAGCCAGCCGTAGAGAGAGGGGGAGAGCCAAACCAGGCCGAAGAGCAGCGGCAAACAGAGCAGCCAAGCACCCAGGCAAGTCGCGATCGTCCCGGGGGCCGGGGACTCCAGACCGAGCGTTGCCGCCCCACCCCTGCCCCGGGCGCGCAGGAGGGCGTAGGCGACCAGCGGGGCGAGAAAGAGGCTCACCGCCGCGAGCGAAACCGCCGGGGGAATGGCCCCTTCCTCCCCGTAGATGCCCACCAGACCGAGCCCGACGAAGAGTTCCGAGAGGAGCAGGATCGGCAGGGTCAGGAC
>JALWOP010000077.1 GCA_027083445.1 Planctomycetota bacterium | reverse complement strand
CCAGAGGGGTATACGCGACAGGTCGCGTGACCCGGGGGGGGCGCATGACCCTGGGGGGGCGCATGACCCTGGTGGGTGAGGGGGAACTCACCTCCCGCGTGCAAGGGATCGAGGTGGTCACTCTGGAGGGGCGCAGGGTCGCCTGGGTCGAGGCCGACGGGGAGGAGGTTCGCACGCCACCCCTCGAGCCCGGCACCTACCGGATTGCACTCCACGGCGAGGGGGTTGCCCTGGAGTCGGTTTCCGCGGTGGTGCGCGCGGGGGAGGAGACTTGGGTCCCCCTGCCCCTACGCCGCGGTACCCCGGTGAGCTGGAGCTACCGCAGGGCGGACGGGGTACCCCTGGGTGAAGCCCCCACGGTCCGACTCGAGGATGCTGCCGGCCACACCCTGGCCCATCCTTCCGTGACGGGGGAGCCCCCGGAGTTCACCTCTCGGATGGCCCTGGCCCCCGGCCGCTATCGCGTTTTGGCCGAGGCTGCGGGGGGAGCGGGAGAGCTCGAACTGGTGGTCGGAGCCCAGGTCCCTTTCCGCGGGGAGCTCATCCTGCGCACCCAAGAGCACTAGTCGAAGCGGAAGCCGGTGGGGACGACGGTGATGCCCGAGGGGGTGACGCGGAAGAGACTCGCGTCCCGGCTCGGATCGAAGCCGATGCGGGCGCCCGGGGGGATCTGCACCCACTTGTCGATGATCGCACGCCGCACCTGGGCCCCCTCGCCGATGCGCACGCCGCCCATCAGGATCGAATCCTCGACCCGCGCACCGCGATCGACGTGGACGCGGGGGGAGAGAATCGAGCGCGCCACATCGCCCTCGATCACCGATCCGTTGCAGACCAGGGAGTCGGTCACGCTGGCATCCCCCGCCGTCTTGGCCGGAGGGTCGTTGTGCCAGAGGGTGTAGATCGGCCAGTCGACGTCGTACAGGTCGATCGAGGGCAGACTCGCGCAGAGATCCCAGTGGGCTTCGAAGAAGGAGTCGATGGTGCCCACATCCCTCCAATAGGGTTGATGGCCATCCACCCCTTGGAACGAGTGCACGAAGACCGGCTCCTCCTCCCGGACCATGCTCGGGATGATGTCCTTGCCGAAGTCGTGGCTGGAGGCGTCTCCAAGCTCCGCATCGGCGATCAAACGCCGCCGCAGGGCATCGGTGCGGAAGATGTAGATTCCCATCGAAGCCAGGCAACTGTCGGGCTTGCCGGGGATGGTGGCCGGGTCCCGCCGGGGCTTCTCCTGGAAGGCGCGCACGCGACCCTCCTCGTCGACCTTGAAGATCCCCAGTTGGCTCGCCTTCTCCTTTGGGACCTCGACCGCACCGATCGTCAGGTGGGCCTTCGATTCCAGGTGACGCCGCACCATGTCCCGGTAGTCCATCTTGTAGATGTGGTCTCCCGAGAGGATGAGCACGTTGAGCGGCCCCTCACCGTCCACCGTGTCGAGGTTCTGGTAGATCGCATCGGCCGTGCCCATGTACCACTTGCCGTGCCCCTTGTGGTGGGGCGGACGCACGTTGATGTACTGCCCGAGCCGCCGAGGGAGGAAGTTCCAGCCGAAGCGCACATGCTCTTCGAGGGAGCGCGCCTGGTATTGGGTCAGGACGTGGATCTTGCGCAGCCCCGAGTGGATGCAGTTCGAAAGGGTGAAGTCGATGATGCGGTAGGCGCCTCCGAAGGGGACGGCCGGTTTGGCGCGTGCATCGGTCAGGGGCTTGAGGCGTTCTCCCCGACCGCCGGCGAGGATCAGAGTCAGGGTGCGCTGGAGGTGAAGCTCTTGGATCATGGGGTGGAGGGGAGCGGCGACCTTCTCCAGCATGACGGCCCGGCCCGCATCTGAACAGGATCACATCCCGGCCTTCCGGTGTGGATTCGCTCCGCCGGCTCGCTACCTTCGGGGTCCCCTCGCCCAGATGCCTCCC
>JALWOP010000076.1 GCA_027083445.1 Planctomycetota bacterium | reverse complement strand
GCTGCTGGGCTGGCTGCTGGGCCGGGTGAAAGTCGGGGCATAGGCGGGGCGCGGCCGGGAACTCTGCGCCCCAGGTGGATTCGCCCCAACCTGGCTCGTCCTCGCTTGGATCGTCGCGGGCGGGGGCACCGGGTGGGAGGCGCCCGCAGCGCGCATCCCTCCGCCCCCCAGCGCCGGATCCCCGGCGAGACCGCTGCCGCGGGGCGGCCCCTCACCGGTCATCGCCATGGCGCGCTCGTGGGAGCGCCGTTCCAGCTCCTTCCAATCCCTGCGGAGCAGGGCGACGCGCTTGATGTTGATCAGGTGTCGCGCGGAGATGTTGTCCGAGGTGATGTTGCCGGCCTGGGGACCGCAGCCGAGGGAGAAGGAGGGCAACAGGTTCGTGCTGAAGCCGACCGCCCCCATCGAGCTCGGGCCGTTGACGACGATGCGGCTGGCCGGCTTCTCCAGGAAGAAGGCGTCGAGCACCGCCGTGTCGGTGGCGTGAATCGCCAGGGTGTGCCCCAGGCCTCCGTAGTGCAGCATGCGCTTGGAGAGGGCGCAGCCTTCACGCCAGCCGTCGACGATGTGGACCGAGAGCAGGGGGCAGAGGATTTCGATCGAGAGCTTGTGCTCGGGACCGACTCCGTCCTGGTGGGCGAGCAGGAGGGTGGTCGTGCGCGGCACCCGAAAGCCGGCGCCCTCGGCCACGCGCCAAGGGTCGAGCCCGACCACATCCGGGTTCATGTGGCCGTCCCGATTGCAGTAGCGTTCGAGCTTGGCCCGTTCCTCGTCACTGCACAGGTGCGCCCCCCGGGCGACCAGGGCGGAGAGCATCCCCTCGGCGATGGGGCGGTCGAGCACCAGGCCCTGCTCGGAGCAGCAGAGGGTCGCGTTGTCGAAGCTCTGGCTGGCGGTGATCTGCTCCGCGACGACGCGCAGATCCGCCGAGCGGTCGACGTAGACCGGCACGTTGCCCGGGCCGACGCCGTAGGCGGGCTTGCCCGAGCTGTAAGCGGCGCGCACGAGACCCGAGCCCCCGGTCGAGAGGATCACCGCCACGTCCCGGTGCTTCATCAACGCACCGGTCGATTCGAGGGTCGGATGGGAGAGGACGGTGACCAGGTCGGGGGGCGCGCCGGCACGCTCGATCGCCCGGCGCAAAACCTCGACCGTTTCGCCGATGCAGCGCGTCGAACGCGGGTGGGGTGAAATGACGATCGCGTTGCGCCCCTTGACCGCGATCAGGGCCTTGAAGATCGTGGTGGAGGTGGGGTTGGTGGTCGGCACGATGCCGGCTACCACCCCGACCGGTGTACCGACCTCGTAGACGCCGCGTGCCTCGTCGCGGGAGAGAAACCCGACGGTGCGCTCCTCCCGAATCGACTCCCAGACCCCCTCGGCGGCGAAGAGGTTCTTCAGGATCTTGTAGTGCACGCGGCCGATGCCGGTCTCCTGGACCGCGAGCGCGGCCAGGTCGTGGGCTGCGCGCGCAGCGGCTTCGGACATCGCCTCGCAGACGCGGTCGATCTCCTCTTGGGAGTAGTTCGCTACCCCCTTGGCCGCCGCCTTCGCCGCGGCGACCTGATCGCGCATCTCCTGCAGGGCGCGCAGGTCGGGATCCAAGCCCTTCACGGGAGCTCCCGATTACTTCTTCTTGGCGCCGGCGGGGGGAGCGGCCATCTGGGGCAGCACCTTGTCGAGCTGGTCGTGGGGTCGGGGGATGACGTGCACGCTGACCAGCTCTCCGACCCGTCGCGCTGCCGCGGCGCCGGCGTCGGTCGCCGCCTTGACGGCACCGACCTCACCGCGGACGAAGAAGGTGACGTAGCCGGCGGTGACACGCTCGGTGCCGCACAGGTCCACCATCGCGGCCTTGACCATGGCGTCGGCGGCTTCGATCGCGCCGACCAGTCCCCTGGTCTCGACCATGCCCAGGGCGAGGGGCTTCATGCTGGAAGGGGGGGTTGGGGTGG
>JALWOP010000075.1 GCA_027083445.1 Planctomycetota bacterium | reverse complement strand
CCCGTTCCGTCTCCCCCACCGCCAAGCTCGCCATCGAGCTCGGTCCCCTGGTGGCTTTCTTCGTCGCCCAACGTCGCTGGGACCTGATCGTGGCCACGGGAGTCTTCATGGTCGCCATGCTGATCTCGGTCGGCGCCGCGCGCCACATCGAGGGGCGCTGGCCGACGATGCCCCTGATCACCCTCGTCTTCGTCCTGGTCCTGGGCAGCCTGACCCTACTCCTGGGCGATGGCCTCTTCATCAAGGTCAAACCCACCTTCACCAACCTGACTTTCGCAGCCATCCTCTTCGGTGGACTCGCGCGGGGCAAGCTCTTCCTGAAGGTGGTCTTCGGCGAGGCCTTCCAGCTCCGTGAGGAGGGTTGGCGCAAGTTGACCCTGCGCTTCGGGTGGTTCTTCGTCGCCCTGGCAGGACTCAACGAGCTGGTATGGCGCAACTTCAGCGACGATGGATGGACGAACTTCAAGGTCTTCGGGATCATGCCCCTGACCATCGTTTTCATGCTGCTGCAAACAGGCCTCCTGCGCCGCTACGCGGTTGGAGGCGATCCCTCCGAGGACTCTCCCTCCTGAGTATCGACCGTGAGTGAACCGATCATCATCGCCCAAGCGGGCCACCGCGCCCTGCTCGACATCCAAAAGACGCTCGCGGAGGGCTCGATCCACTCCGAGATCCTCTGCCCCCCCGACGTCGATCCGGGCAAGGGCTGAGGCACGGCCCTCTGGCTGGCGGTCGCCAGCGAGGACGAGGCGCGAGCCGCGGTCCAGTTCCTGCGCGAACGTGAGCTGGCCGAGATGACGCCCGAGGAGCGTGCAGCCGCCGAAGCGGTGATCGACCTCGACGCCGAGGAGAACGCCTGCCCGGCCTGCGGCGGCCGCATCCCGGGCGAGGCTCGCATGTGTCCCGAGTGCGGCCTGGTTCTAGGTTGAATCGATCGGCGCAGGCGCCCATGGATGCGCTTCACCCGTGAGCGACGATCCCCAGTCCCTGGTCGAGATCTGGCATGCGCCGACGCGCAAGGCCTGCCTCGAACGTGCCCTCGTCCTACAAGCGCGCGGGCTACCCCACCGCGTGATCGGGGATGCGCGAGGGTTCCATCTGCTCGTTCCCTCCACTCGCGCCCGGGAGGCTGCGACGGAGCTGGCCCAATACGGGGACGAGAACGCCCATTGGCCGCCGGCGCACACCGCCCCACCGGTCCTTCCGGGGGGACGCAGCGCAGCGGCCGCCTGGGTGGGAGTCCTGCTCCTGTTCCACCCGGCCGCCACCCACGGCTTTGCAGGCCATGACATCTGGAACGCGGGCAAGCTCGTCGCAAGTCGAGTTCGGGCGGGGGAGTGGTGGCGCACGGTCACCGCCCTGACCCTGCACGGCGGCATGGACCACCTGATCGCCAACCTGATCTCCGGCGCCGCTTTCCTCCTGCTCGCCGCTCAAACCCTGGGTGGAGGGCTCGCGCTCCTCGCAACGGTGCTTGCCGGGGCGTTCGGCAACCTCCTGAACGCCTGGCTCCAGGCCCCCTCGCACACCTCGATCGGCGCCTCGACCGCCGTCTTTGGAACCCTGGGGCTCCTCGCGAGCTACGAGTGGGTGCGGCGCCACGCCCTGGGCTTTGGTCCGCTTCGGCGCTGGGCCCCCCTGATGGCGGGAGCGGCCCTGCTCGGCTATCTGGGAATGGGCGGCGACCCGAAATCGGTCCAGGCCCAGCGGACGGACGTCATCGCACACATCACCGGGTTCCTCTCCGGTGCCTTCTTGGGCTTCTTGGCCGGGCGCCTGCGCCTGCCCGATCGTCTCCACCGCCGAGCCCAGCTCGTCTGCTCCGCGCTGACCTTCCTCATCCTCTGCTGCGCCTGGATCGGAGCCTGGTCGCTCGGCGTCTAGCCCCAGGAGATGGCGCAATCGCCTTACTGAGCGACCATCCCGCTGGGCCTCCCGAGCCCCAGGACGTAGGTTGTCC
>JALWOP010000074.1 GCA_027083445.1 Planctomycetota bacterium | reverse complement strand
GGTCCGGTGTGGGGTCGGGCTCGGGGCGGCGAGGCGCAGCGGGCTGTGACCGTTCCGGGGAGCGCCGAGTGGGGCTCTTCGGCTCTTCCTCGAGACCTGCGCCGAAGCCTCCGCCGCTTGCCGGAGGCGCCTTGCGCTCCCTTGCGCGGGAGCCTTCTGAACTCGCCCCGGGGGTGGACTTGCGCTCCCTGGGAGCGGGTGCCTCCGCTCTGCGGTTGCTCCTGTCCGAACTGCGGGTCGAGCGCTTCGAGTCACGCCGACGCTTCGGCTTGCCCGTTGATGCCCCCTGCGGCGGTTTCTCCTCCCTTCTCTGGGAGCGATCCGGCGTCCGCTCCGAGGTGGGCCGGTTCCCTCTAGAGGTCGCGGAGGAGTCCCTGCGGGGCCTTCGCTTGGCCGCCCGCTCGCCCCCCGGGGCTGCGAGCAACTCGCGCACCGAGTGAGCCTCTTCGATGTCGAAGGGCGTCGAGCGACGCAGGGCTGCCCAGCGGCGACGATCCGAGGGTGAGACGAAGCTGATCGCCGTCCCACACCTACCGGCTCGACCGGTCCGACCGATGCGGTGGGTGTAGTCCGCCGCGTCGCGAGGAGCACTGTAGTTGATGACGTAGGTCACGTGCGCGACATCGAGGCCCCGCGAGGCCACGTCGGTCGCGATGAGGGCTTTGACGCCCTTCTCGCGGAAGGCGTTCATCACACGGAAGCGAGCCGCCTGGTCGTAGCCTCCGTGGAGGGCCTTGACCGGGAAGCGGCGGCGTTCCAAGCGCCGCAGCAGGCGGTCGACATCGGTGCGTCGGTCGCAGAAGACCAGGAAGATGTCATCGTCCCCCGAGTCCTCGATCAAGCGCGAGAGGAGCTGTGCCTTCTCGTCTTCATCGACCGCGACGAAGCGCTGGCTGATCGTGTCGACGGTCGAGACGCCCGAGGCGGTGGCGATTTCGGCCGGGTCGGTGGTATAGCTTCGCGCTAGATCGAGCAGGGCCGGGGGGAAGGTGGCGGAGAAGAGCAGGGTCTGGCGGTATTCGTTGGCCGCATCGAGGATCTTCTTGACGTCGTCGATGAAGCCGATCTCGAGCATCTTGTCGGCCTCGTCTAGGACGACGAACTCGGTCCAGGGAAAGTTCAAAAAGCCCTGACCCATCAGGTCGAGGACGCGGCCTGGAGTGCCCACGACGACCTGGGCCCCGGCTTGCAAAGCCTTGACCTGGGGCACCATGTCCTCGCCGCCGACGATCAGGGCCGTGCGCATCTCACGCGCGGCGCCCAACTTCTCCATGACGGCATGGACTTGTTCCGCTAGTTCGCGCGTCGGGGAGAGGACGAGTCCGAGCACCGTCCGGCGCTCGGGGTCGACCTTCGAGATCATCGGCGCCCCGAAGGCCAGGGTCTTGCCGGTGCCGGTCTCGGCCTTGGCGATGACATCCTTCCCCTCCAGAACGGGTCCGATGGCCAGGGCTTGAATCGGAGTGGGCTTGACGATGCCCATGTCGGCAATGGCCGACAGGACTCCTTCGTGAAGCGGCCAGTGGTCGAAGCCCTCGATGTCCGGCGGAGTTGCGGAGGGATGCAGGGGCTCGGGGGCAGGGCGTTTGGGATGTTTGGATCGTGCGGCGCCGCGTCGGCGGCCACCGCCACGGCGTCTCGGAAGAGGGGTCAAGGGTCGGGTTGCTCCATGGGGGCTCGGAATAGGGGCGACTAGGATAGGCATCTGGGGCGCGGAATGGCGAATGTGCGAGAACTTCGTTCTCCGCGGCCCCTCCGGTGCCCGTGCGAGGCCCCAGCCGCTTGCTAGGCCCTGGCCCATGGTGTGTCCTGACGCAAAGCGGCCGGAAGGCCGCGGCGCATGCTGTATCGGACTTGCGGGTGTAAGTCCCGAGGATGTCCGTGCCCTTGTGAGTTTTGACCGGGAGCGGAACACGAATCATGCCACATCCTTGGCGTCGTTCAAGGACTCACTCTCGAGGGCGGCGATC
>JALWOP010000073.1 GCA_027083445.1 Planctomycetota bacterium | reverse complement strand
CCCCCCCGCCGAGCCCTGCGACGGATCGATTCGAGGTCTTGATGTTGGCGGGGATCCGGCCGGTCAAGGATCCGCTGTGTGCCCTGGCTGCGCTGGCCCTGCTCCCCGCCCGGTCCCGGATCCGGCTCGACCATTTCGGCGAGCCCCTGGAGGAGGAGCTGACCCGCCGGCTGCGCTCGGCTGACGAGCCGCGCTACCACCTGGGCGCCCCCCTGCGCCGGGCCGAGGCTCTCTGTCGCTTGGCACGCGCGCGACTGCTGCTCAGCCCCTCGCGTGCCGAGGGGGGAGCCAACGTCCTGACCGAGGCCTTCGCCCAGGGGACGGCGGTCGTGGCCGCCCGCAGCGAGGGGGCCTTGGGTCTGCTCGGTGAAGATCACCCCGGTCTCTTTCCCCCGGGGGACGCTGCTGCCTTGGCGCAGATCCTGGAGCGTTGTGAGCGGGAGCGCGCCTTCCTGGCCGAACTCGAGCGGCGTTCGACCGAGAGGGCCTGGATGAGCGACCCCGCCCGGGAACAGGCGGCATGGCGAACCCTTTTGGCCGAGCTGGGCCTGGGAGAGGGATGCGAGGATCTGCGAGGATGAAGGGCCCCTTCGAGACCCCCGAGGCGGTGGGCCGTGCCCTACGCCGCGCGCGCACCCGACTGCTCTCCATGGTCGAGGATCTCACCGATGGCCAGCTCGCCGTTCCGCCCAGTCCGATCCTGAATCCGTTTCTTTGGGAACTGGGGCACGTGGCCTGGTTTGCCGAGCGTTTCCTCCTGCGTCGCGGCGCGGGGGATCCCTCCCTGCGGGCCGATGCCGACCGCCACTGGGACTCGATCGCGGTGGCCCACCAGACGCGCTGGGACCTGGACCTGCCCTCGAGGAGGGCGACCCTGGACTACATGCAAGCGGTCCTGGATCAGAGTCTGGAGCGGATGGAGCGGCTGGTCTGGTCTCCGGCGGAACGGGATCGCCACCTCCTGGTCCTCGCCCACGAGGAGCAGCACGTCGAGGCCTTTGCGTACATGCGCCAGACCCTTGCCTATCCGCCTCCACCGGGGGCGCGGTTGCAAGCGGAAGGGCACTCTCCGCACCAGGGGGGTGAGGCCTGCTTCCCCAAGGGTACCTACACCATCGGATGCGATCCGGGAGAGGAGTTCGTCTTCGACAACGAGGTTCCCGCCCACGGGTGTCGACTGCGCCCCTTTGCCCTGTCGTGCACCGCGGTCACGGAATACCAGTTCAGGGATTTCGTCGAGGAGGGGGGCTACCGGCGCAGGGATCTTTGGAGCGAGGCGGGGCGCAGGTGGCTCGAGCGTTCGCGTGCAACCCACCCCTGCCGCTGGCGGGCGGAAGCGGGCTCCTGGTTGCGTCAGGACTGGAATCGCTGGGAGCCCTTGCAGGAGCGCCGCCCCGTCTGCCACGTCAACGCCTTCGAGGCCGAGGCCTGGTGCCGTTGGGCGGGACGCCGCTTGCCGACCGAGGCCGAGTGGGAGGTCGCCGCACGCACCTGTCCGCCGCCGGTGGCACGGGGCGCATTGCAAAACGCCAACTTCGATTTCGCCCTTGGGGACCTGGTCAGCGTGGACGCCTTCCCCGGCGGAGCTTCATCGGGGGGCGCGATCCAACTCCACGGCAACCTCTGGGAGTGGACCTCGACCGATTTCCACCCCTATCCGGGCTTTCGGATCGGGCTCTACCGCGAGTACTCCCAGCCCTGGTTCCACGATCACCGTGTCCTGCGCGGCGGCTCCTGGGCCAGCGGCGCGATCCTCGTCCGGCCCTCCCTGCGCAACTTCTACCGCCCACAGCGAGCCGACCCCTGGTGCGGATTCCGTGCCGCACGCGACCTCGGGGAGTAGGGAGGGTGGGACTCCAAGGATCGGGTCGGTCGGCAAGGCCGCTCTCAAGGTACGAAGGTGATCTTGTAGGCGTCGGTGAGGCCGAAGCCGGCGGGGGAGGCGGAGTCGCCGTACCAGGCTTGGACGACCCAGGTGCGGC
>JALWOP010000072.1 GCA_027083445.1 Planctomycetota bacterium | reverse complement strand
CCCTTACAAGGAGGACCTGATCAGGATACTTGACTTCGTAGTTTTCAGAGAACTCTGAGGAGTATGAAGCTGATGTTGTCCCTACCCCCCGCGTAGGCCCCCTCGAAGTCGACCAGCACCCCCTGCGCACCGAGCAGACTGAGGTGGGGGAGAGCGTTCAGGCCCTCCTCATCCAGGGGCTCCAGACCGAGCTGCCCCCGCCAACGGTTGACGTTGGCCGCCACGCCTCCCCCACTCGAAGGCAAGAGAGCCAGGTAGCACTCCGCATCGGGATCCCCGGCCGGCCGCAGGTTGATGAGGCGCATCTGGGTCGGGGGGACCTCCTCCCAGCCGGGGGGCAGGTCGTAGTCGAGCAGGGAAGCCAGATCGGGCGCCCCCCCCGAAGCCTGCTCCGATGCGGGACCAGGCGCGGAGGAACGTCCGAAGTGACGCTGCTCGGGGGTCGCCCCGGGGATGGTCGGGGCGGCCGGCCGGCTGGCCGGGATCCCATTGCGAACCAACTCGCCGGGCCCCGAAGGCTGCCCACAGGCAAGGGTCGAGGCGAGGAGCATCCCCGCCGTCCATGCGCGCTTCATCATCACCATTTCCGTTCCAGGACGTAGTCGCCCAGTTGTTCCAGGGTGTAGCGTGCCGCCGTCTCTGGAAGTGTGACCAATCGCTCCCGAGCCTCCTCCACCAGCGTGCGCGCCCGCTCGAGGGCGTGCTCGACCCCCGGGCCGAGATCGCAGGCCTGGCGCAGCCGTGCCGCCCGTTCGCCACTCCAGCGCGGGGCGGTATAGGCATCGCGGATCGCCTCCCGTATCGCCGGCTCCGCATGGGCGTACACATGTAGTACCGGCAGGGTCACCTTACCGTCCTCGACGTCGTTGCCCACGCTCTTGCCCACCACCTCGGCATCGCCGATCACATCCAGGACATCATCGACGATCTGGAAGGCCAGCCCCATGCGCCAGCCGAAGCCGGAAAGGAGCTCACCGGGGCCACGCCCCTCGTCCGGGTAGCGGGCCCCCAGGTCGCAGGCCGCCCCGTAGAGGGCAGCCGTCTTGGCTCCGGCAATCGCCTCATAGCGGCTCGGCTCCATCTCGAAGTCGTAGCGGCTGGCCGCCTGCACGATCTCCCCGCGGCAGATCGTCTGGGTCGCCTCGGAGAGGACCTGACTCGCCAGGCGCGAGCGCAGGCGGGTCGAACGATCGAAGGCCCGCGCATAGAGCAGGTCCCCCAGCAGCACCGCGGACTGGTTGTCCCAGCGCCGGTTGACGCTGGCCACGCGGCGGCGTACGTCCGCCCCGTCGAGCACGTCGTCATGCACCAGGGTAGCCAGGTGAATGGCCTCGACGATGGCCGCCACCTGGGGCAGCTCTGCGGACTCATTGCCCGACGCCCTCCCACAGAGCAGGACCAGACCCGCGCGCAGGCGCTTGCCCTGGAAGCGAGTCAGGTGAGCAAGCATCTCCCGCAGAGCGGGCTCGCTGCCCCGGAGCATCTCCCCCAGCTCGGCCTGAACGACCTCTAGGTCGGCCTCGACCGGAGCGAGGAGCGTGCGCAGACGGGTGTCGGTGGAACTCATCGCGGATCGCGGAGCTGGGTAGAGGCCCGCGCGGAAGCCCGCGCGGAAGCCAAATCAGCGGGTGTATTGACGTTCTGTAGGCTGTCGCCCCCATCCTCGACGGTGAGCGCATGTACGTGCAGAGGAGCCCAAAAGGAGGTCATGCGCCGCTCGCCGGAAGCGAGCGCCCGCTCGACCGCCCCCAGGACGGAACGGTGGTAGAGCGCACAGAGGGGCTCGGGATACCCGTTGCGCAGGAAGTGCACGATCTGGTCTCCCTCGCGCACCTGGGTCAGGAGGCGCTGGACGGCGCTGCGCGCCGCGGGCATGTCGCAGGCGAGGAGCAGGACCCACTCGCTCGCATCTTCCTCCCGAGCGGCGAACCGCAGGCCGGCGAGGAGACCGGCGAGGGGGCCCTGGGAGGGAAGCGGGTCGAGCACCAGGGGCAGGCCGCGATCCGCGTAGCGCGGCTCGGCGCCGCAGGCCAGCACCACCCGTGCGGTGGTGTCCCGGGCCAGCTCGATCGCATGGTCGAGGAGCCCCTGTCCTCCCACCTCGAGCTCGGCCTTGTCCCGGCCCATGCGGCGGCTGGCCCCTCCGCAGAGGATGACGCCGGTGATCCGCTCCCGGTCGAGGGGATCCACTGCTTCGCAATCGTCGGTCACCGTCGGATGGTTTGGCGCAGGATCTGGCCGGGGTGAAAAGGGACGGGAGAGCCCGGGAGCAACTCGCCCAGGAGCAAGATCATCGATGTCGATCGGTCTGCCGCCCGCGCCAGCGAGATGGGCCAGCGAGACGAGGAAGCCGCGCTAGCTCCCCTTTTCCCCCTCCGAGCCTCCACCGGCGGATTGCTCTCCCGGCCCGATTCCCGGGGGATCCTCGTCGTCCTTGAGGCCCTTCTTGAACTGCGTAATGCTCGTACCCATCGCGCGGGCGAGCTCGGGCAGCTTGCGCCCTCCGAAGAGCAGGAGGATAGCCAGGAGAATCCAGATGAGCTCCGAGCCACCGGGGATGCCGAGTAGGAGGTGGTTCATGACGGGAGGGGCGGGGCGAGAGGCCCAACCAGGTACAAGGTAGCCGATCGAGGACCGGGGGGGCACCCCAGCACTTGTGGGGATTGAGAGGTTCTACGGAGCGTAGTCCGAATCCTGTGCCAAACGGCGGGTGAGTTTGCGCTGCGTCCGTGGAGCGAGGGGGGGTAGGTCCAAGTCGGGACTGGCCAGGGTCCCCTCGGCCTTGGCCCCGACCCGCGGTCCCCGCCCCACCCGCAGGCCCACGGCCGCGAGGGTTGTGCGCACCCGCAGGGAGGCGCTGTAGGTGGAGAGGATGCCGCCGGGAGCGAGCCGGCACGCGAGCTGCGCCACGAAGGGGCGTCGCCAAAGAACGGGGTCGTCCGCCGGCGCGAAGGGGTCGAGAAAGATGGCGTCGAACTGCGCCTCCCCAAGCCCCGGCAGGGTCTTCCGGGCATCCCCGATGTGGAGCCGCAGCCGGCCCCGTCCCAGGGGCACCCAGCTCCCGGGCTCCGCTAGGGCCCCCTCCAGGGCGCTCGCCACCGGTCCATAGAAGCGCGCCAGGGGCGGAGGGGCGAGGAGACCGCGGCGGTGAAGCTCGAGCGCAGTCTCGATCACCGCCGCCTCCGACTCGAGCCCCGTGACCTCGAGGCCGTCATTCTCGGAGAGGGCGGCGGCGAGGTTCCAACCGAGCCCCGTACCCACATCGAGCAGGCGTGCCCCCCGGGGGCGGGACGCCAAGCGGGTCGGCCGGGCGTAGCGCTCGAGCGCCTCGGTCCAGGCGCCGCAGCGACTGTGGGCCAGGGCACCGGTGCGCGGTGAGCGCAGGGTGACACTGCCGTCATCGGTGACAAAGGGCCGCCACATGCCGCGCACCATAGCACCACCTACCGGCCAACGATCTCGGTAGTGGAAATAGCGGAACACTTGCACCGCAGGGCGGTTATGGATCCTGGATCCCCCGACCTGGCTTTCGCAACACCCCTCCCTTCCCCGATGGAGCCTCGCTGATGAAGGACTCTCCCCTCCCCCCGCCGGCATCCCAAGGACCGACCCGGCGTGCCGTCCTACGTACCGGCGCCCTGAGTGCAGCCGCGGCCAGCCTGACGACGGGCCGTGCCCTGGCCGATCCCTTTCCCCAGATCAAGGGCCCCTATCTCTTCCTACTCGATCGGGCCACCTTCGGCCTCGAATCGGAGATGCTGACCGAGATCAACCGTCGTGGCTGGGAGGGCTGGCTCGACTGGCAGCTCGACCCGGCCTCGATCGATGATTCGGCCGCCGACGCGATCATCCAGTCCACCCTGCCCTCCCTCAGCATGACTCCCTGGGAGATCGTGCAGGCCTACTCGGCGAATCCCGGTCTGCCTCCCATCGAGGCTGAGCTGGCACCGATCTTCCGAGGTTACTACTCCCGGCGCCAGCTCTTCTATCGCATCTGCGACTTCTGGTCGAACGTCTTCAGCACCTTCGTGCTGATGGGAGGCCAGGAGTGGTTCTACTCCCCCTATCACCAGGCCCGCATCTGCGCCAATGCCATGGGCAACTTCCGCGACCTCCTGCAGGTCAGCGCGGAAGGGGCCTCGATGCTCTTCTATCTGAACCAGGACGCGAGCAGCAAGACCAACCCGATCGAGAACTACGCCCGCGAACTACTCGAGCTGCACACACTGGGGCTCTCCGACAACCCGGCGACACCGACCTACACCGAAGCCGATGTCGTGGCGGTGGCCGAGATCCTCACGGGTTGGGGCTTCAAGAAGACCGCCGACTCATCCCTGGGGGACTTCGAGTTCCGGGATAGCGACCACAAGAAGGGCAAGAAGTACTTCCTCGGAGTCGAGTATCCCTCGGTCAGCGGCCCGGGTAAGGCCGAGGGTGACGATCTCCTGGACCAGATCTGCGGCAACCCCAATACCGCCAAGCACATCGCCAAGCGAGCCATCGAGTACTTCGTCGCCGACGATCCGCCCAAGTGGTACCTGAACCAGGTAGCGGACGCCTTCTACCAGTCCGGTCTCGACATCCCGACCCTCATGCGCGCGGTCTTCGATCGGAGCATCTACACACGGTTAGGGAAGAAGAAGCGCGCGAAGATGCGCCGGCCGCTCTTCCTCGTGACCGGCTTCCTGCGCGCGACCAAGCCGGCCATCGTCTCCGGTGAGTTCATCGGCATGCTGACCGCGATGGGCAACCTCCCCGGCACGCACCCCGCGCCGGACGGTTTCCCCACCGAGAACGAGGCATGGATCCCCGGAATCCAGCCGCGACTGGCCTTCGCCGATGCGGCGGTCAACCAACTCGCCGGCTTCGACCTGTCCGACGCCATGTTGGACACGCTCTTCGACCAGAGCGGTTTTTCCATCGCCCAGCAGGCGGACTGGATCATCGCCGGTGGAGCCCTGCCCTTCTCCGAGGTCGTGCGCATCGAACAGCACCTGGCCAGCCTCCCAGCGGGGGTCGACCCGCGCCGCGAGGCGCTTTCGCTGGCCCTCTCCTCGCCCACCTACCAGTTCCTGCTCGCTTAGGAGGTTCCCATGGCTACATCCAACCCCTTCCTCCTCTCGGTTTTCCTGCGTGGTGCGGCGGACGGCCTCACTCTGGTCGTGCCCTATGACGACCCGAACTACCAACAGAAGCGCAACCTGACCCGCGTTTTCCCCCCTGGAAGCGGCAACCCGGGTAAGGAAGCCATTCATATCCAAAACGCGGTCGGAACGACGCCCGCCTTCGGGATGGCCCCCGCGATGCAACCCCTAGAGACCCTCTACACCGAGGGCAAGGTCGCCTTCATCCACGCCACCGGCGTGAGCAGCAACTCCCGCTCCCACTTCGACCAGCAGTTCAACATGGAAGCGGGGGTCAACACCAACTCGTCCCAGCAGCTCGCCACGGGCTGGCTCGGCCGCCACCTGGCGACGACTCCGGGGACGGGCAACGGTCTGCTGCGCGCGGTTTCCATCGGCGGCATCCTGCCGATCACCCTCACCGGAGGGCCGTTGGCAACGCCCACCCCCGATCCCGAGAACTACGCCTTCCCCGGGGACCCTGCGACAGCGCCGGGTAGGCGTTCCGCAATCGAGGACATGTACACCCTCAAGGGCGAACCTCTACTTTCGTCCCTGAACAATGCCCTGGGCGCGATCGATACGCTGGCTGCGGTCAACTGGAGTAGCCACGCTCCGCCCCTCCCCTATCCGACCTCGCCCTTCGGCGATGCGGTCCGCAAGGCGGCCATCATGGCCCAGCAGCTTCCGGACCTGGAGATCGTCCACACCGACCTCGGTGGCTGGGACCTCCACTCGGACGAGGGGGTCTTCACCGGAGCGATGGCCGCCAACATGGGCGACCTTGCCGGTACGCTGGAGGCCTTCCTGCGGGACATGGAAGCCAACGGCCGACCGACGGTGGTCCTTGTCGTGACCGAGTTCGGGCGCACCCTGGACGAGAACTCCTCCTCGGGAACCGACCACGGCCGCGGCGGAGTCTCGATCGTGGCCGGAGTCAACGGTGCCCAGGGCGGCATCGTCAATGGGGGTCAAGTCATCACCCAATGGCCGGGCCTGGACATTCCCAACCTCTCTCCACCGGTCGAAGGCGGTGACCTGGCCGTCTCGATCGATATCCGGGACATCCAGGCCGAGGTCGGATTGGATTTCCTCGGCAATCCCAGCGTGAGCAACCTCTTCCCCGACACGAACTACACCTATGTCGAGCGGGGAGTGATCGCCTAGGAATACTGTCCGGCCCTCCAAGCTGAATCCCCGCCGCCGAGCAATTCGGTGGCGGGGATCGTCCTTTCCCGGCTGCTCTGGGAGGAGCTAGATGGTGGTGTCGAGACCGCCCGGCAGGTCCCCGCCGAGCTGCTCGAGCCCGGTCCG
This sequence comes from Planctomycetota bacterium, assembly GCA_027083445.1. Classification (GTDB taxonomy): domain Bacteria; phylum Planctomycetota; class UBA1135; order UBA1135; genus JALWOP01. Next base: position 21,501 of record JALWOP010000072.1, on the reverse strand, counting down.
CGGGTTGTAGAGGCTGGCGCGGTTCGCGGCGCCGCTGTCACCGCCGAAGAGTCCCTTGACATCCTCACGCAGCCCGTTCATCAGGGAGCCGAGCAGGTCCCCGAACTTCTCGCGGTCGAAAGCGCCCTCTTCGAAGAAGGCCTTGTCCAGACGTCCCATCGACTGGGCGAACTGTTGCTTCAGCTCCTCGAGCGCCCGGCTCTGGGCCGGAGAAGCATCGATGCCTTCGAGGCGGCTCTCGATCCCGGCAACGAAAGACTCGAAGCGGCTCTGGGGGTCCGCCGGAGCGGACTGATCATTGCGGCTCGCATCGGGGCTCGCCTCGGGCTCCGTAGGCATGGCCCGGGCCACGTCCTGGCGGGCGAGGTCGAGGATGCTTTGGATGCCACTGGCGATGCCGCGGGCGTCGAGACTGCCGTCCTCGATACCCGCGAGGAGCCGATCCATGTGCTCCCCGAAGGCATCCATAGCCTTCTCGAGTCCCTCGTTGCCTCCCTGCTCACGGATGAGCGAGCGGAAGCGATCCAGGGTGGTTTCGGCCAGGGCCTCGGCTCGCTCGCCGGGGGAGGCCCCCCGGCTTTCCGCGCCCTCTGTCCCCTCGCTCAAGCGAGCGGAAAGGTCACTGCGCAGACCGTCTAGCAGGTTGCCGACGCCGCGAGTCAGGCCCTCCCGCGAGAGGGTGCCATCGGCGAGAGCGCTCTGCAGGCGCTCCATGTTCTTGTCGAAGGAAGCCTCGATGTCGCTGAGATCGAGCCCCGTCTTGCGGGCGAGCTGACTGAGGCGGTCGTGGACCTTCTCACCGAGTGCCGAGACGCGCTCGGAGGGGGACTGCCCGGCGACCTCGTCGCCATCTCCATCCCGGTCGGAGAGTTCCACCCGGTCACCACGAGCACGAACGCCCTGGACCTCGGCGGAGCGGACCTGAATGCGTCGAGCACCGTCTGCGAGCGACGGGAGGCGAAGCGGTGATCCTTGATTGGCTGAGATCTTCATGCCCTGGTTATCGGCAGTTCCGCCACCGCTGTAGAGGGAATCCGATCCCGACTTTGGACGGTCCTAAAGTGTGGTTGCTACCGGGTTTGGGAGGGTGGCTGGAACCGATTTCCAGGGGGTCCGCAAGGCCTTCCCGGAGTGTGCGACGCACCGCCTAGGGCTGGACCGTATCCTCGCCCGGGCCGTGAACCTCGTCGCCATCAACCGTCGCCTGGTGCGCGATCTGGCGGGTCTGAACTTCGACCCGCCGGTCGCCTACGTCTACAACCCCCTGATCTACGCCCGCCGCAGTGGGGAGCGTTATCTGGAACGCTTCGCCCGGCCCCGCCCCGAAGCCCTCCTGCTCGGCATGAACCCCGGTCCCTTCGGGATGGCCCAGACGGGGGTCCCCTTCGGAGAGGTCTCATTCGTCCGCGACTGGATGGGTATCGAGGAGCCGGTCGGCCGCCCCCCGAGGGAGCACGAGAAGCGCCCCATCCTCGGCTTCGACTGCCCCCGCAGCGAGGTCAGCGGTGCTCGCCTTTGGGGCTGGGCCCGCTCGCGCTTCGGCCCCCCCGAGGAGTTCTTTGCCCGCCTATTCGTCTGGAACTACTGCCCTCTGGTCTTCCTGGAGGCGAGTGGCCGCAATCGAACGCCGGACAAGCTGCCCGCGGCCGAGCGCGCCCCCCTGTTCGAGGCCTGCGATCGTGCCCTGGCAAGCATCGTCGAGACCCTCGAGCCAGGGCGAGTGATCGGCATTGGGCGCTTTGCGGAGAAGCGTGCTCGGGCCGCCCTCGGCCCCAAGGCTCCGCCCATCGGCTGCATCCTGCACCCCTCCCCCGCCAGCCCTCTGGCCAATCGGGGTTGGGCGCAGCAGGCCGAAGCCCAGTTGCGGAAGCTGGGCCTGGACTTGTAAGCGAAAGCCGCTCCTAAGCCCCCTTGGGAACGAAGAAGACCCCACCCTCGGCACGCTTGCGCTCGTAGAGCTTGCTGTAACGCTGCGGGTCCTCCGAGCCCCCCATCATGAGAACCCCTTGCGGTCCAAACTTGCGCACCATGCTGTCCAGGATGCGCCCCCGTGTCTCGGGTGTGAAGTAGATCAGCACGTTGCGCAGGAGGATCAGGTCCCAATCCTCGCGCTTGGCGTCGAGTTGGGTCAGGTTGGCACGCTCGAAGGTGGTCAGGGCTCGCAGACGGGGCTTGACGCGGAACCCTGCGCGCTCGGGATCGAAGAAGGCCGCCCGGCGCTTCTCCGAAAGCCCCCGCTGCGCCGCCACGCCCGAATAGTAGCCCTCACGCGCGGTAGCCAGTGCCTCCAGGGAGAGGTCGGTGCCCCGGATACGGAAGGACTGGAGCGGAAGGCCGGAGAGGCGTCCCTGGCCCTCCAACTCGGCCAACAGGATGGCGATCGAGTAGGCCTCTTGGCCGGTGGAGGCGGCAGCGGACCAGATCTTCACCTGGCGTCGCTCTTCCTTGGCTCGCTGGGCCGCCTCCGGCAAGAGGGTTTCGCTGAGGAGCTTCTCGAAGGAGGCGTCCCGGAACCACTGGGTCTCACGGGTGGTCACGGCGTCGACCAGACCGTTGCGGACGACGCTGGTTCCCCGCTGGACCTTGGTGATGAACTCGTCGAAATCCGCACAACCCAGCCGGCCGGCTAGGGGCCGCAGGCGCCGCAGCATGAACTCGACGTCGGTATCCTCGAAAACGATGCCTGTCAAGTCCTTGACCGCGTCCCGCAACTTCTGGAACTGTCCCGGGCGCAAGAGATCTAGCTTGCCCATCGAGCCCCTCCCTTTCCTGCAAGCATCTGAATCCGATCGGCAAGTTTCTCCAGGGGCAGGACCTCGTCCGCTTCCCCCGCCTCGATGACTGCGCGCGGCATTCCATAGACGGCGCAACTGGTCTGGTCCTGGCAGAGGATCGAGCCCCCTGCCCTCCGAATCGCACGCGCACCCTCGAGCCCATCCTGCCCCATACCGGTCATGACCACACCCAGGGTGCGGGCTCCGAAAACCTCGGCGGCACTCTGGAAGAGCCGGTCCGCGGCCGGGCGGCAGTTGTTCACCAAGGGACCCTGGTCGAGGGTCACACGCGTGCTCATGCGTCCTCCGCAAAGGGTCATGTGTTGGTCCCCGGGAGCCATCAGGATCCGCCCCGGAGCGACCTCGTCCCCCTCGCGAGCCTCGTGGATCGGGAGCTTGGCCGTCCGTGAGAGGACCTGGGTCAGGTGACCGGTAAAGCCGGCGGGCATGTGTTGAACGATCAAGATCGGGAGGGGAAAGCCGGCCGAAAGGGCTGGTACTAGCTGCCCCAGGGCCGCCGGACCACCTGTGGAGATGCCGATCACGACCAGGTCGAACGCTCCCGCCGTCGCACGGCGAGCGGGTCGCGGCGAGGGAGTGGGCGTCGCTGCCGCCCGAAGTGGAGCGGAAGCCACATAGGTGCCCCCAAGGCTGACTCGATAGGCCTCGATGGCTTCCCTCAGCGGGACCGCCAGAGCGTCAGCGCCGCTGTCGCTGCGCATCTGCGGCTTGGCGATGACTTCGAAGGCGTGTCGACTGACCGCCTCGAGGGCGGAAGTGAGCGTCCCATCGTCCATCCCCGAAATCACGATCGCGCCAACCTCCCGGCCCCGTTTTCGCAACTCCGCGAGCACCTCCGGTCCATTCATGACCGGCATGTTCACGTCGAGCAACAGAAGGTCTGGGTCGAGCGCCTCGACCTGACGGAGGGTCTCGCCACCGTCGCCGGCCATCCCGACGACCTCGATGTCGCGCACCTCCCGCAGGCAACGCTTGATGATTCCACGATAGACGGCACTGTCGTCCGCGATGAGAATGCGCAGGGCCTTCACTTGACTCAGTTCCCCTTAGCCGCTTCGAACTGGAGCAGAATCTGCGGATCCAGCACACGCAGGACTCCATCTTCGAGCTGCACCACCCCGCGCACGCTCGGCATGTCCTTTTCACGACTTCCCGCAGGAGGGGCATCGATCTGATCCACGCTGCTGGAGATGACATCCATGACCTCATCCACGTGCAGGCCGACCAGATCCTCGCTGGTGGCCAGGTGATCACAGCCGCGCAGGGCGAGTTCCGCATTGGTCTTGAGAATGACCAGGCGCGAGGCATCGGTGATCTCCCTGGGACCCAGCCCCAGGGCAACCCCTGTATCGATCACGGTCACGACCTGTCCACGCAGGTTCAAGAGCCCGCGTACCCAACTCGGTGCACCCATAGCCGGGGTTACATGGCACTGTTTGTTGACCTCTTGCACCGTCAGGATGTCGATCGCATAGCGTTCGCTATCGAGACGAAAACTACAGAAGCCGATCTCGCCCATGTGGCTGTCGATCATCGGGATGGCTCCAGGTGGAAGGCTTCGAGCAATTGGTTGGTATCGAGGAAGAGGGTCAGGCGGTCATCCAGGATGGCCGAACCGACCAATCCCGGCCCGCTGATCAGATGGGGCTCCGGCTCCACATCGCTGACCAAGGTATCGACGATGCGCGTAGCGAAGATCCCCACCTCGAACTCCTCGCTGCGGGGAATGAGAACAAAGGCCTCCCCTCCATCGACATCGGCCGGCTGAATCGGAAGCACCGTCTCCAGTCGCAAGAGAGGAATCGAACGGTCGCGGTGGCGGATGAATTCACGCTGGCCGACAGTCTCGATATCCTCCAGCCGAATCTTCTCCAACCGGCGAATCTGAGCCTGGGGCAGGGCGAAGTACTCGCCCGAGGCATTGGTGAAGATGATCATCGAGGGGGCTTGACCCTTTTCGTGGTGTGCGTTGAGAGCACTCTCACCCAAGAGCTCCCGCATCTCGGTGAGCTCCAGCCCCGCGTGCTTGGCGAGCCCCTGAGCCTCCAGGATCATCACGACCTGGCCATCGCCGAGGATCGTAGAGCCGGCGTACCAGTAGCAGGAGCTGAGCAATCCAGCGAGGGGCTTGACCACGATCTCCTCGCTGTCGTGCAGTTCATCGACGATCAGGCCATACTGGCCGTTCCCCGAGCGCAGGACGACGACATTGCTCTTGCTCGGGGGCTCATCGCGCTCAATCCCCAAGCAGGCGTCCAGCCGCACGAGGGGCAAGAGTTGCCCCCGCAGGCGCATCACCTCGGTCCCACGCACGACCTCGAGGCCGCTGAGCTCCTCGCCCTCGCGCAGGCGCACGACCTCGACCAGGTTGACCTGGGGGATCGCGAAGCGCTGTCCGGCCACCGAGATGGTGAGCGAAGGAATGATCGCCAGGGTCAATGGCAGGCGCACGCGGAAGGTCGTCCCGACACCGACCTCGCTCTCGACTTCGACCTGCCCTCCCAGGGCCTTGATGTTGCTACGCACGACGTCCATACCCACGCCGCGCCCGGAGATGTCGGTCACCTGCTTGGCGGTCGAGAGGCCGGCATGGAAGATCAGGTTGATCGCCTCCTTGTCGCTCAGGCCGGCAGCCTGATCCGGAGTGTGCAAGCCGCGATCCACAGCCACTTGACGCAGCCGCTGCGGATCGATGCCCTTGCCGTCATCCTGGATCTCGATCAGCACCTGCCCGCTCTCGTGGAAGGCACGCACGCTGAGGCTGCCACGACTGTCCTTCCCCGCCGCGACGCGCTCCGCGGGTGTCTCGATGCCGTGGTCGATCGCATTGCGAATCAGATGCGTCATCGGGTCGGCCAGGGCCTCGATCAGAGAGCGGTCCAGTTCGACCTCGGTGCCACTCACCTCCAAGTCGACCTCCTTGGAGAGCTTGGTCGCCGCATCCCGTATCTGGCGGGGCAGACGGTCGAAGAGCACCCGCACCGGCTGCATGCGCGTATAGAGGATGTTCTCCTGCAGCTCGGTCGTCACCAGGTCGACGCTCTGCAGGATCTGCTTCAGCCCGGGAATGTCGACGGACTCGAGCATCTGCCGCAGTTGGTTGCGGCCGAGCACGAGCTCGCCGGCGAGGTTGATCAGGGTGTTGAGCAGGGAGACGTTGACGCGGATCGTCTCGTTGCGTGCCTTGCGCCCGCTCCGGCCTCCGCCCTTGGTGCTATCCGAAGAGGGTTTCGTGGAGGAATCGGACCGTCCTGATCTGGCACCCTGGGGGGCGGTAACCCGGGCGGACTCGTTCTGCTCCTGATGATCGATACGCAAGAGCTGCTCGTAGCGCGTCAGCTCGACCTGCTCTTCGGTCATGCGACCCAGATCGACCGCAAGATGCCCCAGAGAGACCTTCTCGCGCTGACTCTCCTGGACCGCTACGAGCTCCTCGATGTCTTGGGGAGAGAGAAACCCCAGCTCCACGGCAAGTTCCCCGAAGAGCACCGTGGGTGCGCTCTCTCCTTCCCCATAGCGCACATCGGCGTGCAGGCTGGGATCGAAGATGTGAATGCTGGAGCGGGGAATCCCCACTCGTTCCGCGAGAACCTTCGGTTCGAGGCCGCTGACGAGGTGGATTCCCCTCTCATCGGGACCGGGAATTTTGAGCAGGGTACCGACCTCTGCGCAGGCGGAAAGAACCGCTTCACGCTCCCAACCCTTCTTGGGCTCGATCAACAGGTAACGCATCCCCTCCGGTTCCGGAGCGGGATTCGGCAGAGCCTTGCGCCCCTCTTCTCCCGCTGGGGCATCCCCATTCAGCAAGGCATTGATGGCCGCAATCAACTCCCCCGGAGCGAAGGTGCTGACGTCGGGCAACTCACCCAGCATGGTCCGCAGGTGATCCAGCACCTCCAGGAGAGGGGAGACCATGCTCGCGTCGAAGGCCAGCTCCCCGTCCCGCAGCCGCATGAGCATGCTCTCACTCACGTGAGAGATATCCTGGATGTTGTCGAAACCCAGGAAACCGGCTGCTCCCTTGATGCTGTGTAGGGCCCGGAAGATCGAGTTCCAGGTCTCGATCTCGGGCTCCTCCCCCTTCTCGATGTCGAGGAGGAGTGGCTCGATGGCCTCGATGTGTTCCAGTGCCTCGATGACGAAGTCATCGATCAGTTCGGCGTCCGATTCCATGTGGGGCTTCCAGGAGGAGCAGGGGGTCCCTCCCTGGATCGGGTCCCCCGCGCCCCTGCTTGAACAGGATCGCCGCCATTCCCAAAGCGGACTCCTCGACGGAGCATGGGCCCCGCCAACGGACCGGAAAGGATTTCGCCCTCCCCGGGATGGTTCGCCAAGGCCTGCGAGCCCACCCGGCCAGGCCGAATGGGCTCGCACGGCTCGCAGGAGCGAAAAGAGAGTTCCGGGGAGCGGGTGCTCCGCCAGCCTCTCCCCGGGCTATTCCCGGGCCTACTTTGGGGATCCCGCGCAGGCTTCGAGGAGACCGGCCGAACGGAGGCGTTCCTCCATCAGGGCTCCCAGACGGGCGGGGCTCTCGCTGACCGTCACCCCCGCCCGCTCGAGGGCCTCGACCTTCTCGGCGGCGGTGCCCTTCCCGCCGGAGATGATCGCGCCGGCGTGGCCCATGCGCTTGCCCGGAGGCGCGGTGCGCCCGGCGATGAAGCCGACGACGGGCTTTTTCACCTCGGACTGGATGTACTCGGCGGCAGCCTCCTCCGCCGAGCCTCCGATCTCCCCGATCATGATGATCGCGTCGGTCTCTGGATCGGCGTTAAAGGCCTCGAGGCAGTCGATGAAGCTGGTCCCGTTCACCGGATCCCCCCCGATGCCGATGCAGGTCGACTGGCCGATGCCCCGGGTCGTGAGTTGCCAGACCGCCTCGTAGGTCAGGGTGCCCGAGCGACTGATCACCCCCACGCGACCCGGCTTGTGGATGTAGCCCGGCATGATGCCGATCTTGCATGCCCCGGGAGTGATCACTCCGGGGCAGTTGGGACCGATCAGGCGCGAGCGCGAGCCCCGTAGCGCCTCGACCACGCGCACCATATCGAGGACGGGCACCCCCTCGGTGATGGTCACGATCAGCTCCATCTCGGCCTCGATCGCCTCCAGGATGGCGGAGGCACAGAAGGGCGGGGGAACATACAGGACGGTGGCGGTGGCGCCGGTCGCCGCCTTGGCCTCGGCCACCGTTCCGAAGACGGGCAGGCCCAGGTGCTCGGTACCCGCCTTCCTCGGGTTGACCCCGCCCACGAGCTGGGTGCCGTATTCGAGGGCCTGCTCACTGTGGAAGGTCCCGGTCTTGCCGGTGAATCCCTGGCAAATGACCTTGGTGTTCTCGTCGACGAAAATGCTCACGTCAGGCTCCTTTCACTGCCCCGCAGACCTTCTGAGCGGCGTCATCGAGGTCCTCCGCGGTGATCAGCGGAAGACCGGATTCCTTCAGGATAGACCGGCCCGCCTCGACATTGGTCCCCTCGAGGCGCACCACCAGGGGGACGCGCAGATCGACCTGTTTGACCGCTTCGACCACACCGTTGGCGATCACATCGCACTTCATGATCCCACCGAAGATATTGATCAGCACTCCCTGGACGTGCTCATCGCCGAGCAGGATGCGGAAGGCGGCGGTGACGTTCTCCGTCGTCGCCCCTCCTCCGACATCCAGGAAGTTGGCCGGCTCACCTCCGTAGAGCTTGATCACGTCCATGGTGGACATGGCCAGCCCGGCACCATTGACCATGCAACCGATGTTGCCGTCGAGAGCGATGTAGGAGAGGTCGTACTTGCGGGCTTCGATCTCCTTGGGGTCCTCCTCGTCGAGGTCGCGCATGGCCGCGATATCCTCGTGGCGGAAGAGGGCGTTGTCATCGAAGTTCATCTTGCCGTCCAGAGCGATGACCTTGCCGTCTTCGGTGTGGACGAGCGGGTTGATCTCCGCCAGTGAGCAGTCGAGCTCACAGAAGAGCTTGGCCAGGCCGGAGAGGAAGCTCATCGCCTGGGGCACGAGTTCCGCCGGCATACCGATCCCTTCGGCTAGGCGCCGGGCCTCGGACTCCGCCAGCCCATCCGCGGGGGAGAAGGGAGCCTTGAGGATCTTCTCGGGAGTCTTGGCCGCGACATCCTCGATGTTCATGCCCCCTTCGGAGGAGGCCATGACCACCGGACACTTTTGTTCACGGTCGATGACGATGCCGACGTAGTACTCCTTGGCGATCGCGGAGCCTTCTTCGACCCAGACCTTGCGCACCTTCTGACCCTCGGGGCCGGTCTGGTGCGTCCGGAGCTGCATGCCCAGGATGGCTTGCGCAGCCTCGCGACACTCCTCGAGGCTGCGTACGACGCGCACGCCGCCGCCCTTTCCTCGACCTCCGGCGTGGATCTGTGCTTTGACGACGGCGATGGGAACACCGAGTTCCTCGTAGGCTGCGACCGCCTCGTCGACGGTCTCGCAGACCAGCCCCTTGGGTACGGCCAAGCCGGCCTTGGCCAAGAGCTGCTTGGCCTGGTATTCGTGGATCTTCATGGGTAGTGGGAGGGGAATGCGGCGCAGAGTCTAGCCCCGCCACGGGCGAGCCTCTACCCGACGCGCTACCCTCCCCCCCATGATCCTGGTGGACCATGAGTTGATCTCGCTCCTGGGCAGCGCGCTACGACCCTCTCCCGGGGCGACCATGCCCACTTCGGCCCAGGTCCAGCCCGCAAGCGTCGATCTGCGGCTGGGTCCCGCGGCCTATCGCATGCGGGCGGGGATCCTCCCAGGTAGCACCCTCGCGCCGCAGCCCCTGGAGAAACTGGCCCTCTCCACCCTCTCCCTCGAGGGCCCCGGTGCCCTGCTGGAGCGGGGACTGGTCTATCTCGTCCCCCTCGAGGAGCGCCTCGAGCTGCCCCCCGAGCTCAGCGCCCGCTTCAATCCGCGCAGTTCGACCGGACGGCTGGACCTGTTCACCCGAGTGCTCGCCCCAGGGCACAGCCGCTTCGACGAGGCCCCCCCCGGCTACCGGGGGCCCCTGTGGCTCGAGATCTGCCCCCTCTCCTTTCCAGTCCGCCTGCGGCGCGGGGATCGGCTGGCCCAGGTGCGCCTGGCCCGGGGCCGCTCCGCACTGACGGCGCAGGAGCTGGTCGAAGTCATCGAGCACACGCCGCTGGTCCACCTGGATGGACGCTGGCTCGGGGCGCAGGAGACCCGCTTCGACGGCGACGGCGGCATCGAGCTCTCGGTCGGCCTCGACCGCGAGCCGGCGGGCTGGAGAGCCGCCGCCCACACGGGCGTAGTCGAGTTCTCCGCCCGCGGCACCCACGCCCCCGAAGAGTTCTTCGAGGCCCTGCACGCACCCCGGGGGCGCTGCATCCTGACCCCGGGCAGCTTCTACATCTTCGCCAGCCGAGAGAGGCTTCGCATCCCGCCCAGCCTGGCGGCCGAGATGATGCCGGTCGACGTGGGCATCGGCGAGTTGCGCAACAACTACGCGGGCTTCTTCGACAGCGGCTTCGGATGGAACTCCCAGAGCGGCACCCCCGCGGTCCTGGAGGTGCGCGCCCACGACGTACCCTTCCAGATCGAGGATGGGCAGGTCTTCTGCCGGCTGAAGTTCTTCCGCACCTCGAGCCGTCCCGAGCGACTCTACGGGGAGGGGCGCGTCTCCTACCGGGACCAGGGTTTGACCCTGGCTCGGGTCTTCGACCAGGGCCTGGGAAGCCCTGGCGCATCCCCATCTTCCGAGCGGATTCGGTAGAAGAACGGGTTCCGTAGAAGAACGGGAACGGGCCGGGGCTGCCTGGAGCGATCGGTCCCGCCTAGACCGAACCGTGTCGGGCGCGCCGACGAGCGTTGACCTTACGGCCTCCGGCGGTCTTCTGGCGGGTGCGGAAGCCGGTCTTCTTGGCCTTCTTGGACTTGCTGTTGCGAATCTTGAGCTTCATGGGATTTCGGGGCGGGAGCTTAGCGGGAGGAGCGCCCCACCGCTACCCCCGCTCCCTCCCCTACTGCGAAAGGCCCTTGGCCAGCTCCTCGGTGAAGCGTTCGGCCGAGACGAAGGCCCAGCCCCATTCGTCACTGAAGTCCCCCAAAAGCCCCTGCTCCACCATCTCCTCAGCGCTCTGGCCCGCATCCAGGGCGGCTTGCACGCGCTCGATCGAGGTGGCGAGCATCTCGCGGGCAAGCACCATTTCCTTGCGGGTGGCCAGGGAACCGTGGCCGGGAATCACCCGCCAGGTGTCGTCGATGCGCTCCAGGATCCCGTCCATGGCGGCCAGATAGCCCCTGGGGGTACCGCCGCTCGAGGAGTCGATGAAGGGGAAGCGGTGATTGAAGAAGATGTCGCCGCAGTGGACCACGTGCGCCTTCTCGAAGAAGAGCGCACAGTCCCCATCGGTGTGGGCGGCGGGGAAATGCACCAGGTGGATACTCTCCCCGTTCAGGTGCAGGTGCAGCCCCTCCTCGAAGGTCACCGTCGGGAGAGCCTCGCTGGGATAGGCCTGTCCGCGTCCCACGATGCCGTCCAGTGGCACCATGCGGGCACGCACGTTGTCCTGAGCGATGATCGAGACCCGCGCCCCCCCGAAGACGAGGTTGTTGCCGACGTGGTCACCGTGCCAGTGGGTGTCGACCAGATAGCGCGGAGCCTTGGGGACCGCCTCACCCTCGATCCCGAGGTAGCGCGCCCCGGCGGCCAGGATTCCGTCCTTGAAGTTGGGTAGGTTCGTATCGATCCAAAGCACCCCCTCCGGCCCCTTGAAGAGACCGATGTTGCCTCCCCCTCCCTCGAGCATGGCGATCGAGTCGGTGACGGGGACGACCTCGACGGAGTTCTCCTGGGTGGAGGGCCCGAGGGAGACCGCCGCGTAGACCAGGGAGGCGAGGAGCAGGGGCAGAACGAGTCGCAGTCGCATGGGAGTCGATCGGGAGGGGGGTGGGGGTGGATGGAAAGCTCGGTCTCGAGCGAGGGAACGTCAGCCCCCGAGCATGTCGATCGCCTCCTGGGCATCCCGGGCCGCCTGGGTATCGGGATTGGCCTCAACGATGCGTCGCAGCTCTTTCAAGATGCGTGTCCGCTGCTTCTCGGCGATGCGCTTGCCGTCGGGAACGAGTTCGCGCACCTTACGTTGAGCTCGGATGATCGTGACGACATCGCGGGCCTTCATCTTCTCCGCCAGGGCATCGAGCCGCTCCGCCGGCGGCAGCTTGCGCAGCGCCTTGCGCATCGGACCGAGGGCCTCATCGACGGCGAGGTAGTCCCCCGCCTCGAAGAGCGCCTCGAGGGCGGATACGCGACCCTCGATGATCCCATCGATCGCCGTGGTCAACTCCTCGCGCTGCCCCTGGTCCTTGATCTTCCCGAGGGCCCCATACACCGAGCGATAGTCCCCCTTGGCCAGGGCCTTGCGCAGGGCGGGTGTATACCCCGGAAGCCGGAAGAGGGGGCGTCGGAGGGGATTGCCCTTCAGGGCGAGAGCGAGAGTCGCCTCGTTGAGGGATCCGGGGTGGCCGCGCCAGACGATGCGTCCGTCCGGGGCGACGAGCACGGCATTGGGAAGGGAACCGGTGGAGAGCAGCGCAGCCACGTGGCCGCTCTTGTCGTAGGCGTAGTCGTAGCCCACCTCATGCTTTTCGATCCAGGGTTCGGTCAACCCCTTGGATTCCCCGGTCACGCCGAGGATGCTCAGACCGCGCTCGTCGAACTTGGCTTGCAGCTCGTTGAGGTGCGGCACGGAGCGGGCGCAGGGGCCTCACCAATAGGCGAAGAACTCGATCAGAAGCGCCCGCCCGGCGTACTCCTCGATGCCCGCGGCACCCCCGTGGATCTCCGCTAGCTCGAGGGTGGGAGGCAAGCGATCCCCCACCTCGAGGCGCTGCCCGAAGGCGGGGCCGACACAGGCCAGGGCAAGAGGCAAAAGCAACGCTCGAGAAAACAGCATGGTCGGGCTCCTTGGCAATCGAAAGGACAGCCTAGAGCCTAGCGCCGATCGGCGCGGGGGGAAAAGCCTCTTGCGCCGTGCCCACCCGGTGGCACCCCAGGAATCACCGTTCGCAATCGAGGACGGATGCCGGGCCGCCCTACACCCGGCGCGGTCCCACCATCTCCCCGGGAATGACGGCGGCATCGAACTCCTCACCGCTCATCAACCCCAGGGCGACCACCGCCTCGCGCAGGGTCGTGCCTTCCTTGAAGGCCTTCTTGGCCACCTTGGCGGCGTTGTCATAGCCGATATGCGGATTCAGCGCCGTGACCAGCATCAGGGACTCGCGCATCAAGGATTCGACCCGCTCCCGGTTGAGCTCCAGCCCTTCGATGCACTTCTCCCGGAAGGAGTCGCAACCGTCGGCGAGCAGGCGCATCGACTCCAGCACGTTGTGGATGATGACCGGCTTGAAGACGTTGAGCTCGAAGTTGCCTTGGCTGCCCGCCATGGTGACCGTCGCGTCGTTGCCCATCACCTGGGTGCAGAGCATGGTCATGGCCTCACACTGGGTCGGGTTGACCTTGCCCGGCATGATCGACGAACCGGGCTCGTTGGCCGGCAGGGAGAGCTCGCCCAAACCGCAGCGCGGACCGGAGCCGAGCCAACGCACGTCGTTGGCGATCTTCATCAGAGCGACTGCGGTGGTCTTCAAGGCACCCGAGGCAAAGACCAGGGCGTCATGTCCCGCCAGGAGCGCGAACTTGTTCGGCCCGCTCACGAAAGGAAGCCCCGTCTCGGCGGCGATCTTCTCCGCCGCCAGGTCGGCGTAGCGCGGGTGGGTGTTGAGCCCGGTGCCGACAGCCGTCCCGCCCAGGGCGAGTTCGTAGAGGGCCGGCAGGGTCTGCTCGATCGCCCTCCGGGCATCGGCGAGTTGCCGTGCCCAGCCCGAGATCTCCTGACCGACGGTCAGCGGGGTCGCGTCCTGCAGGTGGGTGCGCCCGATCTTGACCACATCCTTCCACTGCTCGGACTTGTGGCTGAGGGCCTTCTCGAGAGCCGAGAGCGCGGGCAAGAGGCGCCCGCTGGCCTGCTCCGCCGCCGCGATATGCATGGCGGTGGGAAAGACGTCGTTCGAGGACTGGGCGCGGTTGACGTGGTCGTTGGGGTGCACCGGCTGCTTGCTACCGAGCTCTCCGCCGAGGATCTGAATCGCTCGGTTCGAGATCACCTCGTTGGTGTTCATGTTCGACTGGGTCCCCGAACCGGTCTGCCACACGACCAGGGGGAACATCCCGTCGTGCTTCCCGGCGATCACCTCGTCGGCCGCCTGGAGGAGCGCCTTGCGCGCGCTCTCGTCCAACATGTCGAGCTCACCCAGCTCGATGTTGGCCAGGGCCGCGCACTTCTTGACCACCCCCAGGGCGCGGATCATCGGCCGGGTGAAGCGCTGACCACCGATCTTGAAGTTCTGCAGGCTGCGCTGGGTCTGGGCGCCCCAGAGTTTGTCGGCCGCGACTTCGATCGGGCCCATCGAGTCGGTTTCGGTGCGGTATTGCATGGTCAAAAAAGGCCCCGCTCGCGCAGGGCGTCAACGTCGTCTTGGATCGCTCCGGCGGTGCGGTGTAGGGCCGAGCGGGCTTCGTTCTTGAGAGGGACCTCGAGGATGCGCTCCACACCGCCCCTTCCGAGGTAGGCCGGAACGCCCATGTAGATCCCCTCGATCCCGTACTCGCCGTTGAGAAGGCATGCGCAGGGCAGGAGCCGGTGTGCGTCATTCAAGATCGACTCGGCCATGGCCACCGCAGCGGAGGCGGGCGCGTACCAGGCGCTGCCGCTGCCGAGCAGTCCGACGATCTCGGCCCCCCCCTTGCGGGTGCGTTCGGCCATGGCCTCGATCTCGTCCAGCGGGACCAGGTCGGCCAGTTGCACTCCGTTCACCGTGCAGTAATCCGGGAGGGGCACCATCGAGTCCCCGTGGGCGCCGAGCACCATGGCGCGCACGTCGGCCACCGCCGCGCCGGTCGCCTCGTGGATGAACCAGGCAAAGCGCGAGGAGTCCAAGACACCGGCCATGCCGATCACACGTCGGGCGGGAAAGCCCGTCTTGGCACGCATCAAGGTCACCATGGTGTCGAGGGGGTTGGTGACCACGATGACGATCGCATCGGGAGACCCGCGCCGGATGGTCTCCGCCACGTCGGAGATGATGCGCCCGTTGACCTCGAGCAGGTCGCTGCGGCTCATCCCCGGCTTGCGTGGACGGCCGGCGGTGACGATGACCAGATCGGAGTCCTCGGTCTCGGCGGGGTCGTTGGTTCCGATCACCCGGGACTGAAAGCCCTCGACGGCAGCGGACTGATTCATGTCCAGGGCGATGCCCTGGGGACGTCCTTCGATGACGTCGATCAGAACGATCTCGGAGGCGAGGTTCTTGAGGGCGGCCAGGTGCACGCAGGTGGAACCTACGTACCCGCCTCCGACGACAGTCAGTTTGCGCGGTTGGATCGAGGTCATGGAGCGCGGGGAGGATAGTCCTTCCCCCTCTCGCTGCCCAGCGCTCTCTCCGCTGGAGCGCCGGACTGCGGGGCCTACGCAGGAAGACCCGCGGACCCTGCGCAGTCCGCTCCGGGCTCGGGCCCGCACCCCGGCCCGCAGCCTGCCCTGGCGGGCCGTCTTGGGTGCGAACTCTTTTCCCGGCGGGGATCGCTCCGGCGGGGTAGGTTTGAATGCTCGGGAAGCGGCCGGCGGCCGGTAGCTCGACCTGAGCTGCCTGCCATGCTTGACCGATCCGCGACTCCCACCCCCTGGACCGGGGTCTCGCTGCACGCCCCGCTCGACGGCCCCACGGCCCGGCTCCTGACCCCGGACTGCCTGCACCTGGTCGCCGAACTCGAACGCGCCTATCGCCGGCGCCGCGCCGAATTGCTCGCCCGCCGCGAGGAGCGGGGGCGGCGCTTCGATGCCGGTGAACGGCCCCACTTCCTGCCGGAGACGGCCGCCCTGCGCGCGGGCGAGTGGCGGGTACGCCCCGCTCCCGCGGACCTGCGCGACCGCCGGGTCGAGATCACCGGACCCGCCGAACGCAAGATCATCGTCAGTGCTCTCAATTCGGGGGCCCAGGTCTTCATGGCCGACTTCGAGGATTCCCTCGCGCCCACCTTCGAGAAGGTGATCGAGGGGCAGCTCGCCCTGCGTGACGCGGTGCGGCGCAAGATCGACTTCACCCATCCCGAGACGGGCAAGCAATACACCCTGCGGGAGGATCCGGCCACCCTCATCGTACGTCCCCGCGGCTGGCACCTGGTCGAGAAGCACGTCTTGGTCGACGGTGAGCCGGTTTCCGCATCACTCTTCGACACTGCGGTCTTCCTCTTCCACAACGCCGCGGAGCTCTGCGCCCGGGGGTCGGGTCCCTACCTCTACCTGCCCAAACTCGAGTCTCACCTCGAAGCGCGTCTTTGGAACGACGTGCTGCTTTTCGCCCAGCGTGCCCTCGGCCTGGTCACCGGAACCGTGCGCGTCACGGTCCTGATCGAGACCCTGCCCGCGGCCTTCGAGATGGACGAGATCCTCTATGAGCTGCGTGAACACATCACCGGCCTGAACTGCGGGCGTTGGGACTACATCTTCAGCTACCTGAAGACCTTCCGCGCCAGTTCCGAGCACGTCCTGCCCGATCGCAACAGCATCGGAATGGATCGGCCCTTCCTGGCCGCCTACAGCCGCCTCTTGATCCAGACCTGCCACCGCAGGGGAGCCCACGCCATGGGCGGCATGGCGGCCCAGATCCCCATCAAGGACGATCCCGAGGCCAACGCCCGGGCGCTTGAGTCGGTACGGGCCGACAAGGCCCGTGAAGCGCGGGACGGCCATGACGGTACCTGGGTCGCCCACCCCGGCCTGGTCGAAACCGCCCGGGCCGAGTTCGAGCTCCTCGGGGAGAGGGTGAACCAGCTCGACGTCCACCCGGAGGGAGAGGTGAGTGCGGAGGAGCTGCTCGCCGTGCCCGAGGGGAAGATCACCGAGGCGGGCCTGCGGCAGAACCTCTCCATCGCCCTGCGTTATCTCGCCGCATGGTTGGCCGGACGGGGCTGCGTCCCCCTCGACCAGCGCATGGAAGACGCCGCCACGGCGGAGATCTCGCGGGCCCAGGTCTGGCACTGGTGCCGCCACGGAGCGGTGCTCGAAGACGGCCGAACGATCGACGCAGAGCTGGTGCGCTGCGTGTTGCAGGAGGAATCCACGCGCCTGCGCGCGGACCTTGGCGAGACCGTTTGGACCCGCGACCGCTACCCCCTGGCCAACGAGATCCTCACGCGCCAACTCCTCGCCTCGGAGCTGGCTCCCTTCCTGACCCTCGAAGCCTACGAGAACCTCTAACCCCGCTGCTACCATGGACGCCTACCTCCCCGACATCGATCTCTCCGACCTGCCCGGACGCTTCGACGGTATCGAGCGCACCTACAGCCCCGAGGAGGTCGAAAGCCTGCGTGGTTCCGTGCGCGTGGAGCACACCCTGGCCGATCGGGGTGCGCGCCGACTGTGGCGCTCCATGGGAGAAAAGCCCTACATCAACGCCTTGGGCGCTCTGACCGGCAACCAGGCGTTGCAACAGGTCAAGGCCGGCCTGCAGGCGATCTACCTCTCGGGCTGGCAGGTGGCCGCGGACGCCAACCTGGCCGGCCAGATGTATCCCGACCAGAGTCTCTACCCGGCCAACTCGGTCCCCGCCGTCGTGCAGCGCATCAACCGCTGCCTGGCCCGTGCCGACCAGATCGCCCACGCCGAGGGCGACTACACAACCGATTGGTTCGTGCCCATCGTGGCCGATGCCGAGGCCGGCTTCGGTGGGCCGCTGAATGCCTTCGAGTTGATGAAGGCGATGATCGAGGCCGGTGCGGCGGGGGTGCACTTCGAGGATCAACTCGCCTCGGAGAAGAAGTGCGGCCACCTGGGCGGCAAGGTGCTCGTCCCGACCCAGGGTTTCGTGCGCACGCTCAATGCCGCGCGCCTGGCCGCGGACGTGCTCGAGGTGCCCACGGTCCTGATCGCCCGCACGGACGCCGACGCGGCCGGCCTGCTCACCAGCGACGTGGATGAGCGCGACCATCCCTTCCTGACGGGCGAACGCACCCCCGAAGGCTTCTTCGTCGTCCGCTCGGGTATCGATCAGGCCATCGCCCGCGGCCTCTCCTACGCTCCCTACGCCGACCTGATCTGGTGCGAGACGAGCCACCCCAGCCTGGAGGAGGCGCGCCGCTTTGCCGAGGCGATTCACACCGAGTTCCCCGGCAAGCGCCTGGCTTACAACTGCTCTCCCTCCTTCAACTGGAAGCGCAACCTGGACGACACCACCATCGCCCGCTTCCAACGCGAGCTGGGAGCGATGGGCTACGCCTTCCAGTTCGTCACCCTGGCGGGCTTCCACGCGTTGAACCACTCGATGTTCGAGCTGGCCCGCGGGTACGGCCGGGAGGGCATGGCCGCCTACTCCCGCCTCCAAGAGGCGGAGTTTGCGAGCGAGGCCCACGGCTACACCGCCACGCGCCACCAGCGCGAGGTCGGCACGGGCTACTTCGACCGCGTCAGTCAGGCGGTCAGCGGAGGTCGCTCCAGCACCACCGCCATGAACGGCTCGACCGAACAGGCCCAGTTCAACGCGGAATCCCCCGAGGACCAAAAGAAAGCCAGTTGAGCCGTGCATTCGGGGGCCTGGGGCGTCCGCGCTAGTCGTCCCCCTCCCCCCCCGCATAGCCGGCGGCCTCCAGGAGGGAGCGGGTGGCGGCACCGGCACGCTCCTTGCGCCTGGGGCGCTGGGTGGCGAGGGAGGCCTGGCTCTCCAGGATCAGGCGGCGCAGGCGCTGGACGCGCTCTTTCTCCTCGGCGGAGCGATTCCGCTCTTCACCCGGATCCTGGTCGAGGTCGTAGAGGCGCCACTCCCCTTGGGCCGGGGCCTCGCTCGCCGAAGCGTCCCAGGGTCGGCCTTCGGGGCACCAGATGAGCTTCCACTCCCCCTCGCGCACCCCGAAGATGTCCACGAACTGACGTCCCTTCCACCAGCCGTGACGGGTCTCGAAGAAGACCGGCCCGGCGGGGATCGGCTCGAGGAGATCGAGCGCATCCGCGGGAGCGGCGAAGTCGACGTCGAACCGCCGAGCCAGGGTGGCGGCCAGGTGGCGATTGGAGATGGGGCCTGCGACTCGCTTCCCCTGGGGAATACCGGGCCCGGCGAGGACGAGGGGAACATGAACCAGCTCCTCCCACAGCTCGTGGTTGTGGTTGAGCATGCGGTGATCGAGCAGTTCCTCGCCATGATCGGCCGTATAGACGACCAGGGTGCGATCACGGAGTTGCCAGCGGTCGAGCTGACCCAGGAGTACCCCGACCCAGTAGTCCCCGGTGGCGACACAGGCGTCGTACACATCGGAGTACCAGCGCCCTTCACCCGGCTTCAGAATCAGCTCGGGTCGCGGGCGATCGTCGGTGGTGTGGGCGGAAGCGTTGCGCAGTTCGAAGGTGCGTGCCTGCATGAGCAGGGGATCGAAGCGGCGCTCCCTCCCCACGAAGCGCTCCAGGTCCTCGGAGCGGGGAGTGTGGGGTAGGTGAGGATCGTGCAGGTGGACGTAGAGGTAGAAGCGGTAGTCCCGATTGCGGCTGAGCCACTCGAGAGCAGGTGGCACGACGCTCTCCCCCTTGGAGCAGGCCGGGGTCACCTCGAAGGTCTCGAACCCCTGACCGAAACCGCGGGTGGGACCCACCAGGGGATTGCCCGAGAAACCGGCCGTCGTCCAGCCGGCCTCCTGGAGACTCTCCGCCAGGGTGGGGAGTTCGTCGGGGAGGTAGCCCGACCGGAAGTCGAGCACGCCGTGGGCCGCGGGCAGGCGCCCGGTGAAGAGCGACGCGACGCTGGGCCAGGTCCAACTCGCCGTCCCATAGGCCTCTTCGAAGGTGAGCCCGCGCTCGGCGAGGGCCGCGAGACTGGGGGTCGTTTCCCGGGAGTATCCGTAGGCACTGGTGCGATCCGCCCGCTCGGTGTCGACCGTGATCCAGACCAGATTGGGCCTTTTGGTCGAGGCCCGCGTGCGCGGGCGCCTGCGATGCTCCTCGAGCACCAGACCGGCGAATCCTGCCCGTACCACGCCGAGCCCCTCGGGCTTGCCTTCCGGGAGGGAGGTGCGCAGGACCACCTCTTGCCCCGGCTCCAGGGCCAGCCCCTCCTCACCTCCGACCCGGTGCCAGACGTGGGCAGGCGTCGCGCCCGCCGCATCCTCTTCGGGCCCGCGCGGTCGAGTGAGCACCCGCTCACGGAAGACGCTCCTGCCATCGACGAGCAACTCGAAATCGACCGCCAGGGGTGGGCTGCCCCGGCCGCGAAGGGCGAGCAGCCGGCGAGCCACCGACAGGTCGACCCCCGCCGCCGTCTGGAGCCAGACCTGCTCCGACTCCTCGCCCACCACGAAGCGCACCTCACAGGGGGGCGGCAGGACCAGACTCAGACGATCGGCGCTGTCGGTGAGGTCGTCGATCGAGGGGGTGAGGACCTCTACCCGGGGCTGCTCCCCCCCTGCCGCGGAGAGCACCTCCCAGACCGGTGAATCCTCGCTGAGCAGATCACGCAGGGGCCGACGCAGCACCATCGGCGGCCCCGCGGCTCCGCCTCCGCACGCCGCCAAGCCAGCCGATCCAGCCAGCCCAGCCAGAACGATTCCCAAGATCCACCGGCCCGAAGCCGATCCCATGCCAAGCAGAGCCATCCGACTCAGCCTAGCAGGAGTGCGCGGCCGGAACGGGGGCCGCCGAGAAGCGGGGCCCATTCGACCCGACCTATTCGCCGGCCAGGAAGGCCTCGCCGTTCTTGGCCCACCAGTCGCGCCAGGCCTTGACCCGCTTGGTGCGCTCTCCCACCCCCGCCGTCGGCTCGAAGCCCATGCTCTTGCCGGTGATCTTGCGTAGGGCGACCATCGCCGCCTCCCGCACGGCGCTCTGATTGTCCTCCAGGGCGTCGATCAAGGACGGCACCGCGCTGTGGGCCCCCAGGTCCTCGAGCATGCGCGCCGTCGCCATGCGCACGAAGAGGTCGACGTCACCCAGCATCGGAATCAGGTGCGGGACGACATCCCGATCCCCCGTCTCTCCCAGGGCATAGACCGCGTCGAGGCGAATCCCCGCGTTGGCGTGCTTGAGGTCTTCCACCAACCCCGCCCAGGGCTTGGCTCCACCCCCCTCGGGGCTGGGAATGCCGGCGGGTATCGGGCCACGAGCCGTGACCGCCCGCAGGGTCTCCTCCAACTCGACCAGTCGATCCGAGAGGAAGCTCTGCCCCTTCTCGATCGCTGCCAGCTTCTCGCGCATCCCCTCCAAGCGATCCCCCATCGCGGCCTGCTCCTCGTCGAAACGAGCGCGCAGGTCCGCCAGCTCCTCCGCACCCTGAGCGGTGCGCCCTTCCGCGGTCATGAGATCCGCGCGCAGCTCGTCGAGGCCCCGCAGAATCTCCGCCGCCCTTGCCTCGGACTCGGCGCGGCTCCTTTGATCGCGCTCGTCGAGCAGCGCGGGCAGGGCCGCCTCGTCTTCACGCACGAGGGCCCGCACCACCGCGACCTGGTGGGAGAGATCGGTGCGCGCCGTGGAGATCTCCCCCCGCAGATCGTCCAGCTCCTCCCGCAGGAGCCACAGCCCCGCACCCGAAAAGGCCAGGACCAGCAGCGCGACGAAGACCCCTCCCGAGCCCCCTCTCCCCGGCGCCCTCTCGACCTCCGGACGCCTCCTGCCGGACTCTCCGCGGGGCCGCGCACCCCTGGCACCTTCC
>JALWOP010000071.1 GCA_027083445.1 Planctomycetota bacterium | reverse complement strand
CCACGCCGCCCGCCACCACCCTGCCCCCCTCGGGAGAGGCCCCCGCGGCGCAGGCCCAGGCTCCAGCTACCGCCGGGGGGGACTGGTACGGCTTCACTCCCTCCGAGTGGGCCCACAAGGTCATCGCCGACACGGACCTCGCCCAGTGGATCGAGGGCGGAGCGGAACAGGCCTACACGATCCCGGCTCCCGCCCACGTCGTCGTCTACCGCGTGGACTGCGAGCACTGCCGCAAGCACTTCATCAAGCTCCAGGAGAATCCTCCCGAACTCCCCATCGCCCTGATTCGCGTCCCCGATGCCAATCCGGGGGACGATGTCACCAGTGACGTCAAACCCGCGAACGTGACCGTGGAGCTCTCGCTGGTGCCCCTGCCGAAGGGCTACGGCATCACGACCCCGGTCGCCTTCAATCTCGATGAAGCCTGGACGATCGGGGACGTCATCGAGCGGTCGGAGGACGAATGACCGCCGCCCCAGCGGCGATCACTTGCGCGCGACCAGGTAGGCGAGCCAGGCCTCGCAGTTCTCGCCGATCGGATCGGCGGTGAACTCTCCGTCGCCCTCCTCGGGGTCGTCCGGATCGGTACCCTCGAAGTAGGACTCAACCTCCTGGAAACCCGCATCGAGCAGCACGTCGCGTAGCTCGGTCAGGTGCCAGAATCGCCATTCGTACTCGAAGGCCGATCTCATCTCCGACCCGTCCCTGAAGCGGAAGTGGATCGCCGTACGATAGGTGCCGCTCCCCGGCTCCCAGGAGCGCTGCTCCCAGACGTAGTCGAAGGCCCCATCGATATCGCGCACCTCTTCCTGCTCGATCAGCGCATCGGGTCCCCCATAGAGATCGATGAAGAAGAGACCGTCCGGAGCGAGGTCCTCGCGCACGGATCGAAAGTAGGCCACCATCTCCGGTCGGCTCTTGAAGCACCAGTAGGAGAAGTTGAAGGCCACGGTAGCCTCGGGCGGCAC
Organism: Planctomycetota bacterium; assembly: GCA_027083445.1. Classification (GTDB taxonomy): domain Bacteria; phylum Planctomycetota; class UBA1135; order UBA1135; genus JALWOP01. The sequence goes on along the minus strand of JALWOP010000071.1, from coordinate 88,887 downwards.
ATCCGCGGGACTGCGCACGTCGGCCAGGTGCCAGGTCATGCGTTCGGCGACATCCTTGCCCTTGGGAGCGAAGTTGTGTCGCTTGCCCCACTCACAGGGTTTGGGGTCGAGGTCGAAACCCTCCGCTCGATTCTCCGGGTGTCGGCCGAGGAACTCCGCCGCGAAGGCCGCCGTACCACAGAAATCCTCGCGCAGGCGACGCAGCGGCCTCCCGCGGAGCTCCTCGAAGACCCGTGTGACGAAGTCGACATCCGTTTCGGGGGAGTTGACCGAGCGCTGGTAGAGCTCATAGCGGTCCGCGGTCCCGGCGGAGAGACCGCGATCCTTCTTCTTCTTGCCCTTGTTCTTCTTCTTGTTCTTGGGGCTCTTGGTGCTGGGTGTCATGGCGCTCGATTCCTCACTCTGGATGCGCGGATCCTAGTCCCGGGAGCGGCCATGGAAAACCGCGGCGGCGGAGAAGTCTCAGCGCCTCAGGTTCGGCTCGCCCGGGTTCCAGTGGGGCGTGATGGTCCCATCGGCCAAGAGGCGCAGAGCCGCGTAGGCCGCCTCGGCACAAGCCTGCATGTGATCGAAGTCCAGGGTGTCGACCTCGTCGCTGACCTGGTGGTAGTTGGGGTTCGCTCCACCGGTGGAAATCGTCTGTCCGACGATGCCCTTCTGGACGAAGACGATGTTGTCCGAGCGCAGGAAGAAGCGCTGTTCGGGACGCCGGTCGGCTCCCAGGACCACGCCGTGCTCCGCGAGGGCGGGTCCCAAATCGGAGCGCTCGTAGCCGGTCAGCCAAGCCTGGCCGGGCCCATCCATGATCGGATCGGGCATGCCGAGCATCTCCAGGTTCAGGTTGCAGATCACATGCTCGAGGGGCAGCGTGGGGTGATCCGCCCAATAGAAGGTGCCCAACATCCCGATCTCCTCCGCCGAGCAGAACAGAAACAGCACGGTTCGCGCGGGGGGCGGCCCCGCGGCCATTCCCTCCGCCAGCTCGAGGAGCACCGCCGTCCCGCTGGCATCGTCGTCGGCGCCGTTGTAGATGCGGTCCTCGTCCGGACCGCCGCCCTCCTGCCGAACGCCGAGGTGATCGAAGTGGGCGCTGACGACGACCACCTCCTCGGCCAGTTCGGGGTGCTCCTCGGTACCGGCGCCTCGGACCAGTCCGACCACATTGCGTTCCAAAACCTGCCTGCGCTCCCCATGGGTCACGAGTTCGATCGAACCCACTTCCCCCTCCCAGAGGCGCCGGGCGAGAGCGCCGTAAACCGTCACCTGCTCGGGAAGATCCTCGCCGGCCCGCTCCGGGGTGACCAGGCCGTCGGCGGGGATTCCCAGGGCTCGTCCAGCCTCCCGCTCGGGCATCACACGCACGATCAGTCCCCAGCCCCGGCCCCCATCCTGGCCGCGTTCCTCGAGATACTTGAAGCTCCGAAAGCGCGAGGAGGCCATGACGAGGGCCACACCCCGATCCGCCTCTTCCGGGAGGTCCTCCAGGGTGCGCACGACTCGCACCGCAAGGGGTCCGGTGGAGCGGGGATCACCCTTGACGCGCATGGAGAATGCCGGTCCATACTCCCCAGCCGGCTCTCCATCCACCCGCAGTTGGGGAGCGCCGCTGAAATGGGTCACCAGGAGGGGGAAGGGCTGGAAGTACCCCTCGCTGCCGCCGGGCTCGACACCCGCCCTCTCTAGCGCCCTGGCCAGATAGCCGCTGACTCGCTCGCTCTCGGGTGTGGCGGTCTTGCGTCCCCGCAGCTCATCCGAGGCGAGGAACCGCAGGTGATGCTCGAGGGCGGAGCGGGTGATCGCCGGGTCGGGCCGGGGAAGAGGATCGGTCTGTTCGGGGGCGTCCTGGAGAAGGACGGCGAGGGAGAGGGCCAGGAACAACATGCCCAGCAGCCTAACACCCCCTGCGGACCCTCCGCTGCCCCTCCCCTGCCCTCCGAGCGTGAAACCGTCGCCACCCGCGCGTGAGTCGGTCCGGCTGCGGTCGGCTCAGTTGCAGATGTCCCGGAGAGTGCGCAGCACGATCTCGTTGTCCTTGGGTGGCCCGACCTGGACGCGCACCACCTGCTTGATTCCCCGCGGCACGCTCATGATCCCCGGAGCCAACCTGCGGTTGACCTTGCGCGCCAGCTCAGAGGGGGATTCGACCTCTAGGAGGATCCAATCCCCGATCGAGGGCATGGGTCGGATACCTGGGATCGTCGCCAAACGCGAAAAAAAGCGGTCCTTCTCGGTGATGTTCTCGTAGGAAGGCATAGGCGTTCTCATGGACTAGGGAATCCGGCCGGGGGATCCGGTCCCACGGGACCTAGGCCCAAGGACCCGGTCGTTGCAGGATCACGCGGAGGGATCGGCTCGGACTGATGGCCCGAATTCATGGCCCACCCTCCAGGGCCGCCTCCAGGGCCGCCTCCAGGGCCGTCGCGTGGCTCGGAAGCCGAACCCGACCGATGGTACGCATGCGCGCCCCCCGGTCGCACCAGCCTGCTGTCCACCCCCTGTTGCCGAGCACGCCCCGACTCTAGCCAGAGGATCTCCGGGGGACAAGCATGCAGTTCCTGGACGGCGAACGTCTATCCTCTCCCACGCATGTCCATGCACTTCCGCGTTCGCGTGCCCGCGTCGACGTCGAACCTCGGACCTGGGTTCGACATGCTCGGGCTCGCTCTCTGCCTTTGGCTCGAAGTCGAGGCATGGATCAACCGGGGAGACCACGGGTTCACCTCTCTCACGGGCACGGCCGACACCTGGCCCCGCGAGGAGAACCTCCTGCACCAGGCTTTCGATGCCGGCCGGGAGGCTCTAGGGCAGCCACCGCTCTCCCTGTGTGCCCAGGTGCACTCACAGATCCCTGTCGGGCGTGGTCTGGGTTCCAGCGGAGCCGCCATCGCGGCCGGTCTCGCTCTTGCTGTAGCCAGTGCCGGGGAACCGCCGGCCCGCCTGGAGGAGCTGACGAGCCTCGCCTGCAAGCTGGACGGGCACCCCGACAACACCACGGCGTCGCTCCTGGGGGGCTGCACCCTGGCCGTGCCCTGTGACGGGGAGCTGGTGATCCTGCGCCAACAGGTGCATGCCGACATCGCCTTCTCGGTGGCCTGGCCGGCCCAACCCCTCTCCACCCGTGAGGCCCGCGCGGTCCTGCCGCGGGAAGTTCCTTTCGACGACGCGGTCGCCAATCCCCGCCGCCTGGCACTCCTGCTCGAAGGCCTGCGCACGGGGGAAGCGCAGCTCCTCGCGCTGGGCATCGAAGACCGTCTACACGTCAGCCGCCGCCTGGCCCTGATTCCGGGAGGGGCTGCAGCCCTGGCGGCGGCCCGAGAGGCTGGAGCCTTCGCCGCGACGGTCAGCGGCAGCGGCTCGGCCTTGATCGCGCTGGGTCCCAGGGAGAGTGCAGAGGCCGTGGCGAATGCCATGGCTGCGAAGCTCGAGAGCAGCGCGGGACCATCCGTCGCCCGCCATCTGGAAGCCGCAGAAGGGCCCCCATCCCTCACGCCCCTGCCTTGAACGAATCCATGCGCGTCGCAGCCATTCAACTCGCTCCTGTCCTGCTCGATCGTGCCGCAACCCTCGCCAAGATCGAAGCTGCCCTTCGGACGGCCCATGATCGCGGCGCTCGTCTGGCGGTCTTTCCCGAGGCCTGCCTCCCCGGCTACCCGACCTGGATTGCGCGCACGGGGGGAGCCGTCTTCGACGATCCGCTCCAAAAGGAGCTCTATGCGCGTTACGTCGACCAGGCTGTCGAGCTACCCGGCCCCGAACTCGACCGTTTGCAGGAACTCGCTCGAGAACTCGATATGCACGTGGTCCTGGGGGTCGTGGAGCGGGGCCTGCGCAGTGGACGTGGCAGCCTGTGGTGCACGGCCCTGCGAATCGGCCCCTCGGGAACGTGGCACTCCCACCGCAAGCTGGTGCCGACCTATGAGGAACGTCTCGTCTGGGCCCGGGGCGACGGCCAGGGCCTCAGCCTCGACACGATCGACGGCTGGGGGGTGGGAGCCCTGAACTGTTGGGAAAACTGGATGCCCGCCGCAAGACTGGCCCTCTACGCCCAGGGCGAGGAGGTGCATTGCACGCTCTGGCCCGGCTCCCCTGGACTGACGCGGGACATCTGCCGCTTCGTCGCCCTCGAAGGCCGCCTCTACGTCATCGCTGCTTCGGGAGTCTTGCGTGCAGAAGATGTCCCAGCCGACCTCCCGGGTCGTGACCGACTCCTGGCCAACCTCGACGATCAGCCCCTCCACGGGGGTGGAAGCCGCATCGTCTCGCCCACCGGCGACGACTTGACCGCGCGAGACGAAGCACTGGAAGCCGTCCTGGTGGCCGACCTCTCGCGCGACATCCTGCTGGGCAGCCGGCAGAACTTCGACCCCAGTGGGCACTACGGTCGTGAAGACGTGTTCGAGTTGCGCGTCGATCGCCGGCGCCGAAGCCCGGTCGAATTCCGGGACGGGTGATCCATCGCAGAGCTGCGTTCATCCCGTAGGCACACCAGCGGGGGCCTCCGTCACGCTTCCCCTTGCAGGGTCGGGGTGGGAGCCGCAGTCCGAAGGAGAGGAACGTCAAGCTCACGGGCGACGGCCTCGAGTTCGGGGTCTACCTGCAAGACGACCACCGCCGCCGGCCGGGCGAGCAAATCTTCCAGGTCCGCCCGCCTCCCCACCGCGACGACTCCGCGGCCGGTGACCAGATACCCCTCCAGGCAACGAACCAGCCGCCGCGCCAGTTCTTCGGTTCGCCTGGAACGCTCCTCGCCCAGGAGCTGGGCCTGATCTCCGGCCAGCTTGGCCAAGGCAGAGGCCACCTCCAGGTGCTCCTGGAGGACCAACTGCTCCACATCGTGGAGGAAGAGGGGATCATCCAGGTCCGCCAGGGCCGAACGGATGCAGCCCGTGGCCAGGCCCCCCCCAGCGGAGAGGGCATTGCTGAGGGTTCGGCGCGAGGCCGACATCGCCGAGCGCAACCGGCCGAGTTCCCGGTAGAGCTCCCCGCTGGGAACCCGCTCCAGAGCGGGACGCGGGCGCCATTCCCAAAGCGCGACATGGGCTTTCCCTTGACGAGGGAAGGGGTGATCGGCGGACGGGAGGGGCATCGACCCCCATCCTACGGCCCCGCAGGGGTCGCCCGGGAGAATCGATTCGGTTCCGGACTCCAGTTTGCGCACATCCCAGGCCGATGCGCCAGACGTCTGCATCCGGCCTCCCGCCCCTCCTCTTCCGCCATGCCCGATACCTCCCAAGCCGACTCGCTCCTCTCGGTTGACCAAACCCTCATGCGCTGCGTGATCGAGGGCACCCAGATCGGTCTCTCCATGACCGGAGTCTGCCCGCCCCCCATCGGAGCCTCACGCTTCTACTCGACCCCGCGCGAGATTTCCGTCCTGGTGGGCCTCGTGGGCGAGGACAATGGGACGATGACGATCAACATCTCCGAGCGGGGACTGCTCTACCTTTCGGGCAAACTCTTGATGGAAGAGCAGACTGAGTTGACCGAGGACAACTTCGACGCGATCTGCGAGATCGGGAACATGATCGCCGGTTCAACCAAGGAAGCACTCTCGGGAACCGAGTACAACGTGGAGAACATCTCGGTGCCATCCCTCGTCCTCGGTGCCAGCTACAACGTGTTCTACACACGCGGGATCACGAGCTGTTCGGTGGAGTTCGAGTTGGAAGACATCCCCGTCACCTTCCAGGAGGATCGCTTCTTCACCGCCTGCATCTCCCTCATGCGTCGCCTCGCCTGACCGATCGGTGGGCAGCAGCCGGCCGCGTCCCACCGCCAGCTCTTCTCAGTGCTCCTCCAACCAGAGGGAGAGACGCTGGTAGGCTCTGCGTGCCTCCCTGGAGAGTTCATCCCCCGAGTGCAACAGATCCCGCTCCTCGAAGGGATCCACCGCGCGATCGAACAGCTTCTCTCCTACAGAACCGTCGTCTTGGATGAGGGTCCAGCGTGGATCGCGCAGGGCTCGTGCCCAGAGCCGGCCTTCGGGGAGAGTGCGGGGGTCCCTGCCATTGGGCTTCCAGCGATCCGCGTAAAGGTAGCGCCGCCTCGGTCCCCCCTCGCCGTACAGGCGTGCAGCGAAAGAGATCGAATCCGGCCCCTCGCGTGAAGGATCGCGCGCCACTCCCAAGAGGTCCGCCACCGTCGCGTACAGATCGACCCAATCGGTCGGTACGGGGTCCTCTCCGGGAACGACGCCGGGCCCTAGGGCCCAGGCGGGAACGATCACACCCGCTTGGGAGAGTTCGCCCTTACCTCCCCCTACCTCGCTCGGGCTGCCGTTGTCCGAGACGACCAATGCCAAGTAGCCCTGCGCCTGCGCTCCAGCCAGGAGTCGACCCAGTTCGTGATCGAGGGCCTCGAGCATGGCCAGGATCAGGTCACGCTCACTCTCGAGAGGACGGGAGCCCCCATAGAGATCGGCGGGAGGTTGGTGGAAGGGCTTGTGGATGGCGTGGTAGCTGATCCAAACCAGATCGTGATGGGCTCGCATGAACCGCAGGGCATCGTCGGTCTCGTCGACGGTCAAATAGGGCTGCCGACGGCGCTCTTGAACTCCGTCGATCACCTTGGGGAAGTTCCAGTAGTTGTCGCCGCCGCTACCACCCGAAGGATTGCCGATCACCCCGGAGTAGTGGGCGAAGCCGGCCCGCCGCGGGTGTTCCAAATCCTCATCGGCGCACAGATGCCACTTGCCCACCTTGACGGCACTCTTGCCGTGTTCGGCGAGCAGCCGGGGCAGGGGCACGAAACCGTCGAGCGGCAGGCAGTACTGTGCTCCCCGTCGAATAATCGTCCCGACGGCAATCTCGGGGCGGGATCCGTAGGCCCCCAGGAGCCCCCGAGCACGGGTCGGTGAACAGAGGGGACTCGAATGGAAGCGGGTGAAGCAGTGGCCTTCCCGGGAAAGCCGATCGAGGGTAGGTGTCTCGGCTGCTGCTAGGAGATCGTAGCCGACATCGTCGATATCGACCAAGAGGACCCGCACTGGCGCCGCAGACGTCGGTGAGGACCCGGAGGCCGCGAGAAGCAAGAGCAGGAGTGAGATCACGACCCACCCAGTCTACCGGCCCCTACTGCGGGCATGGCCCCCCGTTTGGCTCGGGGACCAAGGGACTCCTGCCCGAACGTGCTCGAGGGAAGGATCACCCCACAGCCAGGCAGACGCCCAGGACCTTGGAAATCTCGGCGTCGATAGGCTGGCAAGGGGGTGCCGTTCGCCTTGCATGTGCGAGCCCGGAGTCGATTGCCGCCGGCCGTTCGCTGAACTCATCGGGGGCGATCCGATCCAGCATCTACCTCGAAGGTAGCCGGCACGAAAGCGAGGGGCGCGCATCGTCACGCATCCTCGTCTCGGAGGTCCGCGCTCGGGCGTGGTCGACCAGAACCCTCCGTATTGTCCGAACGGCCACCCGCGTGTGCCACCGCATCTCCAAGAGCCTCCGGGGCCGCCCTCCCCTGGGTGAACCTGCAGGCAGGTCCTCTTGAACCAAAGAGGTCGCTGCGAGCGTGCTCCCGACCGATTCCCGCCCCATCTCCTCGGCGCCAATCGCCCCTAAGTCCTGGTAGAGCAGGCGCATGAGCCAACTCACCCGCCGCCCTCTCCCCGCGTCCTGCATCCCTGGAGGAGCAACTGGATCGACCGTTGGGCCGGCTCACGTCCCGATCTACCCGACTCGATTCTCCTGCCGTGTGGAACTCCTCCGCCATCCCGCACGGGTACGGGCCGGTGAAGAGGCCCTCACGAGGGACCAGGGGTTTCCCTTGAAAGTGTGATGGGCGCAGGAACCGCTTTGCGTTGCTGGAGATGAACCGTCCTTCCCTCCGGTAGGGTCCCCCGAAAACTCAGCCATAGGAGCGCAGTCTGATGTTGACTCCCAAGTTGGTTCTGGCCGGCATGTGTGCAACGGCCGTAGCTCAAGAGGCGCCTCGCCAGGTGCCCACGCCGGTCCGCTCTCTCTTCCTGGGCGATATCGACGCCGATGGCCGTGACGACGCCTTTGTCGTCCAACCCGGAGGAATCGTCCGTCTCCTACTCAACCAGGGAGACGGAACCTTCCTCGACATAACGGAACGCGCCGGCCTCGCCGAAGTGAGCGGCGTCCATATGGCCCTCTTCGGAGACGCCGACGGTGATGGTCTCACCGATCTCTACCTGCCCGCATGGCGCAGTCGCAGTCGCCTCATGCTCCAGACGGCAACCGGTACCTTCGTGGACGCAACGGAGAATGCCGGCCTGCCTCCGAATGCCGATCCCGTCGACGCCGCATGGAAAGACGTCGATGGTGACGGAATCTCGGACCTCTGGTTGGCCACCGCCTTCGACGATCTCGTCTATCGCGATGACGGCAGGGGCCACTTCGAGAAGCTCGATCTAGGGATCGAGCCCCGTATCGGTGACGCACCGACGACCCTAGCCGCAGCCCGTGCAGGACGCGGCCTGCCACCCTTGGGCCCAACGGGCCCGGGCGGTGGGGCGATAAGTTCAGCCCCTGGAAACCCGGGATTCCAGCCGATCTGTACGCTCTTCATTCAGGATCAAATCAGCCCCCAGGTCTGCCTGATGGCTGCCAGCAGCCCCACACTGGGCATGCTCTACCCCATCTCCAGCGACTGGTTCGTCGATGCTGTGACCGGCTTCACCGGGTTGGGCAATACGAGTCCCGTGGAACAACTGCACGTCGGTGGCAACGCGCGCGTGGACGGAACCGTCATCGTTACCAGTGCGGGAGCCCCCTTCCAGGTCAGTTCCACGGCCCTCGTCCCCAATCTAAACGCAGACCGCCTGGACGGGCTGGATGCCTCAGCCTTCGCAACCCTGCCCATCAGCAGTGGCGACATCGCCAATAGCACCATCCGAAGTGAAGATATTGCCAACGGCACGATCTCGGGGGTGGACATTGCGAACAACTCTATCACCAGCTCCAACATTGCCGATGGGGGCGTGACGAGCACAGACATCGCCGACAACACGATTACCGGCCTCGATATCGCTCCGGACGCCATATCTGGAGCGCAGATCCTCGATGCATCGATCGGAGCGCTGGATCTAGCGCCGGGGAGTGTCACGACCTCCGAGTTGGTGGACGGGGGGATCCTGGATGCGGATGTCAACGCAAACGCTGCCATTCAGGGGACGAAGATCGTTCCCGATTTCGGGAACCTGATCGTTCGCACGACGAGGTCCGGGTATTTTGGAGATCCCACATACTCTGGAATATCCGTGCAGGGAACAGCCATCAACGGACCGACGGCCGGCTTTCTCGGTTCCCAAGGCACATCGGATTTTGGTGGTGCGCCGAATGCCGACTGGTCTGGGCAGGAGATCGGAGTGACTGGCATCTCTATCGGGGTTTCCACCACGGACAATTTCGGTGTCAAGGGTCATTCCAACGGAGTAGGGGTCCGCGGGGAATACTCCATGAACCCCACCGTGGATTTCGGTGAACTGGGTCTCTCCGGTATCGGTGTTTACGGAAGCGGCAGCATGTACGCAGGCAGGTTCGACGGGAGTGTCCTGGCTGAAGACTCCCTCTCCGTGGGCCCGGTCCTCCAGGTGCTCAACCATGGCGGCGGAACCGTGGCCGACATCCGGAACGACGACCCCAGCGCAAGCGGAACCACACTGATGGTCAAAAGCTATGGCACGGGAACTGCCGTAAGGGTGGAAAACCAGAACAGTTCGGCCAACTCCCCGACGCTGCAGGTGCTTGGCAATTCGATGAATAGCGCTCACCGGACGCTAGAGGTCTCGAACCCATCCCCAACTTCAGGACAGGCAGCGTACTTCGACCTGGGTGCACTCGGTTCATCGGGTACGACCCTCTGGGCACGGAACCGTGGAACCGGCCGCGTCCTATACGTCGACGGCGCGCATCCCGACATCGTTAGCCGCGTGGTCCAGTTCGAAAAGAGCGCCTGGGACCACACACCTTCAGCAGACATGCTGCAGATCAATATCCGCCCGGGATCCTGGGACTCGTCTCAATTCATCGAGTGTGAGCGCGGCACGGATATCAAGTTCCGAGTCGATGGTGATGGAGATGTCTTCTCCGACGGAACCTACACCGGTCCCGCTGACTTCGCGGAAATGATGCGTGTCTCGACCGGCTACGAGTCGACGGAGGCAGGAGATGTGGTCTGTATCGATCCCGATGCACTGCGCTCGGTGCGAGTCTCTAGGGAACCCTATTCCCGTCTCGTAGCCGGCGTCTACAGCACGCGCCCCGGATTCGTCGGGTCCGAGCGTGAGTTCTCCGGAGCCATCGGCCCCAATGGGGAGCGCGAAGCGCTACAGCATGCCGATATGGGCGAACTCTATGACGAGGTCCCCATTGCCGTCGTCGGCATCGTGCCCTGCAGAGTCTCTGCTGAGAACGGCCCCATCCGACCCGGCGACCTGCTCGTCACCTCCTCAACGGAAGGTCATGCGATGGTCGACAACTCGCCCCCGGTCGGAACTGTCATCGGCAAAGCCCTGGAATCCTTCGATGGAAAGGTCGGCTCGACCGGGGTGATTCGGATCCTTGTCACCCTCCAGTAGTCACCCTGGTTTGAGGGGATGCTTTCCCTCTTGCAGCGCACTCGGCCTCCGCCGGGTGCGCTGCGGTCGCTCTCCTTTCAAGCCGCCGACACGAGTGTCGGACACTGAGTAGAGGCGGGCGAATCGGGGACACCGTCAGGGCAGTCCAGTTCAAGGACAGCCCCGAGGTGCCCATCCTCTGCCGCGATCCGGTGGTGCTCCCCCCCCCGAAGGGAGATTCCAGGTCGAAGGGCAACTCTCCTCCCCCTTTCAATCCGATGAGCAGAGCCACGACTAAGACGTCGATCGAGGAGTTCCCCGGCTGCAAGGCCTGAATCTCGACGCTCTAGCGCCCGCTCCACCCCGATGCGATGTGGGGAGCAGGGCAGATGGCCGGGGGATAGACCCTCCATCACGGGGAGATCGGCGTCGCCCCCTCCGGTGAGAGCGCGGTTCCAATTCGTATCTGATTCGTGAGTTGGATCGGAGCCTGAGCAGCTCAGGCAGCCTGAACGCCTGCCTTCTGGGCCCGCAGGAGCTCCTCGGCGCGGTCGGCGGGAACCGGGGGGCTGAAGAGGTAGCCCTGGATTTCGTTGCACTGCAGGACCCGCAGGAACTCGAGCTGGCTTTCGGTTTCGACGCCCTCGGCGACCACCGACAGCTTGAGCGAGTGCCCCATGAGAATGATCGCCGTGGCGATGGCCGCGTCGTCGGGGTCGGTGGTGACGTTCATCACGAAGGATCGGTCGATCTTGAGAGCGTCGATCGGGAAGCGTTTGAGATAGGAGAGAGACGAGTAGCCCGTGCCGAAGTCATCGATCGAGATGTGGATGCCCGCACCCTTGAGACGTTCGAGGATCTCGACCGTCTTCTTGGGATCGTTCATCAGCATGCTCTCGGTCACCTCCAACTCGAGTCCCCCCTGGTCGAGTCCCGATTCACGCAGGGCGTCGTTGACGACTTCGACCAGATCACCCACGCGGAACTGCACCGGCGAGAGGTTCACCGATACGGCGATCTCGGGCAGACCCTTTTCGCGCCACTCCTGATTCTGCCGGCAGGCCTCGCGCAGGACCCATTCACCGATAGGAACGATCAGGCCGGTCTCCTCGGCCAGGGGAATGAACTGGACGGGCGGAACGAGACCCAATTCGGGGTGCTGCCAGCGAACGAGGCACTCCATTCCGAGAATACGGCGCGTCTCCGCATCGACCCGCGGCTGATAGTAAACGCGCAGCTCTTCACGGACGATCGCCTCACGCAGGCTGCGCTCCAGGGTCAGGCGCTCGAAGGCCCAGCGTCCCATCGCCTCGGTGTGGAAGATCATCAAGGATGTACCTTCATTCCGAGCCCTGCGGGCGGCGGTCAAGGCGTTCTGCATCAAGATCGAGGCGTCTTGCCCATCTTCGGGGAAGGCGGCAACACCCAAACCGACCAAAGGGTCACGGGTCTTGCCATCCACTTCCAGGGGCTGGGCCATGCGCTCCTGCAAACGCGCTCCGATTCGAGCGGTATCCTGAACGCGACGTACACCGGGGATCATCATCATCACCACCCCCGGTTCGATCCGTGCCAAGCGCATTCCCTGCAATAGGCCGGAGAGGGTTCCTCCATCCTCACCATCCTCGAAAGCAGCGCGCATGCGGCGTCCGAGTTCCTGCGTCAGACTCTTGCCGGCGGATGATGAGAGCTGACCAAGGTCCATGCCGTGGATATCGAGCACCGCGGCCAGCACGGCCACCTGGCTCTCATCTCCCGCAGCCGTGCCCAGCCGAGCCCGCAGCTTGGCCGCGAAGACATCCGGCTCCATCCAGCTCCCAGCCTGCTCGGCAGCGCTCGCCTCGACAGGCATGAGCCGCCGGATGCGATGCCGCAGAATCCAGGCGGGTGCATGACGCTCGACGAATTCGTCCACACCGGCTCGAGAGCAGGCCTCCCAATCGAGTTCGAGATCGGCATCGAAGGTAAGCACGACGCGCAGTCCTTCACCCGCCCGCTCGCGCAGCTCGCCGAGGCGGGCCTCGGGATCACCGCCCAACAGTTCCGCGGCCATCAAGAGGAGCGCGGGGCGCTCCAGGGCAGCCTCGAAGAGCTCCTCTCCACCCCCCGTCTCCGCTACCATCCATCCGTCGGCGCGCAGGATCTCCCCCTGCTCCTGGCGTATGGAGGAGTCGGGGTCGGAGATCAGAATCGATGCGGTCTGCACTGTGGACATGAGAGGCCGGCGGAGAAAGAGAGAGAGAATCGAACGAGCGCCCCGAGTTCGAGGCCCTGTCCCGTTGTCGGAGTCGTGGGCTGCCCGCTTGACCACTGGAATGATTGTTCCTGAGACTGGGACCCGGCAATTCGCCCGTACTGCAATGCAGTGCAGATCTCCCGGGAGCCGGCCTGCCCCCCCGAACGTTACGATCAGGCCATGCAGGCCCCCGCTACCGCCCTCCTGGCCCTCCTGGCGAGTCATCAGCCGGATCTGGAGGGCACCTGGCGGTGTTCCCTCGCCTGTCCCGGAGGTGGGATTCCCTTCGAGATGGAGATCGGCGAGGGTGGGCAGGGCAGGCCGGTCGCCTGGCTGATCAATGGCCCCGAGCGTCGAAGCGCACCGCGCCTAGAAGAATTCACCCCCCCGGGCGGCGCTGCGGGGTACCGCCTCTACATCGAACCCTACGACTCACGCCTGGAGTTCACCCTGGTCGACGGGGAACTCGAGGGGGAGTGGATTCGCGAGCGGGGGGACGAGCCGCCCACGCGCCTCCCCCTGCACGGGGTGCGGGGAAGCGCGGGACAGCGCTTCGATCTCCCAGGCCGACCCGCACCCGCCATCGAGGGGCGCTGGCGGGTGAAGTTTTCCGCCGCCGACGAGGAGGCCGTCGGCATCTTCCAAGTGGACGAGAGCGGCCGCGTCGGTGGAACGTTCCTGACCACCCTCGGCGACTATCGCTGGCTCGACGGCAACACCGACGGCCGGCGCCTGAGGCTTTCGGTCTTCGACGGTGCCCACGCGTTCCTCATTGCAGCCATGCTCCGCGAAGACGGCACCCTTGCAGGGGACTTCTGGTCGAGAGATTCCTGGCATGAAACCTGGACCGCAGTCAAGGATCCACAGGCAACCCTGCCCGACCCCTTCGGCCTGACCCGCTGGAAGGAGCACTTCCCCTTGGGAAGGCTGGCCTTCCCCGATCTGGAAGGACACCTCCGCAGGCTGGACGACCCGGCCTTTGCGGGCAAGGCACGCCTGATCGTACTCTTCGGCAGTTGGTGCCCCAACTGCTACGACGAGTCCCACTACCTGGTCGAGCTGCAACGACGCTACGGAGCGCGAGGACTCTCGATCCTGGGGCTCGCCTTCGAACTCGGCACGGATCCCCTGCACCAAACCCGCGTACTGCGAACCTACATCCGCCACCACGGCATCGAGTACCCGATCCTGAGGGCAGGAACGAGCGACAAACGCGCTGCCGGCGAAGCCTTCCCCCTGCTCGACCGAGTGCGCGCCTTCCCCACGACCCTCTTCCTCGACGGGAAGAACCGCATCCTTGCCGTTCACACCGGCTTCAGCGGACCGGCTACCGGCGAGGCGCATGCACGCCTGCGCGAGCGTTTCGAGGCCCTCATTGAAGGGGCGCTCGCCGACGAGGAGTGATCCTCACCGACGAGCGCCAAGAGAGAGAGTCGCTCGGGATGTTAGCTGTTGCGCCGAATGTAGTCGAGCACCTTTTCCTGATAAGCCGGACTCTTGAGCCCAACCTGCTTCGCTTCGGCGATCGCGTCCTCGACCGGAATCCCACCGTCCAGGACCCGGTAGGCCAGCCAGACGGCCCCGACGCGGTTGGCCGAGTGGCAGTGGAAGAGCAGGGGCCGCTCGGAGTCACGCAGGACACCGCGCAGTTCGTCGAGAAGCGAGTCGGTGAGCTCGTCGGTTCCGCTCCACGGCTTGTGGATGTAGGTGATGCCCAGCCCCTCGACGATGGCCTTCTCGTCCATCTCAGGGTGCTCTCGGTCGTAGCGGATATTGAGGACCGTTCGCACGCCACCGTCCTTGGCCTGCTCGAAGTCTGCCTGGCTCGGCTGGGAGGCCAGGAAGATCCCATCATAGGTGTGCAGACGCTGGATCGAGCCGCACTGGTAGGGCTCGAGGGCCTCGGTCTGGGGAGGCGGGCCGTGGTGTCCCTGCGCAGCCGAGGTGTTGCGACAGGCGGGGGCGAAGGGGAGCAGCAGAAGTAGAAGGGCTGTAGCTTTCATGGTCATGCTTTGGGTTCCGGGATCTTGGAGACAGGTTCCCCGGGAAGGTTCCCGAAAAACGTTGGTCAGGTCGGAATCGCCGCCAGGATGCGTTCCCGCAGGGCGCCGGGAAGTTCACCCACGTCCAGGTTGCGACAGAGGTCGACCGCCAAATCCAGGGTCGCGAAGACGTTGGCGCAGCGCTCGCAGATGACGCCGCTGGGGAACTCGAAGTCCACCCCACGGTCGAGGGCCTCCTGCTTGGCTGCCAGGAGATCCAGGCATACCTGCCGGGAGAAGTTCGGCTCCACCGCCTCGGTGGTGGGCAGGGCCTCCAGTAGGGCCCGGCGCAGGACCAGGCGACCCCGGTGGATGCGGGTCTTGACCGTCGCCTCCTTGACCCCCAGGATCTCCCCCACTTGGCGCAGGGAGAACCCGACCAGGGTGTGCAAGACGATCGGCAAGCGCTGCTCCTCCGGCAGGGCGGCAATGGCTGCCTCGACTCGCTCCCGCGCCTCCCGGCCCAGGACCTCGTCGACCGGGGAATCCCCCTCCGAGGGGAGCAGGGCCATGCGGGTCTCCCCAAAGGGCAGGATCTCGTCCAAGGACTCCTCGCGCTCGGGCTGTCCCGATCGGCGCCGCTGCATGCGCATGCAAGCCCGGGCTGCAATGGTATAGAGCCAGGTAGCCACGCTGCTGCGACCATCAAAGTCCGGCCAGGCCCGGTAGGCGGAGAGGAGCACCTCCTGGACCAGGTCCTCAGCCTCCTCCCGTCCGCCGCAGAAGCGACGGCCCAGGGCAAGAAGACGCGGTCCGTGGCTATCGGCGAGGCGCTCGAGGGCGATCCGGGGGGGATCACCGGGGGCAGGGTCTTGGGCTCTCATTGCTGGGGTCGGTTAGGTTGACCGATTCACGCCCCGGGAGTCGAGGAAGAGGAGCAAAACCGCTCCGGGAACCGCATATCCGCATCTCCCGGGGGCCCTCGGGGGCCGGGCCCGGTTCAGGATTGCGGGGCCTCGCCCCCCCCTGGCGATTGGCACCTCCTACTGCTCCTGGACCACGGAGTCGGCCTCGATCGTGTAGCACCCCGAGGCGTAGCCCGCCTCGTCGGCAATGCCCTCGATGCGCAGGGTTCCGGTGACGATGACGGGGATGTACGGAAAATACTCAGCCCCCTCAGCGACCATCTTCACGTCGATCCACTGATCGGGCATGGGGGCCCCGCCGAAGCAGCAGCCGAGCAGGTCCCCCACGAGCATGAACTCGGGAATGGTCGTGCCGTCCCACTCCAAGGGAATCTGGTAGCCGACGATTGCGACCCGTCGATCTTCGAGGGAAGCGATGCGCTCGGGGAGGTCGTACTCTCCCTCCTCGTACTGGTCGGGATAGAGCAGCTTGTCGAGGATGTCCTCCATCGGCTCGCCCTCCATCGAGATATCCGCCCAGGTGATCGCGCGTACCCCAGCGT
The DNA here is from genome assembly GCA_027083445.1 of Planctomycetota bacterium. Taxonomy (GTDB): domain Bacteria; phylum Planctomycetota; class UBA1135; order UBA1135; genus JALWOP01. Next base: position 72,682 of record JALWOP010000071.1, on the reverse strand, counting down.
GGGTCTGTAGGTCGCGTCCCAGGTCGTCGATTCCCTTGACGCTTCCCTTCACGGCCACGTCCCCGAGCCCCTGGGCCAGGGCATCGATCGCGGCGCTACCCGTGGCCTCCCCTTCAACTCCACCGCTATCGTCTTCGCCGGGAGCGGTATTCGCTGCGGGAGTCTCCAGGGAGATGCCCTGGATGGTGTCGTCGCCCTCCCGCTCCTGGGGCCGCTCCTGGACCCGCTCCTCACCTCCCCCCCCGGAACAACCTGACAGGGATGAGGCGGCGGCGAAGAGGAGCAGGAGAGGCAGGGACGAGTAGGTCGGCATGGGTCTATGCACGGGTCAGGTGGGCCGCCACATCGGTCGAGTAGGCCTTGAAGGCGGGCAGGAGGCCGGCCAGGGCGCCGAGCCCCACGATACCCAGGGGGGTCCAGTAGAGCGACGGATGGACGAGCCCGAGATCGAGCACGACGCCGGTGGAGTCACGCACGATGCGCGCCGCCAGGAGCAGGATGCCGAAGTAGACCCCATAGCCCAAGGTGACGCCGATCATGGCGATCGACGCCGCCTCGAGCACGATAACCCCGAAGACCGTACGTCTGCGCGCCCCGAGAGCGCGCAGGATGGCGAACTCCCGTCGTCGCTCGTTCATCGTGTTGTAGAGCGCCGCCAAGAGTGCCCCGCCCGTGACGAATACGATCAGGTAGGCGACGGCCTCCAGAATGCGGTTCACCCAACCCAGATCCTTCAGTAGCTTGGCCATCACCGCCGCGACGGGCCAAACCAGGGTGGCGTCCTTGCCCTGGCGGTTGAACTCAAAGGCCAGCATCTGCCCCGCGCGGGGGTCGGAGAGCTTCAGCATGACCGCACTGATCTCCTTGTCCGCATCGGGAATCGTCTTCCCCAGGCCGGCGTGGAGTTCGTGACCTTCCTCATCGAAGAAGATGTGCCCGGGCATGCGAAAGACTCCCTCGATGGGGATCCAGATCACCTTGTCGGCGGGAGTGTTGGTCGGCTCGAGCACCGAGATGACCGTGTAGGCGAGCTCATGCTCTTCGGCTCCAGAGTGAGAGGCGAGCCCGTGGTAGGGGCGAAACCGATCACCCCGCCCCATGCCGAGCTCGCGCGCCACGGTCGCACCGATCACTGCCTCGGCCCGCAGGGGATCGAAGAGCTGGTCCGGGACGGCCGTGAAATGTCGCCCAGGCGCGTACTCGAACTCGGTGAACAGCTCGCGGGTGGTACCGACGACCCGATAGCCCTTGTAGTTGTCTCCGAGTGCATAGGGAACGGCGAGTCGGATGCGCGGGTCATTCGCGAGGCGCGTGTAGTACTCCCAGGGAATGTTCCCAGGCGAGGTCTCCAGGTGGTAGATCGTATTCAGGACGAGCTGCGTTGGACTGCCCTTGGCCCCCAGCACCGCATCCCAGCCCCCCTGTCCGCCGCCGAAGGCACTCGTGCTCTGGGCCGAGATCGAGAAGACCGCCATCGTCAATCCCGATGAGAGTGCGATCGAGACGGCGGTCACCGCAGTCGACAAGAAGTGCCGGCGCAGGGAGCGCCGCACGATCATCAGAAGGGAAGCCATCACGCCTGCCCACCACTCCTGGCACCGGCCCGATTCAGATCGGTGAAGCGCACGACACGCTCGAAACCCGCCAGGACATCCGCATCGTGACTGACCAGGAGCAAGGCCGCCCCGTGCCGTGTACAGAGTTCGCGCAGGAGTTCCAGGGCCGCCTGGCCGTGATAGGGGTCCAGGTTCCCCGTCGGTTCGTCGGCCAGGACCAGACTGGGGTGGTTGGCCAGGGCTCGGGCGAGGGCGACCCGCTGCTGCTGGCCGATCGAGAGTTGGCTCGGCCGGTAGTGCAGCCGGTGCCCCAGCCCCAGCTCCTCGAGAAGCTCTTGAGCGTAGGCGCGATCGGGACCGGGGCCGAAGAGCATTCCGAGGAGGACGTTCTCGAGGGCGGTGTAGCCATCCAGCAGGTTGAAGGTCTGGAAGACGTAGCCGATCGAGGAGGCTCGCAGGGAGTCCCGTCGAGCCTCGGAGAGGCCGGCCAGGTCGACCCCCCCGAGCCGCACACTCCCCCCGTCCGGACGCAGGATCCCGGCGATCACGTTCAGAAAGGTGGTTTTACCGCTCCCACTGGTACCGGCGATCCCGACCTGCTCGCGCTCGTCCAAATCGAAGCGCTCCACGTCCAGGACGGTCTGACGCTCACCATCGGGGGAGCGGTAGCTCTTGGCCAGGTTCCGGATCTCGAGCAGGGACATGGCGGGACACGGTACTCGTTCTCGCAGCAGAAGGCTTTGAAATACCCTCCGCTCTTAGAGTCCAACACCCGGATGAGCGATCGCCTTGGCCGCGAGTTCCGCCGTGAGATACTCGAAAGCCTCGTCCACCGAGTCGGTTGTAAAGAAGAGGTCGAGATCACCGGGACTGATCGTCCCGAACTCGACCAGCGCGTCGAGGTGCAGGGCCTGCTCCCAAAAAGCCTTGCCGAAGAGAACGATCGGCATCGCCTTCTTGATCTTGCCGGTCTGCACCAAGGTCAAGACTTCGAAGAACTCGTCCAGGGTTCCAAACCCACCGGGCATGGCGACGATCGCCTTGGCCAGGTAGGAGAACCAGAACTTGCGCATGAAGAAGTAGTGGAACTCGAAGGAGAGCCGGCGGGTGATGTAGGGATTGTCGTTCTGTTCGAAGGGCAGGGAGATGTTGAGGCCGACGTTCTCGCCGCGCGCCTCCGAGGCTCCGCGGTTGGCCGCCTCCATGATCCCGGGCCCCCCCCCCGTGCAGATGACGAAACGCCGGTGATCGTCCTCCAACCCCTTCGACCATTCGGTCAACCGATAGGCCAGCTCACGCGCGGCTTCGTAGTAGCGCGACATCTCGAGATCCCGCCGAGCCTTGGCCAGATCCTCGGCCGCCGCACGGCGGGCCTCGGCTTCGGCCAGGGCCTTCTCGGCCTCCTCCCGGGGACGGAAACGCGCCGACCCGAAGATGACGATCGTGTCCTGCACGTCGAATTCCGCGAAACGGGTCGCCGGCTCGATGTACTCGGCCAGGATGCGCAGGGGGCGGGCGTCGGGGGAGTTGAGGAACTTCTCGTTGTGGTAGGCCTTCACGGCCCGGTAGCGGCTTGCGGACATAGGCCGACATTCCGCCGATTCGGCCCCTCCGGCGCCAGGGGTGGTGCGCATGATTCGGTCTTGGATCGAACTCGCCACGGCGCAGGCCGCTCCCGGGCGGGTCTAGAATGCGCCCCATGTCCTCCAGGCGCACGGTCCCGATCGCGGGGATGCACTGCCAAGGCTGTGCCTCCTCCGTACGCAAGCTCCTCCTAGCGGTCGATGGGGTGCGCTCGGCGGAGGTCTCCTATGGGGCCGGCACCGCCCGGGTCGAGATCGACGAGGGGCGCCCCGAAGGGGAACTCGCGCGGGAGCTCGCCCGGAGCCTCGCCCGGGGGGGCTATCACATGCCCCCCGGAGCCCTGGGGGAGCGCAGTATCGCCGAGGATGTCGCCTTCCGCGAGCGCGACGAACGCCGACGCGTCAGACGGGAGGGACGCTCCGCCCTCCTGGCCGGGTTGAGCCTGCTCGCCGTCTTGGCCCTCGGCGGATTCGCCTCCCCCCCGTGGCTGGCCCCCCTGGTCGCGGCCCCTGCGATCCTCGTCGCCGGGGGGCCCCTCATTCGGCGCGGCGCACGCGCCCTCCGGCAGGGTTCCCCGGACATGGACACCCTGGTCGGGCTCGGCACCGCAACCGCTTGGCTCGCAGGCCTCTGGGGAGCCTTTTTTCCCGGCCTCCTCGGCGGCGCCGCCCACCATGTCCACGCGGCGCTGATGATCCTCACCTTCGTGCTCTTCGGGCGCTGGCTCGAGGGGCGAGCGCGCTTCCGCGCCGGTGCCGCGGTGCGTGCTCTGCTCGACCTGACCCCTCCCACCGCAACGGTCATCGAGGAGGGAAAGGAGGTCACCATCCCCCTCTCGGAAGTGCGACCCAACCAGCGGGTCCGTGTGCGCCCCGGTGAGCGCATCCCCGTCGACGGCGTGATCCTGGAGGGGAGCAGCAGCCTCGACGAATCGATGCTGACCGGCGAGCCCTTCCCCTGCGAGCGCGGACCCTCCGAGCGCGTCCATGCCGGCACCCTGAACGGACACGGCGCCCTCACGGTGCGCGCTCTCTCGGTCGGCGCCGATACCGCCCTGGGCCGCATCGCCGCCGCCGTGCATCACGCCCAGAGTACCCGGGCACCGATCCAGGCCGCCGCCGATCGGGTCAGTGCGATCTTCGTGCCGACCGTGCTCGTCCTGGCCGGCATCGCCTTTGTCGCGTGGTGGCTCTGGATGGACCTCCCCGCCGCGATCGAACACGGAATCTCGGTGCTGGTGATCGCCTGTCCCTGCGCCTTGGGATTGGCGACGCCTACAGCCGTGGTCGTCGCGGGCGGGAGGGGCGCCCGCGAGGGACTGCTCGTGCGCAACGTGGCCGCCATCGAACACCTGGCGACCGTGCGCCGCATAGCCTTCGACAAGACCGGGACGCTCACCCGCGGCGAGCCCACCCTGACCCACATCGAGCTCCTCGGAGATGTCGACCTCCCCCAGGCCCTGGCGCGCTCTGCCGCGGTGGAGCGGCGTAGTGAGCAGCCGCTGGCCCAAGCGGTGGTGGCCGCTGCCCGGGAACGGGGCCTGACCATCCCTCCGGTGCGCGGCTTCCAGGCCGAGCCCGGCAACGGGGTGCGCGGCGAGGTCGGCGGACATGCCCTCTGGATCGGCAGTCCGCGGGGTGCCCTGGCCCGCGGACACGGGGACGCGGAGGAGCGAGTAGCCGACCTCGTCGCCGCCGGACGCACCCCGGTCCTGGTCGAGGAGGATGGGAAGCTCTCCCTCGCCCTCGGCTTCGAGGACCTGCCGCGTCCCGAAGCGGCGGCCGCCCTGCGCGCCCTCGAAGGGCTCGGGCTCCAGCCCTGCCTCCTCTCTGGAGATCACCCCGCCGCGGTGGAAGCCCTGGCCCGGAAACTCGGGATCGAGGCCGCCTTCGGCGGTCTCCTGCCGGAAGAGAAAGCCGAGCGCGTGAGAGAGCTCGGCAGGGTGGTCATGGTCGGCGATGGGATCAACGACGCCCCGGCTCTCGCCCAGGCCACGGTCGGGGTCGCCATGGGCGGAGGTGCCGACGTGGCCCTCGAGTCCGCGGACGCGGCGCTCCTGCGCGAGGACCTCGGCCGCCTACCCGCCCTGGTGCGACTGGCTCGCCACACCCGACGCGTGATCCACCAAAACCTGGGCTGGGCCTTCGGCTACAACCTGCTCGCCCTGCCGGCTGCGATGGGTCTGTTCACCCCCCTTGGGGTGCATCCCACACCGGCCTGGGCCGCGGGAGCGATGGCCCTCTCCAGCGTCTCGGTCGTGACCAACAGCCTGCGCCTACGCCGGCTCCCCATCGAGCCACCGAGCAAGGGCGACTGAGAGGCAAGCCGGCAGCGGAGTCCACCCGGATGGTCTACTGGGTCAACTTGGTCGGTACCCGCCCGTCGACGATCCAGGCGATCGAGGTGGTGACCGTCTGGTGCAGGGCCCGCTCCCGGATGGGCGAAGCGCACAGACGCAGGGCCGCCGCCAGGGGCAGGCGAGCCAAGGGGTGCTCCCCGAGCGCGGTGCTCTCCTCCAAGCCTGCACAGGCGGTCTTGATCCCATGGGCGACGACGATCGGGCGCACGAGGTTGTCGGCGAAGAGGATCTCGCCCAGACCCTCCAACGACGCTTCGAGGTCGAGATCTGGATGCAGAGCGCGGCGCACCGCCCGCTTCGGGTCGTGGGAGAGGACCGCTTCCAGGGGATCCCCGGCCTCGGCCTCCAGGGAGATTCTGCATTCGGGCGCCAGGTCCATCGCCCTCCCCGAGTGCACGAACATGACGACCTGTCCAAGGAGCGCCGCCGCCCTCGGATGGGACCAACGGCGCAGCGCCTGATGCACCGCCGCGGCGAAGGTGAAGCGGTGTGTGGCCCACAGCCAACTCTCGGCGACATCCTCCCGCTGTTCGATCTCCGGGTCGAAGCGCAGCAGACGCTCGGCTGCGGCGAGAACGAGTTCCGCGGCGACCGCTTCGGGGTCCGCGCCCGCGCGCAGGCAGTGGGCGAGCTCGGTCATGGCCTCCTCCCCCCGCTCGGCGTCGAGCACCGCCGCGCGTAGGGCCTCCCCGTCGAAGGGTCTTCCCGCTCCACCCGCGATGTCCGTCGGGAGTCGCTGCCACTCCTCGCGATAGGGATGCATGTAGGGCAAGGTGTCCTCACGCGTGCCGTGCACGATGCGAAAGACCAAACTGCCCAGAATCGCCGGCGCGTGCTGCTCACCCGCTCCCTCGAAGAGCTCCTGGGCCTTGACCAGATAGATCAACGGGTGGCCGAAGGAGAGGAAGTGATCACTGAGGGCGGCGTACAGCCAGCTCTCGATCGTCTCACGCGGCACGCCGGCCTCGAAGGCACCGAGGAGCAGCCCTTCGGCCCGCTGGGCGTCTTCCTCCTCGATCGCCCGGCGCAGGCTCGCTTCATCCGCCCCCGCGAGGGGCGCGGGCCGCTCGCGAAGCGGGCGCAGCCGATTCGCATCGCCGCACATGTCGATCGCCGGGGCGAGGGCATAGGCCGCCCGGACCCCCCCGTAGATCTGCAGGAAGCGGCCGCAGTCGGCCGCGACCGGTAGGGCGTGGGTCGTGCCGTACTCGGCGTGGTCCGCGTCGTGGCGCGCAACCTCGGCCAGGAGCGCCCAGGGGTCGTAGCCCGCATGCAAGAGCCGCACACAATCCCGGATGGCGCGACCGTTCTCGTGACGCTGCAGTCCCTCGTGCAGACTGGCAAGCCAACCGGGGAAGAACTGCTCGGGATCCGGCTCGGCCAGATCGACCTCGACGCGCCCCTCGCGCACGCGGACGGGATAGGAACGCACACCTTCGCCTCCGATGCGGCAGGCCCCGTCGCGCACGTCGAATTTCCAGTTGTGCCAGGTGCAGGTCAGGTCGCAGCCCCGCAAGGTGCCCGTCGCCAGGGGATAGCCCTCATGGGGGCAGCGATTGTCGAGGGCGTAGACCGCCCCCTCCAGCGTGCGGGCCAGGACGATGCGCCGAGGCCCCACGCGGCGGGCCTTCAGCGATCCGGTCGCTAGCTCATCGAGATCGATCAGGGTGGTCCATTCACTCATCGGGCTTCCTCAGGAGGTTCCGGTCTCGAGCTCTTCCCAGCGCGCGAGGAGGCTCTCCAGCTCCGCGGCAACCGCGGCACGCTCTCTGCGGACGGCCTCGGCCTTCTCGGGTGGCCCGGTATAGAGAGCCGGGTCCGCCAGGCGCACATCGATTGCAGCCAACTCCTCCTCGAGTCGAGTGATGCCCTCCAGGGCCTCTTCGAGCTCGCGCTCCTCCCAGGGAGCGAGCTTGCGGGCCCGGGGAGGACTCTCCGCTGCTGAATCCACTCCCGCCGGCCGGGACTCGGTCGGTCTGCTCTTGGCTGCGCGCGCCTTCTTCGCCGCCAGCTCAGCAAGGAGCGTCGTGAGATCCCCCACGTGCAGCCCTGCCCCGCCCTGGCCGTCGAGGTAGAGGATGTGGGTCGCCACCCGGTCGAGAAACCAGCGATCGTGACTGACGATGACCGCTGCGCCACGGAAGGCGATCAGGGCCTCCTCCAGGGCGCGCAGAGTCGCCAGATCGAGATCGTTGGTCGGCTCGTCGAGCAGGAGCACATTGCCCTCGGCGCAGAGCAGCTTCGCCAAGAGGACGCGCGCCCGCTCGCCCCCCGACAGCTCCTGGATGCGCGTGTCCTGCATGGCGGCGGGGAAACCGAACTTGTCGAGAAAACCCCGCACGCGCACGACTCGCCCCGCCTTGCGCACGACATCGCTCTTGCCGGCCACCGCCTCCAGGGTCGTTTCCAGGGGGTCGAGATCCGCCCGCGCCTGATCGATGCCCATGAACGCGACGGTCTCTCCGACCTCCCGCACACCCCCGTCACACTCGAGCTCTCCCCGCAGCATGCGTAGGAGGGTCGTCTTGCCGGCCCCATTGGGTCCAACGATCCCCAGGCGCATTCCCGCTGAAAGTTCGAGGTCGATCGGCGGAACGACGACCCGGCCTCCGAAGCTCTTGGTCACCCCCTCGAGGCGCACGACCCGGGAACCGAGCCGGGGACCGGGTGGCAAGGTGAACTCGAGATCGGCGGGATCGAGCTCCGGCTCATCCGCAACGAGCTCCTGATAGCGGTGGATGCGCGCCTTGGACTTGCTGGTGCGAGCCGGAGGGCCGCGCCGGATCCAGGCGGTCTCACGCCGGAGCAGCAGCCGTCGCGAGGCCTCGTCCCGCCGCTCGCGCTCGGCACGGGCCGCTTTCTGACGCAGGTAGTCGTCATAGCCCCCCTGGTACTCGACCAGCCGCCCGCGATCGAGTTCGAGGATGCGGTCGACGACCCGATCGAGGAAGTAGCGGTCGTGGGTGACGATCAAGAGCGGAACCCCTGTCTCGAGCAGCCAGTCCTCCAGCCAGTCGGTGACCAGGGCATCGAGGTGGTTGGTGGGCTCATCGAGGATCAACAGTTCCGGGGCGGCGAGCAGGAGACGCGCCAGGGCAACTCGGCGCCGTTCCCCCCCGGAGAGCTCGGCGCAGGTGCGGTCGAACTCCTCTAGCCCCAGGGCCTGCAGGGTCGATTCGATGCGATGGTCGATGTCGTGCCCCCCCTGATTCTCGAGCTCCACCTCGAGCCGCGCCTGACGGGCCAGGAGCCGGGCGAGCTGGGACTCCTGCGCGCGGGCCAGCTCGTCGTGCAGGGCACGCAACTGCTCCTCGATGCGCTGCCGGCCTTCGAAGCCGCCACGTACCACAGCGCGCAGGGTCTTTTCCGACGGCACCTCGGGCTCCTGGGGCAGGTAGCCGATCTTGAGGTCACGACGCACGCTGCGCCGCCCCTCATCCGGAGTCTCCACCCCAGCCAGGACGCGCAGCAGGGTCGACTTGCCACTGCCGTTGCGGCCGAGCAAGCCCACCCGCTCTCCCTCCCCGAGGTTCAGGCTGACATCTCGGAAGAGCACCCGATCACCCAGGCTCCGGGAGCACCCCTCCAAGGAGAGCAGGGTCATGCCTCACCCCGATCGGTCGCCTCTCCCGGATCGGAAGAGGCTCCTCCCTGTGCCTTGCGCTTGGCCTTCTCGAACAGCTCTTCGAGCTCCCGCTCGCGCACCTTCTCCTTGCCCAAGGCAGCCTCGAACTTGTCTTGGGCGGCCCTGCCACGGGAGGAAACCCGCTGGTTGGCTGCATCCCAACGCCCCTCATCGAGGATCGCTTTTCCGGTTTCGTCCACCTGCTCCGGCGGTGCGTGACGGAGGACGCTGCGCGTCAGGACATCGACCGTAAGCAGCGTGTTACAGCAGGGGCAGAGGATCTCGATCTGTTTCTGTTCCATGTTTTTTTGCCGGTCCGGGGGACCCGATCGCGGGCCCTTCCGGCTCTAGGGGACTCCCAAGCTTCGCCTGGAACCCCAGCGGTTACCACCCGTCCTCCGGCGGATAGTCCCCTCCAGTCCACCGAACCTTGAAGATCCACACCGAAAGCGCCCCCCTCCTCACCCGCATCGCCCAAGGCATGCGCGATCCCTACCGACTGGAACGTGCCCTGGGCGTCCTCCTCTGGATCGCCTTCTTCGCCGTGCTGCTGAGCTTGGGCGAGTAGCGCCGGCCCGGCTCACTCGCTCTTCAGGCGCTCGAGCCGCGCCCGATAGCGCTCATAGAGTCGGCTCTGCTTGTCGGCGCTGAGATCGATCGGTCGTCCGTCGATCCAAAGGCGCGTCACCGGCGCGGTGATCTCGAGCAGGTTGCCCCGGGTAACGACGATGTCCGCTCGCTTGCCGGGCGCCAGACTGCCGAGCTCCGCCTCGAGGCCCAGAATGCGGGCCGGGTAGTAGGTCACCGCGCGGATCGCCTCCTCCACGGGCAAGCCGAAGGCCGCTGCCGTCGCCGCGTGGAAAGGCAGGTTGCGCTCGTTCTCACTGTGGCCCGAGTCGATGGCAAAGGGAACACCCGCCCTCGCAAGCACCGCAGCGTTCGCGAAGGGAGCATCGTAGGGATCGAAGCGCGAGCTGGGCAGGCTGTGGATCGGGCCCAGCACGACGGGAATCCCCGCCTTGGCCAGCCGGCCTACCACCTTCCAGGCTTCCCGCCCCCCATAGATCACCGCGTCGAGCCCCTCCTCCTTGGCGAAACGGATCGCCGCAAGGATCGTCTGGGCGTTGTCCGCGTGCAGGGCGACCTTTTTCTCACCCCGTGCGAAGGGCACGAGGGCTTCGAGGCGCGGGTCATAGGTAACCTCCGCCTGCGCGTCCCGCAGCCGCCCGTACTCGCGTGCTTCCGCAAAACGCTCCCGCAGGTGCTGGGTCTCCTCCTCCTCCTCGCGGCTCTCGGGGAGCTCCTTCTCGTCCCCATCCATGCGACCCGCGGTGAGAAGCGCATCGTCTTCGGCCCCCTCCAGGGATTCGCAAGCATCTTCCGAGCCCTTCGGAGGCTCGTTGGAGGAGAAGGGGAAGGAGATGTGCAGCATGTCGCGGTCGCGACGCAACATCTCCTCCCAGGTGAATCCATCGAGTTTCATCACCGCCGACTGTCCACGCAGGGGACCGCCCCCCTGGGGCGTGGTCTGCACGGTGGTGACGCCGTTGTGACGGGTCACACCGATACGGGCCGAGTCGGCGTTGAACGAGGCGGTCACTCGCAGGTCCGGCTGGTTGCCTCCGATCTCACTGCTGTCGAGCGTGGCCGAAACCGCGCCGATCTCCTCGATGCCCACGGCGCTGTCCAGGGAGATCATCCCCGGCCAGACGTCGAAGCCGCTGAGGTCGATCTCCTCGGCTCCCCGGCTGGAAAGGTGTTCGCCGACGGCGGCGATGCGATCGCCCTGAATGAGCAAGTCCCCGACAAAGGTTCCGCCGGTCACCGTGTGCAGGGTACCGCCGCGCAAGAGGGTTCTCGGCGCATCCTCGTCAAGCTGCACCTCACGCTCGGGCTCGACCAGTTCGACGGCCTGCAAGGGCTCGGCATCGAAACCAAAGGTGTCCCGTCGTTGGAACTCGATCACACCGTCGACCATGGTCCACTCCACCCGTGAGAGGCTGGAGAGGGGATCTCCGTTCAAGAGCACGAGGTCCGCGTCCTTGCCGACCTCGATCGACCCCACTCGGGCCTCGAGACCGAGTTGCCTCGCGCCGTTCAAGGTGACGAGCTGCAGGGCCTCGACCGGATCCATGCCGGCATAACGCACCGATTTGGCAGCCTCTTCGTAGAGGCGCCGCATCATCTCGTTCGAATCGGAGTTGATCGTCGCCAGGACACCGGCCTCGTGCATGAGAGCCGCCGCCTGGGGAATGGCGTCGTAGGCCTCGACCTTGTAGCCCCACCAATCGGAGAAGGTCGAGCCGGGAATCCCCGCTTCGGCCATCTCGTAGGCGACCTTGTAGCCCTCGAGTACGTGCTGGAGGGTCCCGATCTTGAAGCCGAAGTGCTGCGAGGCACGGATCAGCATCAGGATCTCATCCGCCCGATAGCAGTGGGAATGGACGATGACATCTTGATCCAGGATTCCCGCCAGGACCTCCAGACGCACGTCCCGGCGCGGAGGCGCGGGATCCTCGCCCCGCAGGATGGCATCGGCATAGGCCCGCCAGGTGGCCTGGTACTCGCGAGCCCGCTCAAAGGCGCGGTAGTAGATCGCCTCGACCCCCATGCGCGTGGCGGGGAAACGCCCGCCGTTGCCCCAGGCCCGCTTGGGGTTCTCCCCCAGAGCGAACTTGATCCCCTGGTGGGCGCCGTCGAAACGCAGCCCGTCCGCATCGGTGTGCCAACGCAACTTGAGGACGGTGTCCCGTCCCCCGATCGCATTGGCCGAACCATGAAGGAGACGAATCGTGGTGCAACCGCCGGCCAAGGCCCGGTAGATGGCGATGTCGTCTGGGTTGATCACATCGTCGATGGTGACCTCGGCCGAGATCGAGACCGACCCCTCGTTGATACCGCGTTCGATCGCCGTGTGGCTGTGGGTATCGACCACGCCGGGAGCCAGGTGCATGTCCGTCCCGTCGATCTCCACGGTTCCGTCGGGGACCTCATCGATCCTCTCGTGGGTCACCGCGCTGATCTTGCCCTTCTCGACCAAGACGTCCCCCACGAAGGCCGCCTCGACGGCGGTGTGAATCGTCGCCCCATGGATGAGAACATTCCCGTCCGTCACCAGAGCCGGCTCGCGCAGGGCGTCGGTCTCGAAGGGGTGTTCCTGGGCCTGTAGGGCTCCGGCTAGAAAGCAGCAAACAAGGATGCGGATCATCGGATTCCTCCCGGCCGCCGAGTGGCGGTGAAAGCGTTCTCCTGTTCCCCTCCGGGCAAGCCGAGGGTCAGGGTTCCAGTCATCTCGTCGCCGTCGAGTTCTCCGCTGACCTCGATGTCGATCTCCATCCCAGCCACCTGGAAGGTCATCTCCAGGGATACGTGCGACCCGCCGAGGCTGCCTTCGACCGTTGCCGAGAGGGGTGAGTCGTCGATGGGGGAACGAGTCTTGGCGGTTCCGCTGACGTCTCCCTCCTCATCCATCTCCAGTTCGAGGGTGAGGGGCGGCATCTCATCGTCATCCGCGTCGACGGTCAGGGTCCAGGTCCCCGAAAGGTCGAGGCCTTCAGCCGGTTCCACCTCTTCCTCCTCCGGGGAGGCGAGTTCGAACTCGTGGCCGTACCCCTCGACGAAGCTCCAAGCGACCCTGGCCTTCTCGTCGGTGAGGGGATCCCCACTCCAGAGGCAGAGGGTGGCGGAGAGGCCCTCCTCGATGCGGCCGTAGCGGCCCTCGACGCCACAGAACTGCGCCGCCCGGGTGGTCAAGGCTTCGAGGGCCTGCTCCCGGGGAAGGCCCGCCTCGATCAGAGTGCGCACCTTTCCAAGCAACTTCTTGGCACTCTCCTTGCCGCTTCCAAAGACGAAGGGCACTCCGGCTTCGGCTAGGCGCAGGGCGTTGTCCCGGCGCTCTTCCCAGAGCCGGCGCTTCTCCGCTCGGACGCCGCGGGGTTCCCGGTAGTCGTAAGGCGCCAGGGGCGGTTCCTCCTCCTCGAGTTCCTTGGGCCCAATCTCCTCTGGCTCGGTGCCCCAGTCGAGGTCGAGGACCACGGCCACCCCGCGCTGCGACAGGAGGTCGGCCACCTTCCAGGCACCGTCTCCCCCGCCGATGGCCGCCAGGGTGAACCCCAGCTCGTCTGCGAGGCGCAGCCAGCGGTGAATGTCGCGAGCCGAATCGACCGTGCAGACCAGCGGGCGACCGGCGAGGAGTTCCACTCCCACGTCCAGGTCGGGGTCCCAGGCGGGACGCGGCCCCTCCGCCCCCCGGGCCCAGCGCTCGGCCAGGATGCCGTGGCGCTTCGCATCGAGGAAGAACTGCCGTAGCTGCGCGTGATAGGCCATCAGGGTCGAGGGATAGCCCCGGCCCGAGGCGCGGAAGGCGGCCTGTTGGTAGACCGCGTCGCGCACGACCTGCTCCCGCGGGGGCGCGGGGAGCAGGCTGGCGAGACTGCTGAACCCGGCCAGGAGCTCCCCGCTCGGTGCGGCCAGCACCAGGCCAAAGCCCTGGGCGCGCATCGATTCGACCTTGTCGTCATCGAGCTGCAAGGCGCTCGCGGCGCGGAAGGCAGGCCGGATTCCCTTGCGGCCGGCGGAACGCATGTCGATGCGCACGTTGGCATCGGTCCCAACCGGACGATCCTTGTCCGCGACCGGCTCCTCTCCGCCGACACAGCTCGTGCACCAAGCATCGACGAAAGCGGGCAGGGCCAGGAGCCCCTCACCGTCGACGAGCCAGGCATCCTCGGGGACGGCGGCCTCGGGTGGGAGGATGGCGGCGATGACGCCGTCACGCAGGATCAGGGTGTGGGTCGCAGCCTCCGGATCGGCTTCGAAGCGGACGCCCAGGGCGGCGTAGGTCTTGGGCCGGGAAGGTGTGTTCTGGGCCGGCGCCGCCGCAGCCAAGGCGAGGGCTAGGGGGCCCACCCATGGGCATCTGCGCAGGGAGGCGAGGGTGGTGATCATGCTGAGGGACTGGAGGTCTCGCGAATGGGGGGCTCGCGGGGAGCGTTCCCGCGAGTGGGACCCCATTCTGGCGCGAATCGCGGGGAGCATTGCCTAGGATTCGGTTCAGGGCTCGTATTCCCCAAGCGCTCGTCTTCGAATGGGACGGCAAAGTTCTGAAAAAGGTGTGGCCGCCGCTCCGTAGTCGGTGCATCCGAGGTCCCCTGCCAACGGCGCAACGATGAACAAGCTCCTCCTCACAACCGCCCTGGGTGCGGTCCCGGTGGCCTTCGCTGCCCTACCTCCCGCACCCTTCGATCCCGACCGCGAGGTCGCCTGCATCCTGCCGGAGAACTGCCGCGTCTACGCCGAATTGCCCGGCTTCTCGGAGCTCTGCGCCCAGGGATTCGAACACCCGCTGGTGCAAACCGTCCTCGCCTCCCCCCTGGGGGCCGCCATCGGGGAGGAGGTCGGTATGCCCCTGCCCATGGCCCTTGGGATGCTCAACATCTACGTCGGCCGACCCGCCCTGCCCTCGCTCTCCAAGCTGACCAGCGAGGGACTCGCCCTGGGTCTGATCCCCCGCGAAACGGGGAGGCCGATCCTCTGCGCCGTCGCTCGGGGGGATGCCGAGGAGTGGCGTCAGGTCATCGAGCTGGTGATGAAAAAGGTCGCCGAGGCACGCGACCTGCCCGAGGAGCGCATCGTGCCCCCCCACCGCCGCATTCGGGGCATGGACGTCTGGCTGCTCGGCAGCTACGGAGCCCTGGCCCTGGGGGACGGCCTCTTCGTCGCCTCGAGTGACGAAACCACCCTGCGCGCGATGATCGACCTGGGTGCCGCCGAAGGCCGGAGCGGCCTGGCGAGTCGCGCGGCCTTTCAGCGTGCTCGGGAGCAGTACCGATCCGAGGACGCTTTCCTCTGGGGATGGGCGGATCTCGACGGGCTCGAGGCGGAGCTCCCCGGAGAGCTGGCCCAGGTGCGGGGACTCTCCCATGAGCCGGGTGCGCAATTCCTGCTCGGCCCCTCGATCGCCAACCTGGGCGAGGCGGCGGGCGAGGTTTTCCAGTTGCGTTTCGACGGGCGGCGCATCGACCTGGATCTGTTCGGCCTCGACCTGAATGAAGGTCCCGCCCAGGAACTCCTCGCCGAGGTCGAGAGCGCCCCACCCCCACTTCCCGCGCCGCGTCCAGGTGAGGCGGCTCGTGGCATCGTCTACCGGGATCTGGCGACGCTCTTCCGGGAGCGGGTCGATCTCTTCCCGCCCCACACCCAGCCCGGCTTTGCCGATGCGATCTCGAACCTGGCCCTCTTTTTCGGCGGAGAGGATGTCAGCGACGAGGTCCTACCCGGTCTCGACCCGTGGATCGGGGTCATCTCCCGCCCTTTGGATTTCGATCCCAAGGCCAAGCCCGACGTGCCCCTACCGGGGGCGGCCTTCCTCGTGCGCATGCGCGACCCCGAACAGATGGGCCCACGGCTGACCGCCGCGGTCCAATCCCTGCTCGCCGCCATCAACATCGAGGCCGCCCAGGAACGCTCGCCGGTGATGACCGTCTCGGTCGAACTGGCGGGGGAGATCCCGATCACCTTTGGTCGCTACCGCACGCCCGACGAGGGGGAAGGGGTCGATCTGCGCTACAACCTGGAGCCCGCCTGCGCAGTCGTGGGGGAGACCTTCATTCTGGGTACCCACCGGAGTCTGGTCGAGGAGGTCGCCCTGCAGCTCGCTCGAGGTGAGACCGTGCCGACGAGCGGAGAGCACCTCTTGCTCTCCGGTCCGGAAATCGCTCGCGTCGTGGAGACCAACGAGGAGGCCCTCGTGCTGGACGCGGTCGTGGACGAGGGCAAGAGCGAGGCGCAGGCACGCCGCGAACTGCGTGGATTGAAAGCCCTCCTCGATCTGATCGACACCCTAGAGCTGAAGACCTCTCGGCCGGCCGCGCACGACCTGCGCGCCAGCCTGACCCTCCTGCTCGGAGGTCGGAAATGAGGCACTGGGACCCAGCCACAGCCGCGCACCTCTATCGCCGCGCTGGGTTCGGAGCCGATCGCAACACCCGCGAGTCGGCCCGCAGCCTCGACGACGCCTTGCAGGACATTTTCAGCCGTCGAAAACACGATGCGCTGCTCATGCGCGGCGTCGACAAGCTGGTCTCCCTGGAAGAGATCGGGGAGCTCCAGGCCTGGTGGATGGCCCTGATCCTGCGCGACCGGGCCCCCCTGGTCGAACGGGTGGCCTTGATGTGGCACGACCACTTCGCCACCTCCAACGACAAGGTGCGCGACGTGCGGCTGATGCACGCCCAGGTACAGCTTTTCCGGGAAAAGGGGCTGGGTGACTTCCGCGAGCTTCTGCATGCGGTGGCCACCGATCCCGCCATGCTGATCTGGCTCGACGGCAACGACAACCGGGACGGTCATCCCAACGAGAACTTCGCCCGCGAGGTCCTGGAGCTGTTCGCCCTCGGGATCGGTAACTACCAGGAGCGGGACATCCTCGAAGGCGCCCGGGCTTTCAGTGGTTGGGGAGTGGATGGGCGCCGCTTCGTCTTCCGCCGCCAGTACCACGACGAGGGCATCAAGGAATTCCTGGGTGCCCGGGGTCCTTTCACGGGCGAAGAGGTGATCGACCGCATCCTCGCCCATCCCGCCTGTGCGCGTCATATCGCCCACAAGCTCCTGGAGGAATTCGTCCGGCCCAACCCGAGTTCGGAGGAGGTCGATACCTGGGCCTCGGTGCTGCTCGAGGAGCAATGGAGTATCGAACGCACCTTGGAGCGCCTCTTTCGTTCGGAGCTCTTCCTGGGCCCGAGCGCCCGTCGCTCGCGCATCGCCGGTCCGGTCGAGCTCGTCGCCCACACCCTGATCACGCTCGGCATCGCGGACACCCTGTCGCCCGCCGATGTAGCGCGTAGTGCCGCCCAGATGGGCCAAGCCCTCTATCGCCCCCCCAGCGTCAAGGGCTGGGACGGCAACCGAACTTGGATCCATGCGGGTAGCTGGCTCGTGCGGCACAACGACCTCACCCGGGTCGCGATGGCGCCCGGCGAGCGCGAAGACCTTGCGGCAGCCTTCGGCACGCAGGGCAGAAACGATCTTGCTGAGCGGGCCCTGGATCTCCTCATCCCCGACGGCGCCGGGCCTGCCCTGCGCGAGACCGTCCGTCGCGCCGCGGCGGAAAGCGAGGACGCCCCCGAGGCACGGCGCACGGTCACGGCCCTGATCCTCACCGCCCCCGAATACCACCTGATCTAGACGCCATGCTGAGCCGACGCCAAATCCTCCTGCACGGACTGCGTACCACCGCGCTCGTCCCGGTACTGCCCTACTTGGGTCCCGATCGCTCCGCTTCGGGCGAGGGTGATGGGGACCCGGCAAGGACCCTGGTCGTCATCCAACTCACCGGGGGCAATGACGGCCTCAACACGGTCATCCCCTTCGGCCAGGACGCCTACTACCGCTTGCGCCCCAACCTCTCCCTTCCCCCGGGTGCGATCCATCGGCTGGAGGATGGCATCGGTCTGCACCCGGCCCTCGGCCGGTTGCACCAGGTCTACCAGGAGGGGCACCTGGCGATCGTTCAAGGGGTGGGCTACCCCGGCGCCGATCGTTCGCACTTCCGCTCGATGGAGATCTGGCACACCGCGGATCCCGACCACCCCGCCGGGGAGACCGGTTGGCTGGGGCGCATGGCCGATACCCTGGGCGAGCGGTACCCGGGCAGCATGCCGGCCCTGGTGATCGACCCCGGTGACCTGCCCCTCTCCATGCGTGGGGAGAGGGTCCTGCCCCCCACCCTGCGTGACCCGCGGGGTTTCCATCTGGCGGAGACGAGCCCGCGCTTCGCGCGGCTGCGGGATTCGCTCCTCGCCGAGGAGGCATCCTCGCTGCAAGGTAACCTCGCTTTCCTCGACACGGTGGCGCGCACGACCTACGACGCCGCGCGGCGCATGCAGGCGATCGCCACGTCCGATTCGGGAGGGGACTACCCCGCCACCGGCCTCGGTCGTCGTCTGCGCCTGGTCTCCCAACTGATTCGCGGAGGCTTCGGCACGCGCATTTTCCACCTCTCGCTGACCGGCTTCGACACCCACTCCCACCAGGGCGCGCAGCACCGTGCCCTTCTGGCCCAGCTCGGTGACGCGCTAGCCGCCTTCCAGCACGATCTCGAAGCGGGCGGAGTCGCCGAGGGGGTCCTGACCCTGGTCTTCAGCGAGTTCGGGCGACGCGTGGCCGAGAACGCCTCCAAGGGTACCGACCACGGCCAGGGGGCACCGCTGTTCCTGATGGGAGCCGCCGTGGCCGGCGGCCTACACGGTCCGATGCCCGACCTCGACGATCTGGTCGAGGGGGACATTCCCGGTCGGGTCGATTTCCGTGGGGTCTACACCCTGCTCGAGCGGGACTGGATGGGCGTCCCCGCCTCGACACGGATCGAGGCGGCCCAGCTCTTGGCCGGCTAGAGCCGCCCCTGCGCCCGGGCGAGGAGGCGGCTCTTGTGCGGCGTCCGGTCATAGGCCTCTACGAACCAGCGTGCCTCCTCGGTCTTGGAGGGCCGCAGGGCATCGACCCAGGCCGGGGCGATCGATTGATACATGAGGCGCACCTTTACCGAGACCTCGCCGGAGGGCACCCCGGCCAGGTCGAAGGCGACGCGGTCCTCGCCCCCGACGAAGTCACGGTCGCCCTCGACTCCGTGGGGTGCGGTCACCTCCACCCCCGGTCCGTCGGCGCGCCACCCCCGGGGTAGCAGCCGGTTGTCCTTGCCCCGCCGGGCCATGCGGGTCAGGTGGGTCGTCGCCTCCCCCCTATCGTCGAGCGGCACGAGCTCATAGACCTGCACCTGTCCGGCGGCGGTGATGCTCTGGTAGTGGGGTTGGATCGTACCGCCGCTCTCCTCGGAAAGACGTCCCTGCTCATCGGCGACGCCGCTCTCGAACCAGCGCCGGCCGTCGACGTCCACAGTTACCTCGAGCCAGGCGCGCCGGCTGGGGTAGGCGGTGGGCAGCTTGTGCCCGGTGAGGTTTCGGACCTGTACGTCGAAGCGCAGGGCCCCCTCTTCCCGACGAAGGTTCTCCACGGCCAGGGCCGCGCTGCGGCGGGAGAGCTGGTGCGAGGTTTCGCGGGCGGTGGTGCGCAGATCGTCGGGGGTGACCGCCAGGTCGAGTTCCTCCGCGTTGTCGGCTAGAAGCTCGAGCATGAAGGCGTTGCCGCCCATGAAGCGGTGTCCGCGCACCTCGGGGCGGGGCTCGAGGAAGGGGAAATCGCCGCCCATCGGGTTGTGGGCGATGACCAGCTCGCCCTGGTCCTCCATGTGACAGGCCTGGCAGCTTCGGGACTGCTGATCGATACCGTCCTCGTAGCTGAAGACGCTGTTGCGCCACTCGAGATAGGGTGTCTGCTCGGGAAAGGCGCCTTCGCCGTGGGGAGTGAAGAGGGTGTGGCAGGTCGCGCACTGCGACGAAAGCACCATGTGCGGTCCATAGGTCGGCTCGTAGCCGGTCATGTTGACCATGGGTCCCGTGATCGGTTCGGGGTAGGGGCCGTGGATGCGCGCCTCGAAGTCGAAGGGGGCCAGGCCGCTGAAGGTCTCGGGGGTACCCAGTCCCTCCCCGGTCATCCGGTGGCAGACCGAGCAGTTGACCCCGTCTTGGGCCGCGCCGCTCTCCACCAGCTCAGCGAACGAGCGTCCCGGTTCCCCCAGCATCCGGTCTTGGTGGTGGGCGGCGGGGGCGTGGCACCTAAGGCAGAGCGCCTCGATATCCTCCCGGGGCAGCGCTCCGATCTCGATCTCGCGGGCCATCTTGGCGCGCCAGTAGGGATCGTAGAAGGCCTGGGCCATCATCGTCGCCTTCCACGTTCCGTGGGGCGACGCGTCGGCTCCGTCCTCCGTGGTGAGAGCCGAGGAGCCATCGCTCCTGTCGTGGCAGCGCTTGCAGCTCTCGGAGTGCTGGAAAACGCTCGGGAGGGTGATGTCGTCGGATACTTGCCGGGCAAAACCGAGGGAGGCGGTGAGGAGCGCCAATCCCAAGAGATACGAAAGCGGGGTGGGGTGCATGGCCGGATTCGAGCGCAACTTCGGGCCGAGCACAACGGGCCGAAAGTCGCAGGGGGGGTCAAACAGGTGATGGGGGGCATCTTCGAGGCGCGAGTTCTGGCGCTGGATGTCGGGGCCCGCCCCCGATCACTCGGCGAGGGGCGTCCGCCGGCTGCTAGCTGAGTCCCAAAGCCTCGCCGAACCACAGATTCGCCCCTGTTTCACCTCTAGCCGGCAGTCCGTACGCTCGATGATGGCTTGCCTGAACAATTCCGATACTCCCTGACCCGGCCTCACGCCCCGCCCCAGACCCGTTGCCGGAAGCGTCTCATGCGATCTGCACGCACAGTGTTCGTCTTGTCCGTCCTGTCCAGCCTCTGCGTCCTCCTCCCCGACGCCCACGCGCAAGACGGGGACTCCGAGAAGCTCGAGTTCAAGTACATCACCTTGACCGTCCGGGAGCGCAAGCCGTGGGGCGAGGATCGCGCCTGGGTAAAGGTCGACGCGCCGTGGGGCAAAGGCCTCTGGGGATTGATCGACGACGAGGGCACCTTCCTCTACGGACCGGAACTCACGTCGGTGGAGACCCACGGCGACGTCGCGCTGGTCTACCACAGTTGGGACGTGTTCGGTCGACCCGCCGAGGACGAGAAGTCTAGGCCCTACAACGCGCTGATCGATCGGGATGGCATCCGGCTCTACGTGAACACACTCGGTCATTACACGAGGCCGATCGGCGTGCCCACGCCCTCCGAAGAGATCACCTTCGATTCCGACCTCGGCTGCTTCAAGGCCCACCTGGGTTACATCCCCACAAGCCTGGTCGCCCCGGAGCTGACGGCTACGCCCGGCGTGGACATCGGATACATGCGCTACACCGATGGCGAATCGATCGTCGAGCCCGTTCGCGGTGAGACGACCTTTGATAAGGGCGGGCCGACGCGAGACGACCCCGCGCGTGTCCGCACAGGGCTCTATCGACAAGGTGGGCGCTGGGGATTCCTCACGGGATCCTGGGGGCTCCCGAGTGGCGCGAAACATGTGGATGGGGAAGAGGAGGCGTGGACCATCGTACGGACCGAATGCGTGTACGATCGCGTCATCCCCATTGCGTGGGATGACTGGCAGCGGAAGCCGCGCCGGCAGGTATGGCTCGCCCGGCGTGACGAGCGGTGGTATCGCCTGGTGTTCTCCGGCGAAGACACGCCTACCGAGAACCAGGAGGTGTTCTGGTTCGATCCGGCGCTGGACTGGTTCGACCGGTCTCCTGGTGGCGGAGTCCGCTGGGCACGGCACGATGTGCACTATGAGGAGTTGGCCTCGCTCGAGGGGGTTCCCCGGTGCTTCGCGGCACGCACCTCAGCGGGCTGGGGGATCGTCGGCGCCGATGGCACGTCGCTCCTGCCATTCGGCGCAAGAACGGCGAACGAAGCCTGGTCGACCCTGCTGACTCGGCTGGAGGGGGCCTACCCGTCGAGCGCGCGGGCCCAGAGCGACACCGTGCAACTACGCATTCTCCTGACCAACGCCCTACTCCTGGCAAACGCCCAGCCACCACTGACGGCCGACGCGATCGTCCGAGAGCTCTCCTCGATCGAGCACAATCGGCTGGAGTGCGGCGTGGAGCTCCTGGCGGACCTCGGCGCCGCCCCAGATTCCGCGTTCGCCATGGCCGTGGGGCAGCAACTCAGGGAGCTGCCGCCGGTCGACGATGCGGCAGCCCGGATTCAGACAGACACCGGCGAGAAGACACCGCCTCAGGCACCCTATCGCTTCGGTGACGTCGTCCAGGTCGAACTTGAGCGGGCGGCCACACAGAGAAGACTCGACGCGGCTTGGCCGACAGCGACGCTGTTTGAGAAGAAGTCACTCACCCTCGGTTTCGTGCACGACATGATCGCCCTGAGCGTGTCCCCGGACAGTCGGGGCATCGAGGAGGACAAGGCGTTCCGTTTCCAGCATGTCGTGGCCCAGTGCAAACGGTTGCGCCAAGAGGTTCCGTTCACGGTCTACTTCGATTTCCTCGCTCAGGTGCAGGCCTATCCGGACGCGGTCGGGAATGCCGTCTATGCAGCACCGCTGACGAGTGAGGACCGAGACCTGCTCGCGAAGCTCCAGGCGACCACGGAGGGCACATACGGCGCCCTGCCCCGGAACCCCGTGACGGACATCCCGTACCGCTCGATGCTTCAACTTGAGATGCATCGCAGACGGCACCTCCACATGCTACGGCACCCGATCCCGGCCGGTGTCGGCATGAACGAGCTCGCCTCCTTCGGCGTCGACCCCCGCGACCCATCTCGCGTGTACAGCATCCTTGGCACGACGCCGACCTACGCGCGCAGCGGCATCGAGCTTGGTCGGGACGATATCGCCCGAATATTTCGCCTCGAGCCGGGCATCTACCACAATTACCCTGTCTATCCCAGCGATGCCCCGGGGTTCTCGTTGGGGGTGGAATACGAGAAGCAGTGTTATGCTTTGCGGGCCGCGCCTGACGACCCGGTGCGTTGGTTGAGCCGGGCCATGGCAATCTGTCACACGGTGGCGATCGCCGGACGCTGTCGCTCTCGGTCGTCGTTTCTCTACAAGGGATCCGAAACGGCCCCGGTCCAGTACACGACCCTCGAGACCGGAGGACCCGACGAGCGGCTGTGCCGCACGCCGGTTGAGCTGTGGCCGATCTTTCGGCCGCGTGTGGTCGCCGACATTGCTCACGCGGAAGCGCTGAACGCGCCGGAGTCGGAGCTGGCGGTCGTCCGCTTCAATGTCCTGTTCAACGATCGCTCGTACGAGGCCGTGTCGCGGGGGGATATCTCCGGCCAGACCCCCCCCGATGTGCTGGCGGAATTCCGTCGGCTGCTTGGTCAGGGTGTGCCGGCGTGGGAGTTGGAGTACGTCTACGAAGACGGCCGGACTGCCTGGCTCATGTGCGATGCCTACGGACGAGAGTTCACCCTACTGCGAAACGAAGAGGCCAAGGCCCGCAGGGAAAAGATCCAGAGAGAGGTTGCTGCGATGCTCCGCGCATGCGAGGCGCGCGAGAACGCCGAAAGGCGCAGACGGGCCAAAGAGCACGAGGAGAAGATCAGGAGATACCAAGAGAATCTCGCACATCAATTCCAGTACTTCGACACAGGCGCGAACTACAGCTCGCACACGGATACAATGACAGAAATGTTCGATGCCTACAGCAGGATCATGTCGGGGCAGAATTTCAACGACTACGTGCTCAGCGGCAACTCCAACACCTGGACACTGAAATGAACGCAGCGATGACGCCCCCCGGGTCTGACCGGATGGTGCCTGCCGGGGCCGCTGCCCGTCGACCACGACGATTCTCGAATTCTCTGGACTCGTATCCAGGGTAAGCTCTCGGTTGGCTCTCCTAGGGCACGAAGGTGATGCGGTAGGCGTCGGTCAGGCCGAAGCCGGCGGGGCTGGCGGGGTCGCTGTACCAGGCCTGGACGATGCGGGTCAGGCCCGCTTTCCAGGGGGCGGGGCCGTGGGCGAGCTGGCCCTCGGTCATGTCGACCTTGACCGTGCCGTAGCCGTTCTCATCGAGCTGCACCGGATCGCCGATCGTGATCAGGCCGTGGATGCCCCCCGAGACGCAGAGCACGCCACTGCCCATGGGCCGCTGCACCTCGCTTGTTCCGTAGAAGAAGAAGGCCGGCTCCCCGGGGACGCCGTCTTCGATGCTGATGCTGAGATCGTTGTTGCCGACGCTGATGGGACCGTCGAGCTCGAGGCTGGCCGCCTTACCGGTGGAGTTGGGCGCCGACCAACAGATGCGCTCCCCATCCCCGGCAAAACCCTTGAAGATGCGCACGCGACCGGCGAGCAATCCTCCGGCCCGGAAGTAGTGATCATTCCCGTGGGCCCACTCTGATATGCCGTCCCCATCCATGTCCCCCATCAAGGCACCCTGCCAGCCGGGGTACTCGCGCCAGAGCATCGTGCCGGTACGACCCGAGAAGACGGCCGTGTTCCCGTTCGCCGCAAGATTGATTTCTGGGTAGTAGGTGTCAAAGGTCCTCCAACCCCGGGTCAAGAGATCGCCGACTCCATCCCCGTTGACATCCTGGCCCCCATCCAGCCACCAGAAGGGACAGCCCGCCGGGGATTCGGCCTGGGAGACCGGGCCGAGGATCAACTGCTTCAGGAAGTGGCCGTCCTTGCCGGAAAAGAAACGGATCCAACCACTGCGCTCTGGGATGGCCGGTACACCGCTGCAGTCATAGTGAAAGACGCCGCTGGCCGCAAAATCCCCGATCCCATCCCCGTCGAGATCGCCCAGGCCGGCTACACCGCGCCCCATGTAGGCCCAGAATCCTTGATCGGGGGGATCGATGTGATAGAGCTCGGCACCGGTCTTGCCTGAGAAGACGAACACGCCATAGATGGAGGGTGCACCCACGACGTAGTCGTTGAGTCCATCCCCGTCCACGTCTCCTAGATTCGCCACGGACATGTCGGCTTCCGCATCGAAATCGTGGACACGTATCAGATGACCATCGGGACCACCGATGATCCAGAGTTCGCCTTCAGTCTCCCATCCCGCAGCGAAATCGGCGAATCCATCGCCATCCACGTCTCCGAGAGGTGCAATGTAGTTGCCGAACCATTCTTCCGAGTACTTCGATCCACTGATATAGGTGATCAGGTCACCCGTCCGACCACTCCAGACCCAGACCTCACCGTCCAGGTTCAGATACCCACTCAGCGGACTACCGCTGCAGTAATCCGGTACGCCATCGCCGTCGAAATCACCGATCCCTTTGACGATCCACCAGCCAATCTGGTGATAGACGGGTGCGGTGTGCTGGCGGATGAATTCTCCACTTGCACCATCGACGACCATCACAAACCCACCGTACTGCCCCTGCTCATTGGCACCCACGAGAAAATCCAGGGCACCGTCTCCGGTCAGATCTCCCAAGGGAGCCACGGAGTTCACGCCGCCCCCGATCGTACGACCCACGACCTCCATGAGTTGCTCCTGAGAGAAAGCCTGGGCAGAAAGTCCGAGCGCCATGGCAAACAAATGCTTCTTCATCATCGCTATCCGCATCCTCATCCACCTCACTGCTTTCCGTACATCCGAATCCCGCCACTCAAGTCCGCTACGAGTAGCTTCTTCTCTCCCGATCCGAGGGTCGTGATCGCCACGCCTTGGCACTCTCCGGGTGTCTGGACTAGGCCCTTATCGGTCAGAATGTTACCCCCAAGCACTTGCTTGGGATCGAACTGCAAAACCTCGAATCCCGCTCGCCGCTCGGCCAGGTAGAGCATTGCGGTATCTCCGTTTTCGTAGTCGACCGCTATGTCGAAGAGGGGGTTCGGCAGCCCGTCAAAGGTGGGATCGACCGTATCCCAAGTCGCCAGAGGCGATGCACCGATGTTCATGGTGGGATCGGTCAAGCTCAGAATCGAGGTGATGTCGTAAACATAGAGGTGCCCTGCGACATCGGCGGCGAGCAGATAGACCGTATTGTCGATGGTCACCGACTCCACCACAAGGCAAGAGCTGCGGGGACCACCGGCTACGGGACCATCGGGGAAGATCAGCCGGCTGAGGGTGGTGTTACCCGGTACACCGTTTTCGGTGGTTGTCACAGGATAGTAGTTCCCACCCGCATCGACTGCGATCTCCCAGAACTGCACCAGCCCGTGGCCGAACCAGTCACGGAGGATCGAGCCCGTGGGGGGAAGCCAGTCAGCTTTCCCGTGCATGGACCAGTTGCAATTGTTCGGCGTCCAGTTGCTGTCGAAGATATTCCAGTCTGGGTTTGCCGAGAGCCGCCGGCAAGGGACGGCAAGGACGTAGTGACCCCACTCCGTGCCCTTCGGAACATCGATCAGGATAGGGTTGTTGGAGCCGATCAATGAGACATCATCGTCGTGACAACCCTTGTGGTTCCACCAGTGGCGGACAGGAACCTTGTCGTTTCCAGTGGTTGGGAGGAGGTTGAACTCAGGATGGGTGACGAGGCGGATTACGTGAGCGAGGCTACCAACCTTGATATCCTCACCGTTTGCCACTCCATTTGTTGCGATGTACGCCTCCAAATCAGTCCGCCAGAACCAGGCCACCCCCTCGGTAGTCTGAATATGGGCCCCGACCATCGGTTTGTTTGCCGTGTTCAGCCGGGAGAGGAGGTCGAGCGACTCGTAGAAGACCCGGCCGGAGTTGTTGAAACGGTCGTTGGGCGGCTCCAGGTAGTACCACTCACTGCGCGCGATGTTGTCCACCGTGCGGTACGAGTTGTCCGTCACTCCGCTGTACTTGGCGTAGAGCCAGCGCTTGTCCCCGTTCGCGTTCTTCCCGCCCGAGGTCAGAACTAGCTCCTGCCCCTCGACGACCGTGGCCGACTCAGGGTGAGTCCACAGGAGCCCTTCCGGTCCCCGATCGTCCGTAGTGCTTCCCGCCGGGGGGTTGTAGAGGGACTTCAAGTCCCAGGCACCGCTCGCCTGGTCTTGCTCGATCACGAACATCCCCGAGTTGGGTAGCCCCCCGTCGTTGTCGGCCGTCAGCACCAGGTCGGGGTGAGCGGGGGACGTCCCTACTGAGAAGCAGAGCTTGCCCACGGCCCAGTCCTTCCCCCTCTGGAAAGTCTGTGTATTGCTCCCCCCCTGCACGTCGAGCAACGCCAGCCCCATCCCTCGGTCAACCACGTCGGGGTCGGGGTCCGCATCGAACTGGTAGAAGAACTTGATCCGCCCCGGTAGGAGCTCCTGGGTCGCCGGTGCGCAGACGTTCTCGCCGCCGCCGTCAAACTGGCCCACCTGGGACCAGGTGAAAGCGCCCGCCGCCGCGTCCCAGTCCACCTTGAAGACCTGCGTGTCCCGCTTTATCGGCACCTCGTCCACCGGCCCCCCTCCCCACATGAGGTCGGCGTCATAGGAACAGGCCTCCGCCCTGGTGTCGCTGTAGTCGCGGATGAAGAAGGTGAAGGAGTTGCCCACCACCACATAGGCCCCCTGGGGATCGTCGAGCACCCGGATGGTGCGCGCGCAGGAGGCCGCGTTCTGGTTCGCGTCTGCCCCCATGACAGGCGTCCCCCGGAGAGCGGTGGCGGTGCCGTTGCTGGCCTGCAGATAGAACTGCGTCCCCGCATGGTGCAGGATGTCCTGATCCGCACTCCAGGGCTGGTTGAGGTCGAAAACTAGCCAGTAGAGGTGATCCACCGCCACGTAGAGCTGGTGGGCCGGGTGACCGGCGATCGTCGTGTCCAAGAGCGCCACGTCGGTGAAGAAGGGACGCTCCTCTCGAGTCACCTGGGACCCCAGGGGTAGATAGGAGCGTACCTGCTCCAGGATCAGGTTGCCGTACAGGTCCCGGGTCGTCTGGGGCGGGGAGCCCCCCCCGCTCACGGGGGGCGGCTCGACCTCATAGGCCGAGCCCGTCCCGAAGATCGGACCCCAACTCTTGTTCTTGTGCAGGCCGCCACCCGTGTCGGTGAAGCGCACCCGCATCAGGCCGTCGTGGCCCATGGCCAGGTAGACATCGGTCTGGGTCGCCGAGCGCTGGTCCACCGCCAGCGCCATCGCCAGCGAACCCCCGTATTGCTTGGCCACCGGCGGCGGCGCCGAGCTGTGGCTGCTGATCTTGACATCCATCACCGCCGCGAACTCATGACCGGTTTCACCGGAAAGACCCTTCAACTGCCGCACGGCATTGAGATCGTAGACCCGCAGGCGCGACTCGTCCTCCTTGGCAAAGCACGCCAGAAGATAGTCCGTGCCGTTCACCGTCATGAAACCGACGTCGCTGCACCAGCGCTTACCATTCTGCGTCCCCGGATCGCTGTTGCCCGAATCGTCGATACGCCAGGCGGGGTTGGCTGCGCTGGGGGTCGTGTCCGCCGCCACCATCCAAAGACCGAACCGGCCACCGGCGACGTAGATCAGGTCATTCGCCCCATTCACAGGGGGATCGGCCGCCAGGGGATCGAGCGCCATGCGCGACGCCAGCACCCCCATCGAGCTCAGCTTGAACTTCTTGTGACCGGTCGTGGTCTTGAACTCCGCGTCGGTGTAGAGGCCGTTTTGGAAGACCTCAAACACCGCCAAGGCGCCTCCCTCCGCCTGGTAGACCCAGTGGCCCGAAGGGGTGCAAACCATCGTCCGCGGGCGGGACTCCGGCGCTGTCGCCTCGAGCTTGGTCAGGGGCACCGGCTCAGCGGGGGTCTGGGGAGCCCGGGACTCCGCCAGGGGAGCCAGGGTCACCAAACACAGGAAGGAAGGAAGGAAGGAAGGAAGGAAGGGTCATTTGCAAACTCCTTGTTTTCTCTCGTCCAGCGAACGAACGAGCCGCTTCGACGCTAGCACGCTCCCCGAAAAAGCGGCAAGAGATTTCTCGGCCCACCCCAGGGGGCTGCCGGCGGCCGGCTCGGATCCCGCTCCGCCGTGTCCCTTCCCCCTGTCCCTTCCCCTTGTCGCCGACGAGCACCTCCAGCCTCCTGCGGCAGCTCTTGGAGAGATCGAAGTCGATCTCGGCCGCGGGTTGCGCTAGAGCCCCCGTAGCCGGTCGGGGATGAAGCGGGCCCGCTCGGGATGGGCCAACACCCTATCGAGACTGCCCAGGAGCCGCTCCTTGTCGCGGGGCAGAGTCCCCGCCAAGGCGAGGTAGTTCGAGGCGTGGTTCGAGCGAAAGATCGCACCCTCCAGTTCGAGGTCGGCGAGGAAGGCACGTAGCTCATGGGCCAACTCGAGGGGCGAGAGTTCCTCGAACTCACCCCGGGCCAACTGCTCGCCCAGGGGCGTGCCCGGCAAGGGGGAGACGACCAGAGTGCTGACGAAGCGCGGGGCGATGGCGTTGATCACCCGGGCCGAAGCGCGGGCGTGATCCAAGGAGAACTCGCGCCCCCCGGCACCGAGCAGGATCATGGTCGAGAGCTTGACCCCGGCCTCGCTCGCCTTGCGTGCCACGCGCACCATCTCCGCCCCATCCACCCCCTTGTTCAGGGCCGCCAAAACCCGATCGTCGCCCGACTCGACTCCGAGGTAGTAGAGGCTGAGCCCCTTCTCCCGAAGCCGCGCCATCTCCTCGACGCTCCGCACGGCCAGAGCCTGGGGCGAGGCGTAGACGCTGACGCGGTGCAGCCCAGCGAAAGCCTCGTGCAGGGCGTCGAGCAGCCCCTCGAGCAACTCCGCCTTGGCGATCAGCGCGTCGCCGTCGGCCAGGAAAACCCGGCGCACCCCGCGCAGGTGGTCCCGCGCCCACTCGATCTCCCCCCGGAGCTCGGCCAGGGAACGCACCCGAAAGCGCTTGTCCCGGTACATGCCGCAAAAGGTGCAGCGGTTGTAGGAGCAGCCCAGGGTCACCTGCAGGATCAGGCTCTCGGCCTCGGAAGGGGGCCGGTAGAGGTCGCCTTCGTAGCGAATCATCCCCCGATTCTAGCGCCTGCCCTGGTCGAAGCTCACGTCTACGGTAGACTCCCCTGCGCCATGGCCACCATCGAAGACGTCTACGCCGAACTCAAGCAGGTCTACGACCCCGAAATCCCCGTCAACATCGTCGACCTGGGTCTGATCTACGATGTCAAGGTCGAGGGTCCCACGGCCAAGATCACGATGACCCTGACCTCCCAGGCCTGCCCCGAAGCGCGCACCATCCCCGAGGTGATGAAGCGCCGCTGCAACACCCTGGAGGGGGTCGAAGAGACCGTGATCGACATCGTCTGGTCCCCCATCTGGGGTCCGCACATGATCTCGCCCGAGGGGCGCAAGATCCTGGGCCTCGACGATGAAGACTCCGGCGAGGACGGAGAGGAATCCTGACTAGATCCCCTATTGAATGACGTCCATGCTGCCCGCGGGACCGGGCGGCGGCGCATTGGGGTTCTTCTTGAGCTCTTCCTTCCAGGAGAGCATGCGCGCCCGCGCCCCCTCCTTCTCCGCCAGCTCGATCAGCTCACGGGCAGCGGCCTCGTCACCCGCCTCCTCGGCGAGGGCGCTCTTGCGCTGGTAGAACATCGAGAGACTGGTATGGGCGAAGGGATCGTCCCCATCGAGCTCACAGATGCGTCGGCCAACCTCGATCGCGGCGTCGTACTCCGTAAGGTGCATGAGCGCCATGGCCTTGCCGTGGAGGGCATCGGTCCAGTCTGGAGCCAAAGCCAGGGCCCGCTCGTAGGCCTCGATCGCCTGGCGGTGCTCCCCTTCGCCGAACAGCTTCAGTCCTTCGAGATAGGCGGCCTGGGCCTCTTCGCTCGGTTCACTCATCGGGTTCATCGGTCGGGGTTTGCATGGCTCGGGGTGGGCACCGCCGAGGGGGATTCTAGCGCCTCGGTCGATCCCATGACTCTGAAGAGACGCGGCCCCGGGCCGTCGCCCGGGGCCGCGTCCCACGATCGGTCGGGGCGGTGGGTGCTCACATGACCGGCTCGATGCCCAGCTCCGCAAAACCCTTCTCCTTGAAGGTCGAGCGGAACAGATCACGGAGCTTCAGGGCGGCGGCGTCGTAGGCCTCCTTGTCCGCCCATTGCTCGCGGGGGCTGAGTACGCTGGGGTCCACCCCCTTGCAGCTCTTGGGCATCTTCAGGTTGAAGACCGGGTGCACCTCATACTCCATGCCCTCGGCGTGCAGTTCGCCGGCCAGAGCGGCGTTGAGCAGGGCACGGGTATCCTTGATCGAAATGCGCTTGCCCACGCCGTAGGGCCCTCCCGCCCAGCCGGTGTTGAGCAGGATGCAACGTGCGTTGTGACGGCCCATCTTCTCGGCCAGGCCCTTGGCGTAGACGCTGGGGTGATGCGCCATGAAGGGCGCCCCGAAGCAGGCGCTGAAAGCCGCCTTGGGCTCGGTCACCCCCACCTCGGTCCCCGCCAGCTTGGCCGTGAAACCCATCACGAAGTGGTACATGACCTCCTTCGAATCGAGGATGCTCACCGGAGGCAAAACCCCGAAGGCATCCGCGGTGAGCAGCACGATCGTCTCGGGGTGCGGTCCCCGCTGCCCCTCGGCCACATTGGGGTTGCAATCCAACGGGTAGCTGAAGCGCGTGTTCTCGGTGATCGACCGATCGGAGAGATCGAAGTCCTGGGGATCGGTCTCCTCGATCGCCTTCCCCGGTAGCGCCGGCACGTTCTCGATCAAGGTGCCCGGCATCGACAGGGCCGCGGCGATCACCGGTTCGGCCTTCTTGTCCAGGTCGATCAGCTTGGCGTAACAGCCGTCCTCGAGGTTGGAGATTCCCGGCTGCGTCCAGGCCGTCTCGTCGTCTCCGATCAACTTGCGGGCGGGATCGGCACTGAGGGTCGTCTTGCCCGTCCCGGAAAGCCCGAAGAGGATCGCGGCATCACCCCGTTCGCCGACGTTGGCCGAGCAGTGCATCGACATGTGACCCATGTTCGGCAGGATGTAGTTCATCACCGTGAACATGGTCTTCTTGTTCACGCCGCAGTAGTCCGCGCGACCGAGGACCAAGCAGACTTGACGCTCGAAGTCCATGATGACGGCGCGCGCCGAACGCGTCCCGTCCCGCTCGGGCTCGGCATGGAACGAAGGCGCGTTGAGCAGCGTCCAACGCTTGGCATCCTCGTCGGCAACGCCCGCCACCCCCTTGGGGAACATGTTGTGGACGAAGAAGGCGTGGGAGGCGTACTCGCCGACGAACCGATAGGGAACCGCATACTCGGGGTCCGAGCCGGCGTAGACGTTCTTGACGTAGAGCGTCGCCTTGCGCTGGTTGAGGTGCTCCCCCACCCGCAGCAAGAGGGCGTCGAACTTGGCGGGATCGAAGCGCTGGAAGTCCGGCTTCCACCAGACCTTCTCCTCGACCGAGGGACGCGCTACGCCGAAGGTGTCCTGGACCGGGCGACCGGTGCAACTGGGATCGGTATAGAAGACCAAGGGACCCTCCTTGCCGAGTCGGGTGGGAAAGGCCTTCTGGGCATCATCCGGACCGTCGGGAGCAACGCGTCCCCGGTCATGGGCGATGGCCGCGTCGAAGAGCTGGTCCTTGGAGAGGTCGGTCTGGTAGCGAACGGCGGTCTCATCGAGACCGAAAAGGCTTTTGAGATCCTGCTCTTGGCCCATGGGGTGACCTCGTGGGGAGGCTTGGGGTAATGAGAGTCGGGAGGATCGAAAACACGGGATCCGGTACCCCCCGGGCGCGTTTCGAGGGCGAAGGGTAGCCAAGGGCCCTCGGCCCGGCAACCACCGCAGGGGGGTCAATCGGCGGCCGTCAAGCTACCCCGGTACCACTCCAGGGTCCGGACTAGACCTTCGCGCCACGGGATCTGCCTCTTGAAGCCCAGGAAGTGGGCCGCCAGCTCGACATCCGCGCAACTGTGTCGTACGTCTCCGGCCCTCTCAGGCCCTCGATTGGCAGCGCAGCGGACCCCCGCCTCGGCCGCCATCGTCTCGTAGAGCTGATTCAGACTGATCGCCTCGCCGCCGCCGATATTGAAGACCCACCCCGGCTCGGGGAGCTCGGCCTCCATCGCCAAGAGGTTCGCCCGGGCAACGTCGGTGCCGTAGATGAAGTCCCGTGTCTGGGAGCCGTCGCCGAAGATCGTCGGCACTCCACCGTCGAGCAGGATGCGCGCGAACTTGGCGATCACCCCACTGTAGGGGCTGTCGTCGGCCTGACGCGGCCCGAAGACATTGAAGTAGCGCAGGCTGACCGTGTGCATGCCGTAGCAGCGCCCGAAGGTGCGCAGGAGATGCTCGCCGGCGACCTTGCCCGAGGCGTAGGGGGAGCAGGGGGCGGGCAGCAGCGCCTCGTGCTTGGGAAGCTCCTCGCTCTCCCCATAGGCGGCCGAAGAAGCCGCGAATACGATCCGCCCCACACCTGCGGCCCGCGCCGCCTCCAACAGACGCAGGGTCCCGGTTACGTTCACGTCGTAGCAGAGAAGCGGGTCTTCGACACTGGCCGGTACCGAAACCTGGGCCGCCTCGTGGAAGACGCCGTCCACCCCGCCCAGGGCCCGACTGCAAGCGTCGGAGTCGCGGATGTCGCCCTGGATGAGCTCCACGTCGAGGCCAGCCAGGTTCTCGAGTCTGCCGCTGGAGAGGTTGTCGAGGACGCGCACGGCGTGGCCCTGCTCCAGGAGAGCCTCGCAGATGTGGGAGCCGATGAATCCGGCGCCGCCGGTGACGAGATAGTGGGCCATGGAGAACGATCCGGTGTGAGGAGTGGAGCTCAAGGATTCGGCCACGCCCGGGGGCCTTCTGGAGCCGGATTCGTATCCTAGCTGGAGACCCGATCGGGTAGTTTCATCCCCATGTCTCTCCCCCGCCTCCTGACGGAGCGTCTCGAATTGCTCCTCCCCCCCGCGACCTTCGCAGGGCGCATGGTCGAGTACTACCGCCGCAATGCGGCTCACCTCGAGCCCTGGGAGCCGACCCGCGGAGAGGAGTTTCTCACCGAGGCTTGGTGGAGGGAGCAGCTCCAGGCGAATATCGCCGACTTTCGCTCCGGCCGCAGCGAACGGCTGGTCCTCATTCCGCGAGACGACCCGGAGCGTCCCATCGTTGGTGCAGCCAACCTCTCGAACATCGTGCGCGGGGCCTTCCAAGCCTGTCACCTGGGCTACAGCATCGATGCGAAGCTGGAGGGACAGGGGTATATGCGCGAAGCGCTCGAGCGACTCATCCAGCATGTCTTCGAGGATCTGGGGCTGCACCGCATCATGGCCAACCATCTGCCGGAGAACGAACGCAGCGCAGGGCTGCTCGCCCGTCTCGGGTTCGAGCGCGAGGGACTGGCGCGCAAGTACCTCTACATCAACGGAGCCTGGCGGGACCACGTGCTGACGGCCTTGATCCGCCCGGAAAAGCCCCCCGAGGAGACTCGCTGAGGAGAGAGTCGAGGAGCCCGGAGACGATCGAGGCGATCGAAGGGAGAATGAAAACGAGAGCCCACCGGTGAGACCGGTGGGCTCTCGCTTGACTCCAGTGAGTCAGGATCCCCAGCACAGCTCAATGGCTGCAGGACGGTGAGCGGGAGCCTGGGAGGAACCGAACCCTCGATTCTCGATTTCTCGTCCATCCCCCCTCCAGGCCCTCCCGCCACCCCGGGGAGGCCTGGGAGGGCCCCGAATCCCCACCGGGCAACTCCCTGGGATGGGGCCGCCCACGAAAGCGGCCCGCCGGTTCGCGTGCCGGCGGGCCGTGGCTTCCAATCGGAGTCTCCCGTCTCTCCCCGGTCGAACTCCATGGTCAGTTTCGCTCTCGCAAGGGAAGGAGCGGAGAGGGCCCGGCAACCGAACGGAATACTTTTCGGGATCTCTCCGGCGAGCGCTGGGAGGGGGTTCCGGCGGGGCTCGAGTCGGAAAAGGCGGAAAGCGGGCCCGTTTCAGGCCCGCTTCCAAGGGTGGGATGCGCTTCGTGATCCCAGGGAGGGATCGGCGTCGCCCTCCCAGAGCGGCATCCGCGGGTCGACCGAACGCCCATTCCCGGGCCGCCGACGCAGCCCCGACGTTCAGATCCCAAAGAGGCTCTTCACCTGCTGCTTGCGAAGCTCGACCTCGTGGGTCCACAGGATCTCGGCCGTGTTCGTATCCACGCACTTCATCACGAACTGGTAGTAGACATCCCGGGTGCGGTTCCCCAAGTTGCCGAGGCGGCGTCCCGCGACCTTCTCGATGCTCGCCAGGTCCCCATAGAGGATCACCTGCGCACCGAGCTGCTTGCCGAAGGCCGCCGCCTTGGCGGGATCGACACGGCCCGAGCCCTGCTCGAAGCGCACGCGCTCACCGATCTCGTTCTGGCCCTGCGCATCGGCGACGAAGCGCATCTTGCCCAGGAGTCCCTGCAGAATCCCGTCGGCGATGATGCGCGTGTCGATGTGCTCGGAAGTTCGGTTGGCAATGCCTCCCATGACCGCAACGATGCGTGTGTCACCATTCTCGTCGGGCTTGCCGTAGTAGGAGAGGGAAGGGGAACCGAGAAGGTCATCGACGACCTCCTTGACGAAACGCTGCTTGTCGGTGGATCCGAAGTCGGCGTTGATCGTCTCCTCGTCCTGGGCGTCCTTGTAGTGGGTCCCGCTGCAGGCACTGCCCAGAAGCGCCAGGGTGAGAATCAGGGAAAGACTTTTCATTGGGGTTCTCCTTGAGGTTGGGTTTGAACGGCGGTGGGGACGGCCGGAACCGGCCGTCCCCCGATCGGGTGGGCATAGACGCGGCGACCGAGGGTACGGGCCAGAATGAACATCGTCTCCCCTCCCTCGAGTTCGAAGGAACCGAGATGAATGCGCTCGCCCCCGATAGCGGTCAGGGTCAACTCGTGAACGCCGGGTTCGAGGAAGAGCCGAGCCGCCTGCCAAGATCCGGGTAGCGTACGCCAGGTGCGCAGGTCCGCCCGCTCGGTGACCGCGGTGAAGATCGCGCCGAGGAGGCGCGCCCCCTCACCGTGCTTGTCGCCGAGTGTGTCGGTCAGCCTGTACTTCAAGAAGGCTCGCACGGCCGACTTGGCCGCCAACCAGGCGAGCCGATCCTCCAGGTTCAATCGAGCGACGCGATTGACATCCTCGAGCACCTCGCTGCGCACGCTTGCGCTGGGAGCCTCCAACACCAGGCGCGAAACGGGCTGGGGCCGGCTCACGGACGATGGTACCGCCCAAGAGATGAGTCCATCGGAGGTGGGAACATCGATCCGCCCCTCGATCTTGTAGGGGCCCAGGCCGACGCCGGCCAGGAGCACGACGCTGGCCGCGTCGGCCGGCAATTCTCGGGGCTCGCCGTAGCGAGAACGCCAAATCCCAAGCTCGTCATCCCGCCCGAGCCAAGAGGCCAGGCGCAACAGGGCCGAACCGGTCAGGGCACCCCCGAGCCCCTTGGCTTCGAGACGCTTGTAGTCGATGTAGGCGTCGTCGTAGTCACCGACCAACTCATAGGTCACCGCCGAAAGGTAGTGCCCCATGCCCCCCGCTCCGTAGTCGGCATCGTAGAGCGCCTCCTCGTTTTCGAGGAGGCTGTTCGCCCGCCGCACTTCGACCTGGACATCCTCGACCTTCCCCAAGGCCAGATAGGCGAGGCCCAGACAGACGTGCAACATGACCCGTTCGTAGCCCTCGCCGTAGTAGTCCGAAAAGGTCTCGTTCACCGTCCAGGAGAGCAGCGTCTCCCCGGCCTTCTCCGGGCTGACCAGGGTCTCCTCCTCCGTCGCGCGTACCGCTTCGGCCGCCGCGGTGAAATAGTCCAGGGCTACCTGCCAGCGACCCGCCGTCAGGGCGGCCATGCCCCCCTCCACCCCGGGCAGAAACCCCTTTCCCTCGGGATCTTCCGCATAGGCCAGCCGCGCCTCGTCGAAACGTCCGCTCTCGAAAGCGGCCAGGGCATGGTCCGTGCGCTCGTTGTACGACCGGCAGGCGCCGGTGGCGGCGACACACAGGAGCAAGACGGGCAGGGAGCGCAATTGCATGGGGAGGGGGAGCGAAGGTCCGGGGCCAGAGAGTGCAACGGGAGGGCGGACGGCGCCAGATCGTGATGCACCTTTCGGCCGAAGGGGGGACGAGGAGAAGGGAAAACCGCCCCTCTTTGGCGCTAGAATGCCGCAAACCCAAGCGCCCAGAGCCTCCCCCGTGACCCACGCCAAGACGACTCGCAGCCGCCGTCCCAAGGTCTCCATGATGGACCAGTTCGGGGCTGCCAAGAAGGAACAGCCCGACGCTCTGCTCTTCTTCCGCATGGGCGACTTCTATGAGCTGTTCGGAGAGGATGCCAAGGTCGCCGCCCGGGAGCTGGGGATTGCCCTGACCTCGCGAGCCAAGGGAACACCCGACGCCCTGCCCATGGCCGGTGTCCCGGTCAAGGCGGCGGACAGCTATCTGATGCAGCTCGTCTCCAAGGGGTTCAAGGTGGCGATCTGCGAGCAGATGAGCGACCCGCGCCAATCGAAGGGCATCGTCGATCGCGCCATCGTGCGCGTCGTCACTCCCGGAACCCTGACCGAAGAGGACGCCCTCGATTCACGGGCGAGCAACTGGCTCGCCGGTTTGGCCCTCGACGGCAAACGGGCCGGTTTGGCCTGGGTCGACATCTCGACGGGCCGCTTTCAGGTGGCGGAAGTCGCCCTCGACGAGCTGGAGGATCAGCTCGCCCGCATCGACCCCGCTGAGTTGCTCTGGTCGGAGGGACTCGAGGAGACCCGGCCCGAGCTGGAGCGCATCGCCTCGCGCCTCGGACCGCGTCTCTCCCCGCGCGATCCATGGCGCTTCGAGCGCGAAGCTTGCCGGCGCATCCTGCACGAGCACTTCAAGGTGCGCTCCCTCGAAGGCTACGGAATCGAAGACGACTCTCCCATCGTCGGAGCGGCGGGCGCGCTGGTCGAGTACCTGCAGGAAACCCAGCGCGGCAGTTGCGCGCACGTGCTCAGCATGCGCCGTGAGGATCCCCGCGGCTTCCTCGTGCTCGACCGGGCGACTCGCTCGACCCTGGAGCTGGTGGAGACCCAGCGCGGTGCACGCCGAGAAGGCAGCCTGCTGGCGGTGATCGACCGTACCCTGACCCCCATGGGGGGACGACTCCTGCGGGAGTGGCTCCTGGCTCCCCTGCGTGAGGTCGAGCCGATCCTCTACCGGCAGAGGGCCGTCGCCGAACTGGTCGACGGACCCTTCCTGCGCGAGGATCTGCGCGGGGACCTCGAGCGGGTGCTCGATATCGAGCGCCTGGTGGCCAAGGTCTCCACCGGCCGTGCGGGCGCGCGGGATCTGGTCGCCCTGGCCGGCTCCCTGGCGGTGGTACGGCCCCTGCGCGAACGCCTGGACCAGGCCTACTCAAAGCTGTTGGGAGATCTCCACGAATCCCTCGATCCCCTCGACGAGCTGGTCGAGCGCATCCAAGAAACCCTGGTCGACTCCCCCCCGACGACCCAGAAAGAGGGCGGTCTGATCCGCGAGGGAGTCGATGCCGAACTCGACCGGCTGCGCAAGATCGCCGGAGAGGGCAAGGCCTGGATGGCGCGCTTCCAAGCCGAGGAAGCGGAGCGCACGGGCCTGCCGGGTCTCAAGGTCGGCTACAACTCCGTCTTCGGCTACTACATCGAGATCCCCCGCGCTCAAGCACGCAGCGCCCCCGAGAACTACATCCGCAAGCAGACCCTCAAGAATGCCGAGCGCTTCATCACCCCCGAACTCAAGGAGTTCGAGGAAGAGATGCTCTCGGCCGAGGAGCGCTCGCGGGCCATGGAGTACGACATCTTCCTCGCCCTGCGCGAGGCCGTCGCCGCCGAAATCCCCCGTATCCTGGCGACCGCCGCCGCCGTGGCCACGCTCGACGCGGTCGCCGCCCTGGCCCAACTCGCGGCCGAGCAGCACTACACGGCGCCGACGGTCGATGGCGGGGAGCGCATCCACATCCTGGAGGGGCGCCACCCGGTGATCGAGGTCACCCAAACCCGGGAGACCTTCGTCCCCAACGACACCCTCATGGACCGCGGCAAGCACATGATCGGCCTCATCACCGGGCCGAACATGGCCGGCAAGTCGACCTACATTCGCCAGACGGCATTGATGGTCCTTTTGGCCCAGATCGGATCGTTCGTCCCCGCCCGTGAGGCGACGATCGGGGTCGTCGACCGCATCTTCACGCGCATCGGATCGGCGGATGACCTCTCCCGTGGGGCCTCGACCTTCATGGTCGAGATGATCGAGATCGCGGGGATTTTGAACAACGCCACCTCCCGCAGCCTGATCGTGCTCGACGAGGTGGGGCGTGGCACGAGCACCTTCGACGGCCTGGCCCTGGCCTGGGCCATCGTCGAGCACCTGCACGAAACCCTGCGTGCGCGCACGCTCTTCGCCACCCACTATCACCAGTTGACCCGGCTCTCCGAGACCTTGCGGGGGGTGCACAACTTGAACGTCGCCGTGCGCGAGTGGCAGGACGAGATCGTCTTCCTGCACAAGATCGTGGAGGGAGGCAGCGACCGCTCCTACGGCATCCAGGTCGCGCGCCTGGCAGGCGTACCGGCCCCCCTTCTGGAGCGGGCCAAGCGGATCCTGCACGAACTCGAAGAGGGAGAGGACCCCCTCCGGCGAGTCTCCTGCGCGGATGGCAGCATCGACACTCCGACCGGTCCATTGCAGCTCGGTCTGTTCGATCCGCCCCCCCGCTCTCCCCTCGAGGAACGCCTGGCTGCACTCGATCTCGACGCGATCACGCCGATGGATGCCCTCCTGCTCCTGCGGGAGTGGAAAGAGCTCTAGCGATCGACTGGGGATCTCCCGCAGGGGACTGGTCGTGAAGCAACATCGGCGTCCAGGAATCAGACAGATCGGCCGAGGTGGGGAGATCGTGTCGGGGGGGACCCTTTCTCCCGGGAAAAGGAGTAACGTTCACCTATAGGCCGGTACACCGAACCCCGCGGTCGACCGGTAGCCCCTCGAGCCCTCCAAGATGATCCTCGCTTCACACCAGCGAGCCCATGTGCGTGCCGTCGCGACGGCCTTTCCCGACACCACGGTGGACCGCCGCGCTGCCTGTCGAGCCCTCGAGGCGCTCTTCCCGGATGAGGATCCGAGCAAGATCCGCAGCCTCGTGCGCTGTTCGGGGGTCGAGACGCGGCGCATCGTTCCCAGCCTGGAAGAGGCGCTCGACCCCGGTGACTTCACCGATCGCAACCGGCGCTACCACCGGGAGGCGGTCACGTTGGCCGCTTCCGCCGCTCGGGAGGCCCTGCGGCGCGCCCAAACGACCCCCGAGGAGGTCGATGTGGTCATCGACGTCTCCTGCACCGGGATCGCCATTCCCGCCCTCGATGTGGACCTCGTACCCCTGATCGGCCTGCGGCGAAATACCCGACGTGTCCCCATCGCCGAGGCCGGTTGCGCCGGTGGCGCCCTGGCCTTGAACCTGGCGGCGTCCCTGGCCGCCTCGGGCTCCCGCGTGCTGGTGATCGCCGTGGAGCTCTGCTCCCTCTCCCTCGTGGGCGAGGATCGTTCACGCACCAACCTCGTCGCCTCGCTCCTGTTCGGGGATGGGGCCGCCGCCGCGGTGGTCACGCCCGAGGGCCCGGGCCCCCGCATCCGAGCCATGCGCAGCCATTTGATCCCCGACACGGCGCAGATCCTTGGCTTCGATGTGGGCTCACACGGGCTGCGCATCGTCCTGGACCGGGCGTTACCCGCTCTGATGGCGCGTCACCTGCCGACGGCCGTGGGCTCCTTTCTCGACTCCAATGGACTCGAGAGCAGCGATCTCTCCGTCCATTTGATCCACCCCGGTGGGCGCAGCATCCTCGATGCCTACGAGGAGCGCTTCGCACTCAAACGGGAAGACCTACGTCACAGCCGGAAGGTCCTGGCCGAATACGGCAACCTCTCCTCGGCCGCAATCCTGGCCGTTCTTGAAAACGCCCTCGGGGATGCACACCACCCCCCCAGCGGCCATGGGATTCTGCTGGCCATCGGTCCCGGCCTCTCCCTCGAGATGGCCCTGCTCGACTTCGACCCGGCATGATGACCGGGCTCTATCTCGCCCTCCTCGGCGCGGTCGGCCTGCAGCGCTTGTTCGAACTCCGGCTGTGCCGAGCCAACCGCCGGGCCAGCGGTGACACCCGTCTCCTGCGACACGGGACCCTCTTCCTGATCGTCCACACCAGCCTCGTCGTCCTACCCGCACTCGAGGTCTTGCTGCGCGCGACCCCTCCCTCTCCGGTCGTCTTCGCCATCGGAGCGGGACTCGCCGTCGCCGCCCAAGCCCTGCGCCTCTGGACCATGCGCGCCCTGGGAAGGGGCTGGACCACGGCCACCTGGCGCCTCCCGGGTACCCCCTGGGTCACCAGCGGTCCCTACCGCTGGATGCGCCATCCCTGCTACCTGGCGGTCGTGGTCGAGTTCACGGCCCTGCCCCTGGCAGGGGAGGCCTGGATGAGCTGGCTGGTGCTCAACCTCTTGCACACACCTCTCCTCCTGCAGCGGATCCGCGAAGAAGAGGCCTTCTCGAACACCTGCGATCCAGTCCTCGGGCCATGATGCTCATTCCTCTCCTACTCCTTCCCCTCGCGCAGACGCCTCCACAGGTGGCACCGCCACATCTGGCCCTGGAGCGCTACCGGGCCGACACGACCCGTAGCGTGATCGGGTTCGATGGTACCTCGACCCTCCACGACTTCACCGCCCGCACGAGCGCGATCGAGGGAGAGATCCGCACGGACATCCAACACCCCAGCCGCTTCACGGCCGGCCGACTGCGGGTCGACGCCGCCACGCTGGACACCCACAACAGCGATCGCGACGAAAAGATGCGCGAGCACCTGGAAGTCGAACGCTTTCCGTACATCGACTTCATCTTCGATCACGTGGAGGGTGAACTCGACCACGGCTCGGGAACCCTGCAGGTCACGGGCAGCTTTCATATCCACGGAATCCGCAAGCAGCGGCAAGTCGCTACGGAATGTTCACCGGCTCCCGGCGGAGGGTTGCACTTCACCGGACGCACACGTTTCCCCATGAGCGATCACGGAGTCGATCCTCCAACGGTCATGGTGATCACGGTTGCGGACCCCATCGATGTCTTCTTCGATATCGTTCTGACCCCGGTCCCCGCCCAGCCTCGCTCGGTGCTCCACCGGACCCTTACGGTCACCGACCAGGTCACCTCGAGCATGGGAGAGACCCAGTCGAGCACGAGCTCCGAGCACCTTTGGATCGACGGAGAGAAGCTGCTGTGGACCCGGGACGGCGCGGGCCGCTGGCTCTACGCGCAGGAGGGCAAGGGAGCGCTCTACGATATCTCCCGGGGCGAGGCCCTTTCCCTGCCGGGCCCCTGTGACGAGGCATTCGACGAGACCCGCGGCCAGGCCGAGCGCCTGCGCGCACGCCTCGCCAAGCTTCCCGACAGCCGCAAGGCCCGCGTCCAGGAGGTGGTCGATCGTATGGCGGCCAGCCTCGCTCTCGCGCCCGATCCCGGCCCCCTACGGGTCGAGACCGATGGCGGCACCGTCAGGTGGTACCTGGGCGAGACGCTCTGGCTGGAGGCGGACGGTCTCGATGGCGATACCACCGGCCTGGGGAGCTTGCTAACCGGCTTCGAGGGACTCCCACGCGAAGTGCGGCGGGCTCTGCCCTCCTTGCAGGGGCTACCCCAAACGCTCATGGTGCGCACGGCGACGCCGAGCGCCTCTCACCTTTACCGCATCGAGTTCCAAGAGCCCGAGGCCGGCACGGTTCCGGACTGGGCTTGGAAGCCCTCGAGTTGGATGACAGCCAAGGAAGATCGGTCCCAATGAGTCGTTCGAAATGGATTACCGCCGGCGCCCTGGCCGGCATCGCCGTGATGGGAATGGTCTGCTGTCGCGGCAGCCTCGTTCACCCCGAGTACATCGAGATCGGTGAGGTCGAGGATGTCCTCGAAGGTCCGCTGAACCTGGATGCCGTGGTCTCTACCTGGCCCCAGGATTTCTTGATCGTCAGGGCCGGCGATCTGAAAGCCGGTCTCGAGAAACGGACCGAGCTGGCTGCGGGGGGCGATCCTTTGGTACTCGTCGTCGACGCCCAGGGGCTGGCGGCGGAGGAGCAGGGGGGCCTCGCCGACACCCTGGTCGAACCGGCCCTCGACGAAAAGGGTCCGATCCTGATCGACCGCAGCGGGGACCTCACTCGGAGCCTGAAAGGTGTCCTGGAAGCGCCGGTCCTGGTCCGCTTGGCCGAGAAGGGCGAGGTCCTGGCGCGTATCGATCTGGCCGACGCGGAGAGCGCTTCGCAGCTAGAGGCACTCGGACGGTGAAATGGGTGAGCCCACCCATGACCTGGGAGTCATCGGCGCCGGACCCGCGGGTTGCGCCGCGGCTCTAGCCGCTTGGGAGCAGGGCCTGAGCGTTCTGCTCTTCGAGCCCGATCCACGCCGCAGGTCCAAGCCCTGCGGCGAGGGCATGATGCCCGAAGGGATCGCCTGCCTCGGGGAACTCGGACTCCACGGTGTGGTCGCGCAGGCGCGCCCCCTGCACCGCCTGCGCTACTGCGTGCGTGGGGCTCGCCCCCTCGACCTGGAACTGGCCCCGCCCGCCGCGGCCATCGCGCGCAGCACGCTCCAGGCCGCCCTCGACCGCGCCGTTGCCGAGTGCGAGGGTATCCAGCTCATTGCGCACACCGCCCGAGTGGAGCCGACCCGGACGGGCTTTTGCATCACGACTTCCGAGGGGATGCATCGCGTGCGCTGGGTGGTCGGAGCCGACGGCCTCGCCGGAAGCGGTGTGCGGAGGGATCCCGTCGCGCAGCGCCGCGACCCGACGCGTTATGGGATCCGCGCCCACTTCGAGTGCCCCAGCGAACCCGACCACATCGAGATCCATCTGGGGAGGCACTGTGAGGTCTACCTCACGCCCCTGCCCCAGGCGCGCATCAACGTGGCCATACTCCTCGAGCAACGCCCCCTGCGGGGAGGCTCCGAGGAGGGCCTGCGCATCGCCTTCGAGGAGCATCCCGAGGCGACGAGACTCCTGGGCCCTCCGATCGGCCCCCCCGCCGCCCGTCGCTTGACCCGCAGGAGCTCCGGCCCGGTTACGCCCGATGGGGTCCTCCTGGTCGGTGATGCGGCAGGGGGAGTCGATCCGGTCGTCGGCTGTGGAGTGACGGTGGCCCTGCGTAGCGGCCTCTTGGCGGCAAGGGCGGTCGGTCGGTTGCAGCGAGGAGAGGATTCCAAGGCTGTGCTGCACGACTACAGCCGGGCCTATGCGCGGGAGACGCGGGGTCGCAGGCGACTCGCCCGCGGCCTGCGCTGGGTCGGTTCCCGCCGCCCCTTGGCACTCAGCGCCCTGGCCGCTGCGCGGATGGTCTCACCCCTGACGCAGCGGCTCGTCCGGGTGGCCGCCGGAGAATCCCGCTCACCGAGGACGGCGTGAGCGCACGGACTCGGGCCTTCGTCCTGCTTGCACTGGCACTGGCGCTCCTCGGAGCCGGCCAGCGCATCGCTTCGCGCTGGCGAATCGATGACCGCGTGCCCGAGCTCGCGGGGGACTCGGCCAGGAGGGGCGCGTACGAGACCCTCGTCAAGGTCTTCGGCGGCGACGAGTTCGTCCAGGTGCGCTTCGAGAAAGCCGGCGAACCCCTCTCGGAAGAGGATCTTGGGTGGATCGCCGAAACCCTCGACCACCTGGCCACCCTCGCTGCGGTGCGCAGCCTGCTCAATCCCTTGAAGCTTCCGGGGGGGGAAGGGGACGACCTTCTCGAGCGTTATCGGAGCGCCTGCGCACGTCCCCTGGTCCTCTCTCTGAAACTGGGAACGCCGAGGGTCTTGACCGCCGTCGTCGATCTCGAGGCGCAGTCGGGGCCCGAAGAGCGGGCCGACCTGGCGCAGAGGATCGACTCCCTGCGCATCGAAGGACGCAAGCGGGGTCTCTCCCTACTCGCCGCCGGTCACCCCTTGGTAGCCGCGGCCCTGGATGCCGAGGCGCAGTGGGTGGACCGGCGCTTCGCTCCGGGTCTCGTCGCCGCAGCGGCCCTCCTGGTCCTCGTCAGCCTGCGCTCGGTGCCTCTCGCAGCGGCGATCGTCCTCCCAGCCGCCCTTGCCACGACGCTCGTGCGAGCGGCCCTGGTCCTTCTGAACACTGCGGGGAACATGATCCTGGTGGCGCTCGGCCCGCTGCTCTTCGTACTCGTGCTCGCGTCGGGCCTGCACCCGGTCCAGCACTACCGGGCCAAGGCCCACGGTCTCACGCACCGCGAGGCGGCCCGCAGGGCCGGGCAC
Organism: Planctomycetota bacterium; assembly: GCA_027083445.1. GTDB lineage: Bacteria > Planctomycetota > UBA1135 > UBA1135 > JALWOP01. The sequence continues at coordinate 27,953 of JALWOP010000071.1, read as the reverse complement.
GAAACGCGGCTCACGACCTGGATCGCAGCGTTGACCACCTCCGCGGGATTCTTGGTCTTCGCCTTCAGCAGCGTACCGGCGGTGCGCAAGCTGGGGATCACCCTGGGGCTCTCCCTGCCCCTGCTCATCCCCCTGGCCCATGAGTTCACCCTGCTCATCCTGCCCCTGGGCCGGAGGGGCCTCCGCTGGACGCGGACCCCCTTTCCCTGGTCTCGACTGGCCCTGGGCTGCTCGCGCCGACCCGTCCTGCCGCTTGCGATGCTCGCCCTGGCCCTGGCCTCCAGCGCCGTGGCCCTGAACCGGCTGCGCTTCGGAACGGATGCCCTGGCCTACTTCCCAGAGGGCAGTCACGTACGCGACGATTTCCTTGCCATCGAAGATCGTGGTGGTTCCCTCTCCAGCATCGAGGTCCTGGTACCCGCGGCATCCATCTCGTCCACGCAGGTGTGGGCGTCGATCACCGATTCCCTTCAGGCCCTGCCGTCGGTACGCGGAGTCTTCGGTCCCGACACGGTCGAGGCTGACTGCAGGCGGGCCACTGGGAACCTTCCCGCGCCTCTCGTGCTCGCCGCCCAACGCCTCGCCGGCCGTATCTCCGCGGATGGAGAGTGGCTGCACTGGTCGCTCAGAACCACGCTGAGGGACACAAGAGGGATTCATGACCTGGCCCGAGGCGCGCGAGAGGCCATCGCGCGGGTCCTGCCCGAGGGTGCGTCCCCCGCGGGGATCACCGGCAGCCTACTCCTTCTGCTCGACGCCCAAGAGGGGCTGGTCGGGACCCTGGGCTCTTCCCTGACCGGGACGGCGATCGTCACTCTCCTGGGCCTGTTGCTCTTCGTACGTCGCCCGCGCGCCGTCGGCGCGGCCGCCCTGGCCAATCTCTTCCCGGTCTCGGTGGTACTCACCACAGCCTGGATTCTGGGGTACTCCCTGGACGCGTCGACGGTCATGGTGGCCTCGGTCGTCCTGGGCCTGGCCGTGGACAACACCCTGCACATCCTGCGAGCCGCGGCACACCGAGGCACCGCTCCCGAGCGTGCCTACGATGACGTGGGGCCGGCGGCCTGGACCTCTGCCCTCGCCCTGGCCGGTGGCTTCGCCGTGCTGACCCTCTCGGGCTTCGAACCGACGGGGCGCTTCGGACTCCTCTGCTCGGTGGGTGTCCTGGCCGCCCTGGCGGGCGATCTCCTGCTCCTGCCGGCCCTGATGCTGGAGGGTCGCCGGGCCGATCCCCCCGGCCCCGTCCGTCCCATCCGAAAGTGAGGCAGGTGGCATGCGACGCAACGACCTCGGCATCTATGAGCGCAACGGAGATCAGTGGTGGGTGGAGGGAGCCCCAGCCTTCCGCTCACTCCAACGCATCAACCGCTTCCGGGGGGCCCTACTCGACGCTTGGTTCGGAGAGGTGCGCACCGGCGCTCGAATCCTGGACGTGGGCTCGGGAGGGGGACTCGTCTCCATTCCCCTGGCTCGCAAGGGATTCGACGTCGTCGGAATCGACCTCTCAGCCTCGAGCCTGCGCACGGCCCGCAGGGAAGAGCCCGGGGCTTTCTGGGTCCAAGGCGACGTCCAGCGCTTGCCCCTCGCCGATGCGTGCGTCGATCACGCCGTCTGCGCGGACCTCCTGGAACACGTGCCTTCGCCCGTAGCCGTCCTGGCCGAGATCGCTAGAGTCCTGCGACCCGGCGGACTGGTCTACGTCAGCACGATCAACCGTACCCTGCGCGCACGTTGCCTGGCTGTCATCCTAGCGGAGGGTCTCAAACTGGTCCCCCGCGGAACCCACGACCCACGCATGTTCATACGCCCCGAGGAACTTTCCGAGAAGGCTAGGAAGGTGGGTCTCCACCCGGTGAACTGGGCCGGCGAAGGGACCAAGATTCTCTCTACCCTGCGTGCATGGGCTATCGTTCCCCGCCCGTCGCGCTCCCTGGCTGTCAGCTACAGTGCCCTCTTGCGCCGAGGCAACACCCCATGAAGCGCACCCTGGTCATCGGCTACGGACTCCTGACCCACACCATCTTCGGCCTGTCGGTCTCCCTGATGCTCGTCTCCCTACGGGGAGAACTGGGCATGGGATGGATTCACCTGCAGCCCCACCGGGCCTGGCTCCTCGACGCCTTGCTACTGCTGCAGTTTCCCTTCCTGCACTCCTTCTTCCTGGGCCGGCGGGGTGGACGCATCCTGGAGGCTCTCACCCCGGGGAAGCTGGGGCGCTCCCTGGCCACGACCAACTACGCCCTGATCGCCTCGCTGCAGATCGGGCTCGTCTTCGCTCTGTGGTGTCCGACCGGAGTCACCCTCTACAAGCCCGGCGTTCCCTGGAGCGGTTTGGAGCTTGGGGTCTATGGAGCGGCCTGGTTGCTGCTGCTCAAGGCGATGTGGGACGCGGGGCTCGATCTGCAGACCGGCTCCCTCGGCTGGACCTCGGTGGCGGCCGGCAAACCGGTTCCTCGCCGCGGTTTTCCCACCTCCGGCATGTTCCGCCTCTGCCGCCAGCCGGTCTACTTCGCCTTCGCCATGGTCCTTTGGACCGGGCCGGTCTGGACCCTCGATCATCTCCTGATCGCCCTCGTCTGGGGTGGCTACTGCCTGCTCGGCCCCAGGCTCAAGGAGAGGCGCTACCTCGCCCGCTATGGCGCCCCCTTCAACCGCTACCAGCGCGAGACCCCCTATTTCCTGCCTCTTAGGCTCCCACGGGGTTCCTGAAGTAGCGCTGGGGATCAGTCCCGGCCCGCACGGCGCTGCTCCCGGGCACGGTCGGCGGCTTCGACTGCGGTGGCGATCAAGCTGCGCCGGTTGGTGCGGTGGGCGGGAAGGATGGTGACGAGTTCCCCGAGCTGATGTTCGCCCCGGAGGATCGCCGTCGGTGTGGGGGCGTTGCGCTCCTCCAGAATGCGCCGGCGGGTAGGGTCGTCTTCGACGATGAAGGCATCCCCAAAGCGCACCACCGAGCGGTTGAGAGGAACCGCCTCGTCCCCGCGCAGGGCGGGAAGGCCTCCCTCACGCCAGGCAGCGATACGTCCGGCCAGTCCGGGACGTGCCAGGGCGGGTCGGTGGGCGCGGGCCAAACGGCGCAGGGACCAGGACCAGAGCCATACCGTCCCCCCCGCTCGGCGCAGGATCGGCACGAGGGGGGCAAAGGCCTCGTGATCGCCGATGGGAAGGAGCAGCCGTTCGTAGTCCCTCGGCTGGAACTCCTCCAGCGGTCGAGCCCCGCTGCCGAAGCGGGTGAGGAGATGCTGCTCGGCAAGGTGCTCCAGGGCCGCACCCAAACGCGCCGCCCAAGCCGCGTCGAGCTCCGCGGCGTCGGGACAACAGACCGCGATGTTCACGCGGTGAGCACCTCGACCCCGTCCGGACCAAGGAAGAGAGTGTGCTCGGTCTGGGCCACCATGACCCCCTCCTCTTCAACCAGCGGTGGATAGCGCACCAAAGAGCCCTGACGCGCGAGCTTGCTGAAGGTCTCCTCGACGACGCGCGGCTCGTGGCGGGTGAAGTAGCGACGCGCGATGGGCAGACCACGCCAGCTCTGAATGTCCGAGAGGAGCTCTCGGTCGAGGCCCTTGGCCTTGCGGGGGGGACGTACGAGCATGAAGACTTCGGCCTTGCCGCGCTCCTTGATGTAGCCGCGCCCGGTACAGGCAAAGGGTTCGATCGCGAAAACCGCTCCGCGATGGAAGCGCCCCCCGCCGCGTTCCCCGTAGTTGGGGATTTGGGGCGCGGTGTGGACCTTCCACCGGTCGAGACCGTGGCCGGTCAGGTTGCGGATCGGCTCAAACCCCGCCGCCAGGATCGTGCGCTCGATCGCGGCGCCCACCTCTCCCACACTGACCCCCTCATCGACCGTGGCGATGGCGGCCGCCAGGGCCGCCGCGGAAGCCTCGATCAGAGGGGTCCAGCGCCCGTCCTCGGACAGATCGACCGTACAAGCCGTGTCGCCGATATAGCCGTCGACGTGGACCCCGCAGTCGACCTTGACGCAGTCCCCCACCTCGTAGGTGGTCTCATCATCGGGAGAGCTGCAGTAGTGGGCGGCGATCGAGTTGCGCGAGGACTGGGCTGGAAAGGCCGGCGCCCCGCCACGCTCGGCCATCATCGTCTCCAGGGTCTCGAGTACATACCGAATGGTCACCCCCGGCCGGATGTTCTCGCGGGCCCATTCGCGGCACTCCTTGGCAATCCGCCCCGCCTTGCGGTAGCACTCCAATGCATGTTCATCCACGCCCCGAGGATAGCGTTTCCCGGTCCAGCCCGCCCCGTCCTCGGCCGATGGAGAGCACTGGCCATGCGCTCCTCACTGCTCCAGCTCCTCTTCCTCGCCGGCTGTACGACGACCGCCAGCCAAGCCCCCGTGGGACTCGATTCGGCAGTCGTGCGTCCCACCCCTGCGGTGCAGGAGTGGACCGTTCTGGAGGGGGCCCGGACGGTGGGCTCGGTGGTGCGCTACCAGGAGGCCCTCCCCCCCCACCGTCATCTCTTCGCGGTCCGAAACCTCTATGACCAGGACCTGGGCCTCGTGGACAGCAGCGGGCGAGCATGGCGACTGCGGCCGCATGCCGAAGCCGAGCTCTTGGGGACCGGCACCGTCGCGGAGGGGGCGGCTCGCATCCTGGGCTCGGAGCGGGTAACCCTCCTCGAACGCCCTCCGCAGCACCCCTGAGCAGGCCTGGAAGAGAGTTCCACAGCCCCCCCGTGAGCGTCCCGAATCGCGAGGTTTCGCGGTCTTTCTGCCCCGCTGGTGCATCCCTGCTCGGAGTCTCGTTCCCGGCGCTGGAATCCCTCAATCCAGAGCCGCCGATAGCCGAAAGAAGCGGCACGGACGCGACCCCACGCGACCGCTCCTCCTCTCTCGCTCACCCCGCCCCAGAACACCGCGTCCCATGATCAAGCTCGAAGCCGGCGAACGCCTCGGCGGATACCGCGTAGTCGAGTTCATTGCCCGAGGTGGCTTCAGTCTCGTCTACCTCGCCGAAGACCCCTCCGGGCAGAAGTACGCCCTCAAGGTGGGTGACGTCGCGGGGGGCGGCCGCTACGTGACGCGCTTCCTCGAGATCACCAGCGCTCGCAAGCCTGAAGGCATCAGCCCCGACGAGACCCCCGCCGAGGCGATCTTCTTCCGTCAGGACGGTGTGCGCATCGATTTCCTCGATGTGCATGAGATCGACGATCTGATTCAAAGCGAAGCACAGCTCTTGGGTTCGGTGAACAGCCCCAACCTGGTGACGGTGCACGACTGTTTCGTACACGAGGGTCGACCGATCGCCGTCATGGAGCATGTGCGGGGCAAGACCCTGCGCGAGAAGATCCGCGCCCTCGAAGGGATCCGCCTGAACTGGTTCCTGACCGTCGTCCGCGCCCTCAAGAAACTCGAGGCCGGCGGGCAGCTCGAGTACCACGGGGATCTGAAGCCCGAGAACATCATCATCAAGCCCTCGGGAAGCGTGGTCATGGTCGACCCGGCCATGCGCGCGGACGAACGTGGCGTGATCACCACCACCCCCCACTACAACCCCCTGCTCCTGAGAGAGAGTAAGGCGGACGTGATGGGCATCGGCGTCATGCTTTACGAGATCCTGACGGGCGTGTTGCCCTTCGATGAGGTGCCCTGGCAGTACGCCGGTCGCGAGCAGGGCGGCGAAGTCGAGCGCTTGAGCCTTTCCTACTTCCTCTCCTATCCCCCGCCGCGGGACCTCAATCCCAACACCCCCCAGGCCCTCGCGCGCATCGTCTACCGCTGCCTGACCGTACCTGATTACGGCCTCTCCGAGCTCGAGGACGACCTGGTCGACTTCCTGCGCAAGGAGTAGGGTTCGCCCGGCTAGAGCTGATAGGAAAAGCTCGCCGTTCCCTGCGGCACCTCGAGGTGCAAGTCGAGTTCCGTTCCGTCGAGAAGGCGAATGTGCACCTGGCCCTCGAAGGGAGGCAGACCGTCGAGGAGGCAGTGGTCTCCCTCGAATTCCTGCTCGAGTTCCACCGTCCTGCCGATCAGACCGAAGAGTGGACCGTCCAGGGTGCGACCGACTAGGTGCACGCTCCCACCGGCGACGGCAGCCCCCTCCCTGCGCTTGAACCCTAGCTGGACCTGCACACCCGCTCGCAGCTCGAGTTCGACCGTGGAGAGCTCCACTTCGCGCCCCTTGCCGTCCACGAAGGAACGCTCGCGCGCAACCCGCTGATACTCGCCTCCGCCGGTCACCAGGCGGTACTTGCCCCGCAGGGGCGGGGCCTCGAAGGCCACCTCCCCCAGGGCGTCGGTCCGCTGCGTCTGATGGACCAGAGGTTTGCCCCCCAGGGGCCAGAGCTCGAGGTCGACGGCGACATCGGGGACCGGATTCCCCGCCTGATCGACGACGCGAGCGCGCAGGGTACCGCCGGCCTGATCCCCGACCGGTGCCCCATAGTTGGCATCGGCCGTCCACAGTTGCAAGACGATGACGAGCGGCAGACCGACGATGAGGAGGACCCAGAGCAGAAGCCGGATGCGACTGCTCTGGATTCCAGGCTCACTCATTTGGCCTTGGCGGCTGCGAGACGCCGCTCGGCTAGGCGCCGGGCAGCTTCATTCGTGGAGATATCCTCGGCCTTGGAGATCGCATAGACCTCCGCCAGGGCATCCCCGATGTGCTCGATCTTCTTCATGGCGACATCCTCCTTGTAGCCACCCGGCAGGAGTTCGACCGAGACGTTGATGATGCCGCCGCTGTTGAGCACGTAGTCGGGTGCGTAGAGGATACCGCGCTTGCGAAGCTCATCCCCGTGGCGGGGCTCGAGCAACTGGTTGTTCGCACACCCCGCGACGACCTTGCAGCGCAGCTTGGGAATCGTCTCGTCATTGATTCCGGCCCCCCTCGCGCAGGGTGAGTAGATGTCGCAGTCCACCTCGAGGTGGGCCTCGTCGTCGACGACCTCGAAGCCGTGCTTGTCCGCCAGCTCCCGGGCTCGCTCGTCCCTGAGGTCGCAGATCACCACCTCGGCTCCCGCCTCCTTGAGCAATACAGCGAGCCTCCCGCCGACCGCGCCGACCCCCTGGATCACGACCTTCTTGCCCGCAAGGTCTTCACTGCCGAAGGCCTCCTTGCTGGTCGCGCGGATGCCGACGAGACAGCCATAGGCGGTGTAGGGGCTCGGATTGCCGGAACTGCCGGACTCCCGGGAGAGCCCCGTTACCCAGCGGGTCTCCCGTCGCACGATCTCCAAATCGGCGATCCCGATGTTCATGTCTTCGGCGGTTATGTAACGGCCGTCCAGGCTCCCGACGAAGCGCCCCATCGCCAGAAAGAGCGCCTCGCTCTTGTCCTTGGCGGGATCGCCGATGATGACCGACTTGCCGCCGCCGAGGCCGGTATCCGCCACGGCGGACTTGTAGGTCATCCCCTTGGAGAGACGCAGAACATCGAAAAGGGCTTCGTCTTCGGAGGCATAGGGCAGCATGCGCATCCCGCCCAGAGCCGGCCCAAGGGTCGTGTCGTGGATGGCGATGATCGCGTGGAGCCCGGAAGCCTCATCGCGGCAGCGTGCGACGTGCTCATAGCCGTCGACTTGGATCTCGGAGATCTCCATGAGGGGGGTCGCTGGAGGGAACGGGGAGGGAGTGACGCGACTCCGGGGGGAGGAGTGCGCCGAGAACGCGGCGGAGGATTCTAGCGCCGGGGAGCAGGTCGAGATAGGCCGGAAGCCTCGCAGATAGGGGTCATTCCGACTCTATCACCACGGTACTAGGCAGATGAGCCCACCTTGATCCCCACCGAGCCCCTGCGAGCCCACTCCTTCATCCCAGGCATCCCCCGATCCCGAGCGGCGGACGGGTACATTGCCCTCCGTGGAGCCCTGGAGAGACCCCCCCGACCCCGCCTTCGTGATCCCCTGGGTCACCGGGCCCGACCCCGAACTCGACGGGCTCTTTCGGCTCCTCGCCCTGCGTCCGGGGCCCCAGGGCTGGCTCACCTTCGAGTGCTGGAGCCGCCCCTTCGAGGGGGAGAAGGCGAGCGCGCGCATGACCCGCGAGTTCGGGGTGACCGCCGCCGACCTCACCCAGGCGGTGGATCCCCTCCAAGCCTGGAGCGAGCTGGACATCTTCTTGGGGGACGCGCCGGTGATCACCCCCGACGGGGAGGGTTTCGAGGCCTGGGCCGGCGCCCTCTCGGGACGTCCGCGCCTGGCTCTGGGCATCGATGAGCTGGCCGCGCTCTGGCTTCCCGGCCGACTTGCCCGCCGGGGGGCGGGTCTCGTGCGCGCCTTGGGAGAGGGCCATGACGGCCCCCCCAAGGCGCTCTATCCCTCGGAGCTGGTGCAGGCCCTGGCCGAACTCCTCCGGCGTGCCCAGGATCGCCCACTCGAGGCCCACGCCCTGCTGGCAGGGGGCTACGCCGCCGCCCATCGAGAACTCCTCGCCTCCGACCCCCCGGCTGCCGAACGCTTGGCCCTGGCCCTAGCCCTCTTCGAGCACCCCTCCAGTTGGGCCCGCAGCACCGGGGAGCTGTTCCATCCAGGTGAGGATCTACCGGCAGGCCTCCTCCAGGCCGCTCTCGAGGCGACCGGGGGAGAGGTCGATCTAGAGGGACTGCCTTCCAAGGCGGCCGAACTCTTCGCCCTCTGGGAGGAGTTCGTCCCGCTGCAACCCAGCCCCACTCCGACCGAGGGGCTCTCCCCCAGCGACCGTGCGTTGCTCGAGGAGGTCTTCGAGGAGCATCTCCCACGGATCCTCGCTCACCGGCGAGGAGGGTCGCCGGAGGAGTACCGGCGTCCCGCCCAGGCTCAGGTCGCCCGGGAGGTGGCCGCCACCCTCGGTTCGCGGGAGCTCCTGCTCGTGCACGCCCCCACCGGGACCGGCAAGACCCTGGCCTATCTCATTCCCGGTCTCCTGTGGGCCCTGCGCAACGAAGCACGACTCGGCATCGCGACCTACACGCGCGCCCTCCAGGAACAGGCGATGGATGGCGAGGCCGAGGTGGCCCTGGCCGCCCTCGCCCGTGCGGGAGTCGCCGGCCCCCTGCGCCTGAGTCTCCTCAAGGGACGGGAGAACTACCTCTGCATGCGCGCCCTCTCCCTCGCCCACCCCGAAGGGGGAGACGATGCCGAGGCTTGGTTGGTTTGGACCCAGCTCGCACTCTTCGCCCTGACCGACAATGAGAGCGACCTCAATCGTCTCCCCAAGGATCCTCCCCTGCGACTGACGAGCGGTACCCACTACCGTCGCAGCCTGCAGAGGATCCTCGCCGCCGTACGCGCACGCACCGGCTGCTGCAGCCACGCGGAGGATCGGGCGCGCTGCGGGGCACACCTTGCCCGTCGGCGAGCGGAACGTAGCCATGTCGTCCTGACCAACCAGTCCTTCCTCCTGTCGCGCCCCGAGTTCTTCCACCATGTGATCTTCGATGAGTGCGAGCACCTGCACGACGTGGCCGCCGCCACCTGGAGCCATGCCCTGCGCCCCGCCCGTCTCGAAGCGCTGCTGGAGCGACTCGCTGGGGGAAAACGCAGCCCCCTGGAGCGTCTCACCGTGCAGCTCCCCCGCGGCACCTTTGCCCAGGAAGAGGCCCAAGAGGCCGAGAAGCGAACGGACCAGACGCGGCAAGCTCTGGACGAGCTCCTGCGCCAACTCCATCTCTTCGAACGCTGGCGCGGGAGGCGGCGTTGCCCGGACTCGGAGCGCCACACCCTCCTGCGCCTCTACGTCGAAGGAGAGGAGGGGGAGCAGCTCGTCGCCGCGCGACTCGACCTGGGACTGGCCCTGGGCCGTCTCGACCGGGCCCTCGGCCGCCTCGGAGAAGCAGCCGGAGCGATCCCACTGCGAGGTGGTGCCCGGCTCCTGCGCTCCCTCGAACTCGCGGGAGTCGAGCTGGCGGAGTTCGCCACCGACCTCGATGCCTGGCTGCCGGTGGATGGCGAGCGGCCCAAGCTGAGCCCTGCGATCTTGCACGACGTTCGCCTGGACCGCCACGGGGGAATGAGCCTCACGGCGAGCGTCCTCTTCCCCGGGCGCATCCTCCGGGAACGGGTCTATCCGGTGTTGGGAAGCGTGGTCTTCCTCTCGGCGACCACCATGCTCGGCGGCAGCTTCGAAGCCGCACGCGCCTACCTCGGACTCGAGGAGTCGGGTGAGGATGAAGACGAACTGCCCCAACTCGAGCGAGAGGTGCGCACGGCGCAGGCTCCCGAGGCCTTCGACTACGGGCGTGTCCTGGTGGGCCTGCCCCGTGATGCTCCCCCGCCGACTCGCAAGGCGGACCACCTGGCCTACGTCGAGCATTTCCTCGATTGGCTCGGAGAGCGCACGCGGGGACGCATCCTCGTGCTCTTCACCAACAAGGATGACGTACGCAGGGTCGGCGAGGCCTTGCGTCAGCGCTTCCGGAAGCGGCGTATCCCCCTTTGGTATCAGGGCATGGCGGGGGTCTCGAAGGAGGAACTCGGAGCCCTCTTCCGTGAACGCAGCGATTCGATCCTGCTCGGCGTGGACACCTTCTGGTTCGGTGCCGACTTTCCCGGCGAGACCCTGGAATACCTGGTCATCCCACGCTTGCCCTTCGGTGTTCCCGACCGACTCCACCACGCCCAAGCCGCAGCGATGGGCAAACGCATCCATCGCAGGAGCGTCTACATGCCGCGTGCCCTGGCCAAGTTCCGTCAGGGCTTCGGTCGCTTGATGCGCCGCCCCACCGACCGCGGTGTGATCTTCATCCTCGACCGACGCCTGGGAGAACCCCTGGGGCGTCCCTTCCTCGAGGAGCTGCCCCTTGCCGGTATGCATCCCGAGGAGGGCAAAGCTCGCCTTGTTCGGGGAGAGACGAGCCGTGTCCTGCACGAGGCCCTGGCCCACATGGGTATGCTGGCCGACCTCGAGCGTCGCGGCCTCACCTCCACCTTCGACGAAGAGAGCGCTTCGCCGAGCGGCCCTGCGGACCTCGACATCCCGACGGAGGACCTGCCCTTCTGATGAACACCGGCGATTGGACCGAGGTGAGCGTCGACCTGCCTGTGGGTTGGCAGGAACTCGTTGCGGAGGTCCTGGCCGGCGGCCCTTCGACTTCGGTCGCCTTCGAGGATCTGGGGGACCGGCAGCGGGTCTCGACCTATCTCCCCGAGGACGAGGACACCCCCGCTCGCCGGGACCGCATCCGCGCCGCCATCGCCGACCTGGCTCGGACGGTTCCCGAACTTGGGGACGCCCGCGTGACCTTCTCCAAGCTGGAGCGGAGCGACTTCATCGCAGCCTGGAAGAACTCCTGCCGAGCTTTCCGCCTGGGCAGGCGCCTGGTGATCGCACCGACCTGGTGGAACGGTCCGGTAGAGGAGCACGAGGTACGCCTCACGATCGAGCCCGGCGGTTCCTTCGGTTCAGGGCGCCACGCGACGACGCGCGCCTGCCTGCGTGCCCTGGCGGGAAGAGTGCGGGGTGGGGAGCGCATGCTCGACGCCGGTTCGGGAAGCGGGATCCTCTGCGTCGCCGCCGCGCTGCTGGGGGCGAAACAGACCGTGGGTTTCGACATCGATCCCCTCTCCAAGACCTACGGTGAAGCTCTGGCCGAAGCCAACGGCACCAGCGAGCGTTGCATCTTCCACGAGGGGGGCTTCGAGGTCCTGACGACGATCGAGGGAGAGTTCGACATCCTCTGTGCGAACATCTACGCGGACGTCCTGATCGCAGAGCTGAAGCCCCTCGCGAAACGCCTCGCCCCGTCGGGATGGTACGCCCTGAGTGGAATCCATCAGACCCATCTCGAAGAGGTGCAGGCCGCCGTCGTGAACGCCGGTCTCGCCATCGAGGAGCGCAGCCGGCGAGGCCCTTGGTGCACCTTGATCGGTGGGCACGCAGGATGAAATGCTCGCCGGTACTGATCGGTGCGCTGCTGTCGTGCGCCTGCGCCGCACCGCGTGCGCTGGAGGATGGCGAGCGCGCCCTGCTGCGACGGGCCGCCGGAACCGTGCCGACCTCGCCCTGGAGCGTGAGCGGGGACTATCGGGACGGGAGCGGTGACGGAACGTTCGAGGACCATTTCACCCCGAGCGGGTTCTTCTCCCGCCTGCACCAAACCCGGCTGCCCGGGGGAGTGGGGCGCGACGCGCGAGGTGACTGGATCCTGCCCGCCGATGGACTGGCCCGTCCGGCGGGAGGAAGCGCGGCGCGGGAATCGCGCCTGGTGGCCGAGCTCCTGGGCGGCACCTGGCCCGAGTGGGACCTACGCCGGGGAGAGCCCGGACGCCTCGAGGTCTACCTCGACGGCCAGGCCGTGGCCGAGGTCGAACTCGAAGCCCGCACGCACCTGCCCCGGAGGCTGCGCTTTCTCGGGGACCGATCGCAGAGGAGCTACACCTTTTCCGAGTGGACCTCCCCCCTGGGGCTCGCCCTTCCCGGGAGGGTCGAGCTCACCCACGGCGGTCGCCCCGTGGCACGCTGGATGCGACGCACGGCCGTACTCACCCCAGGAGCCTGCGCCCCTCCTCCCCCACCAAGGGATACGACCTTCGCCCAGGTGGGCCGGTGGAGCGAGCTCACCACCCGACGAGCCGGCACGCGCCTGGTGGTGCAAGCCAGCCCCGGGGACGGAGTAGCCGGATGGTGGCTGATCGATACGGGTGCCGGCACCAGCATCCTCGACCGCAGGCGCGCCCGCGGCCTGGCCCTCACCCCCATCACGCAGGGGAGCCTCGTCGACGCACAGGGCCGGGTCGAGCGGCCGCTGGTCCGGCTCGGAGAGTTGGATCTGGAAGCGATGCAGGTGCGCGGCCTGCCGCTGCTCGTCTCCGACCTCAGCGGAGCTGGGGAGGGTTTGGGCCTCTCCCTCGACGGCATCCTCGGGAACGATCTCCTCATGCGAGCCGTCTTCGAGCTCGACTTTTCCGCAGGGCGGGTACGCCTGATCGACGCGGAGAGCTTCGACCCTCCTCCCGAGGCGACGGCGGTGGCTTTCGACCCCGGTGCCCCGGTACTGCAAGCCTCCTTCGCCCCGGGAGAGGAGGGCCGCCTGCGTTTGGACACCGGCTCGGACAGCGCGCTCATCTTCCACGGACCGGCGGTACGCAGGTGGGGGTTGACCCGAAGCCGCGAGGATCTCGAGACGGTGCGGGTGCGCGGGCTGGAGGGCGAGGTGCTGGCGGACCGGGGCCCGCACCCCTGGCTGCGCCTCGCAGGCCGTCGCTTCGAATCGGTCCCGGCCACCTACATGCGCTTCTCACGGGGAGCTTTGGATCGGGCGGACCTGGCGGGCAACCTGGGCGCGGCGTTCTTTCGCGAAAGACGCCTGACCCTTGCCCTATCCCATGGGTGCATCGTGATCGATTAGGCCCTAGGCTGGCCGCGCGTGAAGCTGCTCTTCCTCTCCCAGCGGGTCCCCTACCCCCCCAATCGGGGGGACAAGATCACGACCTGGCAACTGGTCAACCGTTTTCGCCAGGCCCACGAGGTCACCGTCTTGGCCTTCTCCCACGACGAGGCCGACCGCCGCGCGGCCCAAGAGCTGCGGGGCATGGGCATCGAGACCCTCGACTTCCCGCTCGACATGCGTCGGGCCAAGCTGGCCTCGCTGCCCCTCTTGGCGACCTCGAAGCCCCTGACCCTGGGGGTCTTCGGATCGCGGGCCCTGCGGGACGCGGTGGACGAGCGCATCGAGGGGGCGGACTTCGCCTACGCCTTCTCCTCGTCGATGGGGGCCTACCTTCTGCCCCATGACCTGCCTTGGATCATGCACTTCGCCGAGCTCGACTCGGACAAGTGGCGCCAATACGCCGAGCGCACTCCTCCGCCGGCACGTTGGGTCTACCGGCGGGAGTGGCGGCGCCTGCTGGAGTTCGAGCGTCGTATCGCCGCGCGTACGGTGACCAATGTCCTGTGCACACCCCTGGAAGAGGAGATCTTTCGGCGTGAGATCCCCGGCTGCCCGACGATGGTGCTGCGCAATGGAGTCGACCTGGAGTTCTTCTCGCCCGCTGAGAACGAGCCGGAACCGGGCCACCTGGTCTTCACCGGGGTGATGGACTACCTGCCGAACATCGATGGATGTGTCTGGTTCACCGAAGAGATCCTGCCGCGCATCCAGGAGGCGGTCCCCGGCGCCACCTTCTCGATCGTCGGGGCCAAGCCGACCCCCGAGGTCGAGCGCCTGGCGAGCCGGCCCGGCGTCAGGGTCACCGGCTTCGTCGAGGAGACGCGCGACTGGCTGAGACGGGCCTCGGTCGCGGTAGCCCCCCTGCGCATCGCACGCGGGATCCAGAACAAGGTCCTGGAAGCCCTCGCCATGGGCCTGCCGGTCGTCGGGACGACCAGCGCGACCCAAGGTGTCGAGGGAACTCCCCAGAGCGACTATCTGGTGCGGGACGAGGTCGAGGGGTTCGCCCAGGCGGTCATCGATCTCCTGAAAGATCCCGAAAAGGCTCATGCCCTGGCCCGCTCGGGCCGCCGGCTGGTCGAGGAGCGCTACGCCTGGGAGCGGACCCTCGCCCCCTTGGACGAGGTGGTCCATCCCGCCTGAGGGCCGACAGCCGCGCCTCGTCAGCCTACAATCCCCCCGCGGACGAGCCATCAACCATGAGCCACGATCGAATCAGCGCCACGTTTGACGAGTGGGTCCGCGACGGGCGGGCCGAGAAACTCGAAGAGCACCATGCCGACATCGTCTCCCAGGTCCTACCCAAGTTGGGAATCCGGCCGGGAATGCAGACCCTCGACCTGGGCTGTGGAACGGGCTGGGCTACGCGCCTGCTCGCCGCCGCCGCTCCGGGCGCGGGGGCGATCGGCATCGACGTCTCCGCCGAGATGTTGGCCCGCGCGGAAGAGCTCCACGACTTGACTTCCCGAGCACGCTACGAGCGTTGCACCTTCGAGGAGCTCGACTTCCCCGACGGCAAGTTCGATCGAGTCTTTTCGATGGAGGCCCTCTACTACGCGGTCGACCTGCCGCGGGCCACAGCCGAGATCCACCGCGTCCTGAAGCCGGGTGGCGAGGCTCACATCCTCATCAACCGCTACCGCGAGTCCCCCCACAGCGCGAGTTGGGACGACATGGTCGGGCTCGAGATGGCCTTTCTCGGCCAGGACGAGTGGATCGCACTCTTCAGCGAAGCCGGTTTTGTCCAGGTCGACGCCGAGCGGATCCAAGACTCTCGAGGTCCGGGCGAGGAATCCGAGTTCACCCCGGACGCGCACTGCTCCGACTACACGACCGCCCGGGAGCTCCACGCGGCCGGCACCCTCTGGCTACGCGCGATCAAGGGGGCCTGAATGCCTCCCCCGAACCTGGTGCTACCCTTCATCGGTGGTGCGCTCCTGACCTGGATGCTGGCACCCGGCGGCGACCCCTCCAGCTTTCGGGGCGCGGCGTGGACCCTCTTGCAGCTCGCCCTGGTCGCGCTGCCGCTCTCCGCCGCCATGCTCATCGTGACACGCGAAAAGCGGGACAAGGTCACATCCCAACTCGCCGCCTGGGCCGGAGCGGCCCTGGTCTACGGCCTCGTTCTCCTGCTGGGCTTTGCCGCGTGACCGCAGGCCGCTCCTCCTGCGCTGGTTTCTGCTACCGCTCCCTGCCCGTGACCGCTTGGAACCAGCGGCGGCGGTAACTCGCGTCGCTCTCGTTCTCTTCGCGCTCCAAGCCCCTCAAGCGTTCCTGCGCCAAGAGTTCGATGCGAGCGACCTGCTCGGGATCCACCTCTAGGTCGACTACGACCTCGGATTCCCCTTCCTTCACCTCGAAGGTCTGTGGCTCGATGTGGGCGAAATCGTTCAGCATGGCGGTCGCACCGGCCGGTCCCTGGATCATGACCGACCACTGCACGGAATAGATTCCGGGGCCTCCGAGTTCCCCTAGGATTTCGGTCTCACCCGGGGGGAATTCGAGGTTCATGTCCGGCAAGTGTTCCGGGGTGCCCCGCCCGGCCTCGTGGGAGATGTAGAGAGAGAGACCCGGCTCGGAAAATGTGCGACGCAGGCGCAGACGCAGCGCCTCCTCGAGCTGCACCCTCGTGTCATCCCTCACTCCTCGGAGCTCCCGTGGACGATAGCCCGGGTGCTCGATGCGCAGATCCAGGCCGCTCTCCCCCACCAGGAAGGTGATCCCTCCTTCCGAGTCGGTCCACAGCCCGACCTCCCCGCTCCCCTCGTGGATCCAGATTTCGGCTTTCGGAATGGGTTCGTCCTCGAGATCCACGACGGTCAGAGTCACGGGGCTGATCCGGGAGGCGAGGGAGATGTCGGTCAAGCGTGGGTCCTGCGTCACCTCACCCGCCGTGACCCTCACGGGTCCTACCTGAAACAGGACTGGACCACCGGATCGACTGCGGATCCGAACGTCATAGTCCCCGGGCAAGAGCTCCTTCCTCAGTATGCGACCCCGACGGAAACGGGAGACCCTGGCGTGGCGCGTCCAGGGGGGCGCGGCCGGCTCCGCTCGGGAACGTTCCACCTCGACGTTGACCCGCTTGGCCAGGGGGTCCTTCGGATCGGCCAGGGTGATCTCGATCGCGCCTACCAGGCTGAGAGTGAGGAGCAAACCCTCGGCTGGCGCGGTCGCGGTCACGGCCTCCTTCTGCGCATAGTTCGGCATCGAAGCTTCGAGGAGGACTTCGCCCTCGGGAGCCGGCTGGATCGTGAAGAGGCCGTTCTCACCCGAGTGGGTGTCGAACTCCTTGAGATGCACGGACGTTTCCGACCTCAATCCGAAACCTCCGGCATCGATCGTACGGCGGGATACCTCGATCTTGGCCCCCTCCACCGGAACCCCGAGGTCGTCGAGCACACGGCCACGGAGAGCGGGCGAGGCGGCCGCAAGCCCTGTGGGAGGGGCAGGGTTTCGGGCCTCCGGCTCTGCAACCGAGGGCCCTGCAACCGTGGGCTCGGACTCCTGCGCGGCATCCCGGCCTCCCTGCTTGGACGCTGCCACCAGGTCCGTGGTCGCCCTCGGAGCGGCTTCACCGCCCGCGGGTCCTTCCGCGCGGGCTGCCGGCCGCGCTCCTCGCCCACCAAGGGTCAAGACCAGAACCACCACCAGCGCGATGCTGGCCAGCAGAATCAGAAAACGCATGTAGATCGAACGGTAGTGCCGCTACCGTTCTTGGAAAGGGCCCTCGAATCAGAAAGACTTCCCCACTTCGACCTCCTCCAGCGCGGAGGGCCCCAGCCCGGAAGCACCCAGCCGGTTCAGCGCAGGATCAGGTCGAAGCTGGCGCTGGTCCACTCCACCAGGGGGCGGGCATAGGCGAGTAGGAGCACGTTGAGGACGGCCAGAACCACCAGGAGGCCCGTCAAGGCCGGGGCGGGCCGTACGCTGCGCTCGGCAGGCTGCTTCAGGAAGAGGTGCTTGGCGACGCGCAGGTAGTAGTAGAGGCTGACGACCGAGTTCAGCACCAGGCAGATGACGAGCCAGAGCAGGCGTCCGTCAAGGGCCGGGTCCATCGCTGCCTGGATCAACTTCCACTTACCGAGAAAGCCGATCATCGGAGGCAGGCCG
The DNA here is from genome assembly GCA_027083445.1 of Planctomycetota bacterium. GTDB lineage: Bacteria > Planctomycetota > UBA1135 > UBA1135 > JALWOP01. The sequence continues at coordinate 10,512 of JALWOP010000071.1, read as the reverse complement.
GTCAGGCTGATCAGGAAGACGACCATCGCCACCGAGATCAGCGGCGCCTTGTAGCCCAAGCCGTCGAGGGAGTCGAAGGTCTCCTCCCCCGTCTCGCCCGAGAAGTAGAGCAGAACGCCGAAGGCCCCCAGGTTCATCAGGTAGTAGGCCACCAGGTAGAACATGGCCGCCTCGAACCCCTCCGAGGTCATGGCGGCGACGCCGACCAGGAGGTAACCCGCGTGGGCCACCGACGAGTAGGCCAGCATGCGCTTGACGCTCTCCTGGCGCATGGCCGCCAGGTTGCCGATGGTCATCGTGACCGCGGCGAGCAGAGCCAAGAGGGAACCCACCTGCAAGCCGTAGGCACGCACGGCCTCCGCAGCCCCGCCGTCCTGGAAGAGCACGGCCAAGAAGCGCAACAGGGCCCCGAACCCGGCGGCCTTGGAGCCGACCGCCAAGAAGGTAGTGACCGGGGTCGGTGCTCCCTCGTAGACGTCAGGCGCCCAGAAGTGGAAGGGGGCGACCGACATCTTGTAGGAGAAGCCGCCCAGGATCATGACCATGGCGATGGCCACCGCTCCCGGACTCTCGGTGATGGCCTGGGCCAGACTGCGGGTGACGCCCTCGCCCTGAGCCACACCCGCCATGACCCGCAGATCGAGGGTTCCCGTCAGACCGTAGAGCAGGCTGATGCCGTAGACCATCACCCCCGCGGAGAGGCCGCCGAAGATGACGTACTTCATGGCGGCTTCCGCCGAGCGACGCTCCGCCTTGTGGAAACCCGCCAGGGAGTAGGAGGCCAGGGAGAGCAACTCCAAGCCCAGCACGAGCAAGAGGAGGTTGTTCGTGCCGACCATGAAGAAGATGCCGATCGCCGCACCTAGGAGCAGGAAGTAGTACTCCCCGATGTGGCTCTTGCGTTCACGGCGGTCCTGCATCACGAAGAAGATGACCACCGCCAGGGCCGCGCAGGTGAAGAGCTTGAAGAAGATGCCGAAGCGATCGATCGTCACCAGGGCGAAGGCGGTCTCGTGCTCGGGCCCCCCGCTGCGCCCGAAGGCGAGCAGAAGCAGGAACGAGGTCAGAGCCAGGCCGCCGATCGAGATCCAACCCAGTCTGGACGAATCCCGTTCCTTCCAGACCAGGTCGAGCACCAGGATCAGGAGCGAGACCGCCACCAGCACCAGCTCGGGGGCGAGCAGGCCGAGGCTCTTGGCGTGAATATCACCCGTCAGGAACACGTGGGGACTCCGTTCATTTCCCGAGCAAGAGGATGCTCATCAGGTCCTTGACGCCGATGTCCATCCAGTCGAGCAGATAGAAGGGGAAAATCCCCAGGAAGATGCACAGGAAGAGGAGCGGTGCCAAGGAGAAGATCTCCCGGCCGGTGATGTCCTTGTAGTCCTTGTACTTCTCGTTGAGGGGCCCGAGGAAGACGCGCTGCAAGGCCCAGAGGATGTAGGCGGCCGTCAGGACCACGCCCAGGCAGGAGATCAGCACCAGGATCTGGAAGCGGGTGTCCGCCGACTGGAAGGAGCCCACCAGGGTCAAGGCCTCGGAGACGAAGCCGGCCATCCCGGGTAGACCCAGGGAGGCGAAGAAGGCCACCGTCGAGAGTGCCCAATAGCGGGGCATCGGCTGGGCCACCCCTCCGAAGGCATTCAGGTCGCGGTGGTGCGCCCGGTCGTAGATGACACCGACGACGAGGAAGCAGGCGGCGCTCGAAGTGCCGTGGTTGAACATCTGCAGGGCGGCACCCTTCATCCCGAATTCCGTCAAGGCAGCCATGCCGAGCAGCACGAAGCCCATGTGAGAAACCGAGGAGTAGGCCACCATACGCTTGAAGTCGCTCTGTCCCAGTGCGACGTAGGCCCCATAGACGATCGAGATCACCCCGAGGACGCCGAGGGCGAAGGCGAAGTCCGTGAAAGCATGGGGGACGATCGGGAAGCAGGCACGAATCAGTCCGTAGCCCCCGAGCTTCAGCAGGATCCCGGCCAGAATGACCGAGATCGGGGTCGGCGCCTGGACGTGGGCATCGGGAAGCCAGGTGTGGAAGGGGAAGCTGGGGATCTTGATCGCGAAGGCGATGAAGAGGAACCAGAAGACCCAGGTGGTGAAGGTCATCCCCAGGAGGCTCGGACCCGTCCAGCCGCCGGCCTTGCCGATGGCCATCATCTGGGGGATGGAGAAGGTGCCCTGATCCAAGTACATCGCCACCAAGGCCACCAGCATCAGCACGGAGCCGGCCAGGGTGTAGAGGAAGAACTTGATCGCCGCGTATTCGCGTTGCGGGCCGCCCCAGATACCGATCAGGAAGTACATCGGCAGGAGCATGACCTCCCAGAAGACGTAGAAGAGGAAGTAGTCCAGGGAGATGAAGACCCCCAGGATTCCCACCTCGAGCAGGAGCAGGAGGGCGTAGTAGGCCTTTGAGAGGCGCGGGACGGACTCGCTGGCCGGTACTGCGACCAGGAGCAGGATCGTCGTCAGCCAGACCAACGGCAGGCTCAGACCGTCGATGCCGACCCGCCAGAAGACCTCGAAGGAACCTAGCTTGATCCAGGGGACCTCCTGGGCGTACTGGTAGCCCTGGAAGTTCGTGTCGTAGCCGAAGTAGACCACCGTGGCCAGGACCAGCGGCACGAAGGTCGCGACGTAGGTGATCCCCTTGATCACGCTCATGTTCGTGCGTGGAACACAGAGCACGGCCGCCATCCCGATCAGGGGGATGAAGGTGATCCAGGCCAGGATCGAGGAGTGGTTGAGGACTGTGAAGGAGTCCATGGAGTGCTGGGGGGGATCAGGTGAGCAGGTGGAAGGCGGCGACGAGAATCCCGCCGGCCACCGCGAACGAGACGTACTGTTGGATGCGCCCGCTTTGGAACAGGCGCGCAATCGAGCCGAAGGCTTGGGTCAAGCCACCGACCAGGTTGACCAGGCCGTCGACGACGTGCTTGTCGAACCAGGCGCTGAAGAAGCCCAGGGCCTTGCCGATGCGTCCCACGGTCAAGACCAGGCCATCGACGATGTTTTCGTCGATCCACCTCTGGATCGCCGCCAGGCCGATCGTCCCGCGGATGACCGTCGCCTGGACCGCCTCGTCGATGTAGTACTTGTTGGCGACCCAGACGTAGCCTTCGCCCAGGGCACCGGTCACCTTGGCGGGGTTCCACTTGCGACGCAGATACATCTGCACGGCCAGCGCGATACCGATCAGGAGCACGGCCAGCGAGGCGATCATCGCCGTCACATGGGGGTTGAAGCCGTGGTAGAAGTGGGCTAGGTGCTCTGCTGCGGCACCCGCCTCATGGAGAGCGCTGCCACCATGGGCAGCGGCGTGCGGCACGCTTGCCGCCATCCCGGCCAGGTTGGTTCGCGTCAGGTCGACGCCCGGATACATCGTGCGCCAGTCGACCATTTCGGTGAACCAGGTGCCGTGGGCCCCCAGGGGTGAGGTCGGGTGCATCAGCCAGAAATAGCCCCCGAAGAGTCCCAGGGTCGCCAGGACGGAGATCGCTACCGTCATGTTCCACGGCGATTCATGCGCGTGTTCGTCCACATGGTGGTCACGCGGTTCGCCGAAGAAGGTCATGAAGATCAGCCTGAACATATAGAAGGTGGTCAGGCAGGCGGCCAGCGGCAAGAAGACCGTCGCAGCGAAGGTCCCCCCGTTGAAGTTCAGGGAGAGACCACCGAAGGCCGCGGCGATGATGCGGTCCTTGGAGTAGAAACCCGCGAAGAGCGGCATGCCCGAGATCGAAAGCGAGCAGATGAGCATGCACGCGAAGGTTATGGGCATCTTCTTGCGCAACCCCCCCATCTTGCGCATGTCCTGCTCGTGGTGGCAGCCATGGATGACCGAGCCGGCCGACAGGAAGAGGCAGGACTTGAAGAAGGCGTGGGTGACCATGTGGAACAGGCCGGCCACGAGGCCCAAGGCCCCGCATCCGATCGAGGCCACCATGAATCCGAGCTGGCTGATCGTCGAGTACGCCAGCACGCCCTTGATGTCGAAGACCGTACAGCCGATGGTCGCTGCGAAGAGGGCGGTGAAGCCTCCGACCGCAGCCACGACGGCCAGCACCGTGGGGCTCATGAGCGGGAAGGTACGCCCCAGGAGGAAGACGCCGGCGGCCACCATCGTCGCGGCGTGGATCATCGCCGAGACGGGGGTCGGGCCTTCCATGGCATCGGGCAGCCAGATGTGCAGGGGGAACTGGGCCGATTTTCCGACCGTACCCCCGAAGATGAAGAGCCCCGCAGTGGTCATCCAGATCGGATAGGCGCCGCCATTGGCCTCGACCACCATCGAGGCACGCTGCCACAGCAGGGTGAAGTTGAAGGTGCCGCCGATCTTGTCCGCGTGGATCTTGCCCTGCTCGACCAGCTCATTGAAGTGCTCGGGAAGCAGGAAGTAGAACATCGCCATCCCGAAGAGGAGGCAGGTGTCCCCCACCCGCGTCGTCATGAACGCCTTCTTGCAGGCGGCTGCCGCCTGGCGGATGCGATGGCTGGTCGGGTCCTGGGAGAAGTGGCCGATGAGCAGGTAGCTCATCAATCCCATCAGCTCCCAGAAGATGAACAGGAAGAGGATGTTGTCGCTGAGTACCAGCCCCAGCATCGCGAAGGTGAAGAGGCTGATGTTGGCGAAGAAGATGTGGTAGCGCCGATCGCCCTTCATGTACCCCGTCGAGAAGAGGTGCACGAAAAACGAGACCACGCCGACCACGGCCAGCATGGCAGCTCCCAGTCCGTCGTACATGAGCCCCGTCGGCAGGGAGAGTCCCTCGGCCTGGGGCCTTGCGCGATGCAGCCAATCCCAACCGAATCCATCGCGCAGGGACTCCGCTATGAAGTACCCCTCGCCGGAGCTGTGCCCCCGGGCGATGAAGAACATGTAGACCGTGATGCACATCACGACCCCCATGCCGGCCGTCAGCAGCCAGTCTCCCTGACGGGGCAGGTGCTTGCCCCAGAAGATCTGGATGACGTAGCCGACCAGGGGGATCAGCGGCACTGCCAGAAGGAGTTGCCACTGCCACGTGGGCAGACTGGTGAAGAGGTGGGATGTGTCCGGCATCGGGGCTCGCGAGCTACTCCCGCAGGAGGTCGGCCTCGCTCGGCTTGACCGAGTGGAACAGGTGGAAGACGTTGAGCACGATCGCCAGGGCGACCGCCGCCTCCGCCGCGGCAAGGATGATGATGAAAATCACGAACATTCGCCCCTCGAGCCCGCCTCCGTTGAAGCGGTTGAAGGCGGCGAAGTTGATGCTCGACGCGTTGAGGATCATCTCGATCCCCATCAGGACGTAGAGGACGTTGCGCCGGCTGATGATGCAAATCACCCCCAGGGTGAAGAGCAGGATCGAGACGGTGAGGTATGCGGAGAGGCCCATCAGGCTTGTCCCTCCGAGGATGCCGTCTCGCCCTGGAAGTCCACGCGGCGACGACGCGCGATGTAAACCGCGGCGACCAGCGCCACCGTCAAGAGGAAGGCTGCCAGTTCGAAGGCGACGACGTACTGCTCGGGGTGGAGAAAGGCCATGCCGATGTCGCGCGCGCGAGTGGTCGGCTCGGGAAGCTTGGGGGCGACGGCCCAGGTGCGCACGCCGACCCCGACCACCTTGGAGATGATGAAGGCCACCCCGGCGCCCAAGAGGGCAGTGGCCCCACCGATGCGCGGCAGGCTGCGCTCATCCAGGTCGGGCGGGGTGAGCATCACCCCGAAGAGCAGCAAGGCCAGGACGCCGCCGACGTAGATCAGGATTTGCGCCATGGCCAGGAAGTCGTTGCCCAGCAACAGGAACAGGCCCGCCACTCCGACGAAGGTCGCCATCAGGGAGAAGGCCGAACGCACGACGGAGCGCTCCCAGATGCACATGGCCGCGCCGCCCAGGGTGAGAGCCGCGAAGCCGTGGAAGAGCAGACCCTGCGCGCCCGCCACGGCGAGGCCGCGCGCCATGGCGGCCAGGGTCGCCAGGGCCAGCAGGGTGTAGAAGGCGCGCTGCAGGTGGGTGTTGGACACAGCCTAGCCCTCCCCCTTCTCGTCCTTGGAGTCGGCCGCTTCGGCAGCTTCCTTGGCAGCCTTGGCGGCCTCCTTGGCCTTCTTCTTCTCCTCGGCCTCCTTCATGCGGATGCGAGCCTCGCGCGACATTCCGCGGAACGAGAGCAGGTCATGGTTGAGCTCGGAACGGTCGTAGGTGACCAGGGCGAACTCCGTGCCCATGTGGATGCAATCCTTGGGGCAGGGATAGACGCACAGCTCGCAGAACATGCACTTCTGGTAGTCGAGCGTGAAGGAGACCCACTCGAGCTCCTTGCCGTGCCGAATGGCCTCCATCTCGATGCAGTCGATGGGGCACGCCCGGGCGCAGGCCAGGCAGTTGATGCACTTCTCCTGCTCGAGGTAGTGGATGCCTCGATAGCGGTCCGGGATGGGTAGACGCTCGTCGGGGTATTGGACCGTGATCGGCTTCTGCAGGAAGTATTTGCCGGTGATGCGCATCCCACCCCACGTCGTGGCGAGGGTCTTCCATACGTTGCCGAAGTACTCCTTGACTCTGACCATGATCAGCCCATGACGAGGTGGCGGGCGAACTCCCAGGTGGCGGTGAGGAGTACGCACAGGAGCGCGAGAGGCGTGAGGTACTTGTAGCCCATGGTCATCACCTGGTCGATGCGCACGCGCGGGAGGGTCCAGCGCAGCCACATCATCAGGAAGACTCCGGCAAAGCCCTTCAGAACCAGGGTGCCGAAGCAGACCAGCGAATAGAGCAGCGTGCCGTCGCTGCCGGAAGCGCGCATCAGGGCGGTGAGGGGGGTCTCGAAGCCCCCGAAGAAGAAGACCGCTCCGACGACGCTCATCAGGAACATCGCCGCATACTCCTCCATGAAGAAGAAGGACCAGCGGATGCCCGAGTACTCGGTCATGAAGCCGGCGACCAGCTCGGATTCCGCTTCGGGCAGGTCGAAGGGCGCGCGCTTGGTCTCGGCCAGGGCCGCGATCCAGAAAATCACGAAGGCGGCGATGTTGAAGGGGTTGGTGAAGACCGCCCAGCCGAGCCCGCAGTCCCAGCCAAAGAGGGTCGCCTGCTCGCGGCTGGCATCGATCAGGCTGAAGGTTCCCAGGGTCATCAACGGGCAGAGCAGCGAGATTCCCAGGGGGATCTCATAGGCGATCACCTGGGCCGCCTCGCGCATCGCCCCGTAGAGGGACCACTTGCTGTTCGAAGCCCAGCCGGCCATGACGACGCCGATGGTCGTGGTCGAGCCCAGGGCCAGGATCGTGAAGACCCCCAGGTCCATGCGCGCGAAGTACCAGTCGTAGGAGAGGGGCAGGGCAGCCAGTGCGCCGAAGATTCCCGCCAGCACGATCGCGGGGGCGATCCAAAAGAGCGCCCGGTCCGCCCCCTTGGGGATCAGGTCCTCCTTGAGCAGCAGCTTGACGCCGTCGGCGATCGTCTGTGCCCAGCCGTGCCAGCCGCCCGCGTACATCGGGCCGAAGCGGCACTGCATGTGGCCGGAGACCTTGCGCTCCATCCAGACCGACCACATGGCGATCAGGGAGACCATGGTGACCAGGATCGCGACCCCGAGCAGGACCGAGGTCAGCGCGATGGCCCAGGTGGGCACCGCCTGCGGAGGGCCGAGCCACTCCAGAAGGCGCGTCAGAAAGTTGCCGCCCGCGCCGGGCGTGCCCATGACCGGTCCCTGGAGTTCGGTCGCCGCCGCCCCGGAGAGAAGGGACCCGGCGGAGAGGGTGATTGCGAGAATACTCAACGGTCCGTCTCCCCGACGACGATGTCGGTCGATCCGATGATGGCCACCGAGTCCGCGAGCAGGGTCCCCGGCATCAGGTCCTCGAGTACGGCGAGATTGACGAAGGATGGGGCGCGCACCCGGCAGCGCACGGCGACCTTGCCCCCGTCCGAGTGGACGTAGTGGCCCAGCTCACCGCGCGGGTTCTCGATGCCGACGTAGCTCTCGCCGGCCGGAACTTTGATCACCTTGGGGACGTCGCCGATCACCTCGCCCTCCTCGATCACCTCCAGGCAGTAGCGGATGATCTTGATCGACTCCATCATCTCCTGAACGCGCACGTCGAAGCGATCCCAGCAATCGCCCAGGGTTCCTTGCGCCCCCCGGCCGACCGGGATGCGGAAGGCTCCCGCGTCCCAGATCTCCTTGTAGGCCATGTAGGGCAGGTCCCGACGCAGGTCGAAGTCGACACCGCTACCGCGCAGCATCGGTCCGGTCAGACCGAAGTCGTAGGCCATCTCCGCGGAGATCACACCGATGTCCTTGGTGCGCATGACGAAGATGTGGTTGGTGACGAGCAAGTCGTAGTACTCGCGCCACTTCTCCTCGAAGACGTCGCAGAAGGCGGCCACCTCCTTGAGCCAGCCGGGAGGCGCGTCGTTGAAAACGCCGCCGATGCGGATGAAGGAGTAGGTCAAACGGGCGCCGCAGATCTTCTCGAAGAGGGCCTGGATCCACTCGCGCTCGCGGAAGGCGTAGAAGAAGGGGGTGAAGGCCCCGATGTCCAGCCCGTAGGTCCCGTAGGCGATCAGGTGGCTGGCGATGCGGTTGAGCTCGGCGCAGATCGTGCGCAGGAGGGTTGCGCGGCGCGGAATCTCCAGGTCGGGCATCAGCGACTCGACGGCCAGGCTGTACCCGAGGTTGTTGTTCATCGCCGCCAGGTAGTCGTAGCGGTCGGTGTAGGGCAGGTATTGGAGCCACTCGACGTTCTCGCCGATCTTCTCCGCGCAGCGGTGCAGGTACCCCAGGTGCGGCTGCGCGCCGGTGACGAGCTCCCCATCGGTACGCAGGAGAACGCGCATCACCCCGTGGGTCGCAGGGTGTTGGGGACCCATGTTGACCTCGAGGTCCGAGGTCGAAACGTCGAAGAAGAACTCCCGTTCGCCGTTGGGCAGGACCCTCGGCTCCTCACCGGAGAGGTGGATGCTCGGCGTGTGCTGTTGGACGTCGGTCATCGGGGCTACTCGCAGGAGACGCCGTGGTACTCGGTGGGGAACTCGTAGTCCTTGCGCAGGGGGTGGCCGACCCAATCATCCGGCAACAGGATGTTGCGCGGGTCGGGATGTCCCTCGAAGGTCACGCCGAACATCTCCATGCACTCGCGTTCATGCCACTGTGCCGCGCGATAGACCGCGGTCGCGGAGGGGAGCGTGGGGTTCTCCTTGGGGAGGAGGGCCTTGAGCGCCAGCCGGTGGCGATGGCGCACCGAGAGCAACTCGACCAGGATCCAAAGCTGCGGCTCGTCGGCCCCCGGATCCGATGCGGTGAGATCGATCAGGATCTCGAAGGCGAGGCGCTCGTCGTCCCGGCAGACGCGCAGGAAATCGACCAGCTTGTCCGGTTCGATGACGAGGAAGGGACGCCCGGAACGCCCCGGGTCCTTCTCGGCCTTGTTGGCCGGCCGGGGCTCGTCCGCGCTGACGATACCCGGAGCTTCCAGGGCACGCAGCCGATCGACGATCGCTTGGAACTCCATGGGAACTAGGCCGTGACGGCAGGCTTGCGGATGACCGCGGTGCGACGAATCTTGTCCTGGAGCTTCATCAGCCCCTCGAGCAGAGCCTCGGGGCGCGGTGGGCAGCCCGCGATGTAGACGTCGACGGGGATGATGCGGTCGACCCCCTTCATCACCGTGTAGCCGTACTTGTAATAGGGGCCGCCTCCGGTGGCGCAGGCCCCCATGGCGATCACGTACTTGGGCGAGGGCATCTGGTCATAGAGGCGCTTGACGCGCTCACCCATCTTGAAGTTGACCGTCCCGGCCACGATCATCAGGTCCGCCTGCCGGGGCGTCGCCCGGAAGGCGCCCGCACCGAAGCGGTCGATGTCGTGGTGGGCCGCCCCCACCGCCATCATCTCGATGGCGCAGCAGGCCAGTCCGAAGGTCATCGGCCAGATGCTGTTCAACTTCGCCCAGTTGAGGAGCCAATCGACCTTGGTGGTGAGGACGTTCTCCTCGAAGGCATTCTCGAGCACACCCATCAGGCGGCCTCCTCTCCATCGGTGACCTCTTCGTCCTCCCCATCCTCTTCGCTCTCGAGCTCCGCGACCGTTGGGATCTCGATGCTCTCGCGCCGACGGGTCGGCACGTAGGCCTGGCCCTCGTAGGAGAGAACCCAGTCGAGGTCGCCCTTGACCCAGACCGCGACCAGCCCGAAGAAGAGGATCGTCACGAACATGAGCCCCTTCAGGAGGGCCCAGAATCCGATCACCGGGTCGGCGAAGGCCTCGCGGATCACCATCGCCCACGGAAAGAGGAAGGTGATCTCGACCGCGAAGATGACGTAGATCAGTGCGACGGTGTAGTAGCGGATGTCGAACCGGATCCAGGTGTCGCCGATCGTCGGCTCGCCGCACTCGTAGACGTCGAGGCCCTGATCGGTGGCCCGCTTCGGCCGGATCAGTCCGGAGATCAGAACATTGACGAAGACGAAGGCGAACCCCACCGACGCGAACACCAAGAGGTTCAGGTAGTCGAAATACATGGGG
>JALWOP010000070.1 GCA_027083445.1 Planctomycetota bacterium | reverse complement strand
CCCCCGCCCCGCGAGGATCAGTAGACTCCGCGCCCCTCGCGGGGGCGTAGCTCAACTGGTTAGAGTGCCGGCCTGTAACGCCGGAGGTTGCGAGTTCAAGTCTCGTCGCCCTCGCCATTCCGCTCATGCGACCCCTCGCTCAGTCCGAGTGAGGGGTCGTTTCACATCCTCTCCCATGACCCTCCCCGACCTCCCTCCGCCGACTCTGATCCAGGATCGGGCGGGCATGGAGCACCTTCTGGCCGAGCTGGAAGGGCAGGTCGAGGTCGCGGTCGACACCGAGGCGGACTCCTTCTACAGCTACCGCGAAAAGGTCTGCTTGATGCAGATCACGGTCGGCGAGCGGGATTACCTGGTGGACCCCCTGGCCGAGGGGGTCGATCTGCGCCTCCTGGGGGAACTCTTTGCGGATCCCGGCTGCGTCAAGGTCTTCCACGACGGCGAGTACGACGTCTCGATCTTGAAACGCCAATACTCCCTCTCCTTCGCCTCCATCTTCGACACGCGCGTCGCGGCGGCCACCCTGGGCTCGGCGAGTCCCGGGCTGGCCGCGGTCATCGAAGAGGAGTTCGGCGTGGCGCTCGACAAGACCCAACAGCGCTCGAACTGGGCCAAGCGGCCCCTGAGCTCTGAACAGGTCGCCTACGCACGACTCGACACCCATTTCCTCCTGCCCCTCATGCGCCTCTTCCGCAAGCGCCTGGACGAGACGGGGCGGGGAGCGATCGTCGAGGGCGAATGCCGCCGTATCGAGGCGATCGAGGTCAGTGCACCCCGTTTCACGCCCGACGAGTTTGTGCGCATCAAGGGAGCTCGCAGCCTGCAGCCGATCGAGCGTCAGGTTCTGCGCGAACTTTTCACCCTGCGCGAAGAGTTGGCTCGGGAGAGTGACGTGCCGCCTTTCCGCGTGATGAACAATCAAGTGTTGCTCGAGCTGGCGCGCCATCGACCCCGTGACGAGCGCCGCTTGGCACAGGTGCACGGGTTCTCGCCGCGGATGGTGCGACGCTTCGGGATGGAGGTTCTCGATGCCATCGACCGAGCCCGGGAGCTGGGCCCCCTCGAGCGGCTACCGGTCCTGCCCAAACGGGACGGTACCGACGTCCTCGACGATGAAGGACAGGAGCTCTACGAGCGCCTCAAGCGCTGGCGCAAGGACTGCGCGGACGCCAAGGGCATCGAGTCGAGCTACCTGCTCAATCGCCATGTGATGATTCGCATCGCTCTCCAGCGGCCGGCGACCCCCGAGGCTCTGGAAGAGGTCGAAGGTCTGCTTGCGTGGCAGCTCGAAGCCTATGCACAGGAGTTGATCGGGATCGTGAGGCGCTTCGAAGAGGACCTGCGCAGCGGCACGGCTCTGAAGCCCAAGCCCTGGCGCCGGGGCCGCTCCGGCTCCGGCGGGCGGCGGGGCGGTTCCAACGGTTCCAGGGGCGGATCGCGCCGTTAGGGGCGCGGGCGGAATCGTCAATCCGGGAGGCGCAGGTGTCCCGGGATAGAGGGTCCCAGCAAGAGGACCCCCGCGAGGACCGACGGCCGATCTGGTGGAGAGAAGGGGACTTGAACCCCCGACCTCTGCGTTGCGAACGCAGCGCTCTACCAACTGAGCTATCTCCCCAGGTCGAGTTTCCCACTCGAGGGTCCCCCTTTCGGGGGTCCCCCTCGTGGGGGGCGTCAGATCCTAGGGTCAGCAGCGGGCCAGGGAAAGCCCCCCGGCGCTGCTCTCCTACCGAGTTCGTATCCCGGATCGGTCTGCCTGGATAGGCTAGGACCATGAGGAAGCTTTGGGCCGCCTGCGTCCTTTGCACGCCCCTCCTCGGCCAGCCCGGGGATTGGCGCGAGGTCGAGCTCTTCCCCGGCGCATGGCTCGACCTGGCATCCGGCCGGGTCACGGGCAGCGAGGAGGGGCCGAGCCTCCTCTGGACGGAGCGGGGGCTCGAGAGTCGCCGGCCCCTCTCCCTTTGGCGGGTGGGCGCGCAGCCCTTTTCCCACCACCTGGAGCGGGGG
>JALWOP010000069.1 GCA_027083445.1 Planctomycetota bacterium | reverse complement strand
GGCTCCCCCCCCCGGTGAGGCCGGCCGGGTCTCCTGGTGGCTCTCCCGCTGGGCGGGGCCGGTGAGCGAGGCCCTCGAGCCACGCCACGCATCCATCACCTGGATCGCCTGCGACCAGGCGCGCATCGAGTTGACGCGACTGGGCGAGCGGCGCCTGATCGATTCCCTTGCGCCCTCCCTATGGCTTCGCCTGCGAAAGGTTCTGACCCGCTCCGCGCGCGCACGGGAGAGAGTCGTGAGTTGGTGGCTCGCCGATCAGCGCCGACGGGTGACGACCTGGCCCGCGAGGGAGCGCGATCGCGCAGGGATCCTCCTGCAGCGCATCGTCGAGGCGCGCCGGTTGAACGACGCCGTCGGCGAAAGCGCCGCGCGCGAGGAGTTGGCCGCCCTCGAGTTGGCCCTGCACGGCGAGGAGGCGGCGGCGATCCGAGAGCGGATCGAACGCGAAGCGCGGCTCGAACGGGAGCGGGAGGGGAGGGCGGAGCGACGCCGGTCACTCTTGGGGATCGCCCTGGGTTTGGCCGCGGCGGGCTTTCTGAGACCGGAGGAGGGGGCTGTCTATGGGGCCTACCTCTGGGTCGCCCTCGCGGGTGCGATCGGCGCACTCTCCAGTGCCTTCTTCCGTCCCTGGGCGGCGGCGCTTTGGATGCGGATGCTTGCGGGAGCCCTTGCCGCCCTCGCCGCCCATTCCCTCTTGGCGGGCGCGGGCCTCCTGCGTCCCACGCCGGGGGGGTGGTTTTGGATCGCCTTCGCCGCGGGCTTCGCCGAGCGTCTGGCCTTGCAGGGCCGGGAGATCCCCTAGCCCGGCCCCGAGCCCTCCGGCCCGCCGCCGCCTCGTCCGAGCAGGAGCGTGGCGCCAAAGCCCAGGGCGAAGAGGGCCAGGGCGGCAGCGACGCGTCCCGCGCCCGGAGCGAAGCGCTCCAGTTCGAGGGAGGCGGCCTTCAGGTCGCCGGCACTCTTTCCGGTCCACTTCTCGCCCCAGCGCTCCAGATCCTCGGGGGTGAGATCCTCTCCGAACTCCGCGCGCACCTCGGCGATCGTCTTGCCCTCCACGACCCGCGCCTCGATCGCCTTGCGCGTCTCTCGCCGGACGAGTTCGGGGTGGACCGCCTCTTGGAAGGGGTAGAGGCCGAAGACCGAACCGCACAGGAGTCCCAAGAGGAGAGCGTGGGAGGGTGCAGACCAGCGGGAGAGCAGGGCGCGCAGCAGGTTGGCGAGCAGGGCGATCCCGAGTACGGCACCGATGCCGACCGGCACGATGATCGCCAGGGAGGCGCGGTAATCCTCGCCGAGACGCGAGGCGGAGAGGCTGCCGATGACGGTGTCGTACATGCCCAGAATCAGGAGCACGTAGGAACCGGAGATCCCCGGGAGGATCATGCTCGAGGCGGCGGCGGCCCCCACCAGGGCCAGGACCAGGGGTTGGCTGGGAAGCTGGGTGCCCGAGAGGCCCCAGGCCAGCGCCGCCATGCCGCCGACCCCGGCGGCGAAGGCCAGCAGGGTTGCGGGACGGGCGGGACGGGCCAGCCGCCACAGCTCCGGCGCGCCGCCCAGGGTCAGCCCGATGAAGAGGCTGTACATCACCCAGCGGTGGCTCGATACGAGGGAGACCGCCACGCCCGAGAGGGTCACCAGGGAGATGGCGACGCCGGAGAGCAGCACGGTGAGGAAGAGGAGGCTCGCGCGGGTGATGCGCAGGCGAGTGATGTCGGCGATCGAGCCGATGAAGGCGTCGTAGAGACCGACCGCGAGGATCATCGTGCCGCCGCTGATTCCCGGGACCAGGTTGGCGAGTCCCATCAAGACCCCTCCCAGAAAGGTGCGCGGACGGGATGCGGCGGAAGCGTGGGAGATCGTCATGGCGGGAAGCATCTCCGCTCGAGCCCTTCGATGCCAGGGGGGGTCCCGGTTTGATAGCCGGGGAATCGGCGGGCGAGGGTATCCACGGGGCAGCACCGCGAGCGGAGCCGACGTAACATGGAGGGGGTTTCTCCCCTTCCCGTCCCCCTCTT
>JALWOP010000068.1 GCA_027083445.1 Planctomycetota bacterium | reverse complement strand
CCGCTCCACTCGCCCCTTCCACACCGTCGGTGCCCGTCGAGGGGAGGGCGCCGGCCAAGGGGTCGATGCTCCCCGAGAGGAGCGCCTCCATATCCTGGTCCGCCCGCGCAGCCGCCCCCATGCTGGAAGCGCTGCTCGCACCCAGGTCTCCGAAATCGATGTTCTTCTTGACCCGTGTGCGGTAGTGATCCCGGAAGCCGGTCCCGGTCGGGACCATGTGGCCCAGGATGACGTTCTCCTTGAGGCCGACCAGGTAGTCCCGCTTCCCCGCCAAAGCGGCTTCGGTCAGGACCTTGGTGGTCTCCTGGAAGGAGGCCGCGGAGATGAACGAATCCGAGGAGAGGGAGGCCTTGGTGATGCCCAGCAGCAAGGTCGTTCCCGTAGCGGGCTTGCGACGTTCCTTGCGCAGGCGCTCATTCTCCCTGCGGAAGCGGTGCCGGTCGACGATGGCACCGGGCAGGAAGCCCGAGTCGCCCGAGTCCGTGACCTGCACCTTGCGCATCATCTGACTCAGGATGGTCTCGATGTGCTTGTCGTCGATGGTGACCGACTGGCTGCGATAGACGTTCTGGATCTCGCGCAGGAGGTACCTCTGCACGGCCTCTTCACCGTTGATGCGCAGGATATCCTCGGGATAGAGCGGGCCATCCACCAGCGGCTCCCCGGCGCGCACCTCATCCCCCTTGTGGACACGCAGGTGCTTGCCTTGGGGAACGGCGTGCTCGACCTCTTCGATCACCTCGCCGTTCTCACCGATGGCGCGAACGATGACCGTGCGCTTGCCGCGCTTGCGGTCGCCGAGCTCGACCACCCCGTCGATCTCGCTCATGACCGCGGGGTCCTTCGGACGTCGGGCCTCGAAGAGTTCGGTCACGCGGGGCAGGCCGCCGGTGATGTCCTGGGTACCGGTCGCCTCGCGCGAGGACTTGGCGAGCAGCTCGCCCGGTTTGATCTTGGCACCGTCATCCACCTCGACATAGGCCTTCTCGGGGATCGGATAGAGAGCGAGAGGATTCCCGTCCTTGTCCTCGAGTACCAGTTGGGGATGCAGGTCGCCCTTGTGCTCGATGACCTGCTTGCGCGAGGCCTTGCGGCGCGCATCGCGCTCGATGCGCAGCGTCTTACCTTCGACCAGGTCTTCGTAGCGAATGACCCCAGCGAACTCCGAGATGATCGGGACGTGGTGCGGGTCCCAGGTGCAGAGGACGTCCTTGGCTTCGACCTGATCCCCATCCTCGACGCTCATCACCGCGCCGGTCGGAATCGCATAACGGTCGATCTCTCGGTCCCGGTCGTCCAGGAGGGAGACCTCACCGTTGCGGTTGAGAACGATACGACTGCCGTCCGGCGCCTTGACGACGCGCAGGTTCTGGTAGGTCACCTTGCCCGCTCGCTTCACCCGACGCTCCGACTCCTCGACGGAGCGGGCCGCTGTCCCGCCGATGTGGAAGGTCCGCATCGTCAGCTGCGTACCCGGTTCCCCGATCGACTGAGCGGCGATGATGCCCACCGCCAGGCCGCGCTCGGCCAGTTGAGAACGGGCCAGGTCCATGCCGTAACAGCGAGCACAGACTCCTAGGGGCGCCTCGCAGGTCAGGGTAGAGCGCACACGAATCCGCTCGTGGCCCAGGGCTTCGATACGAGCAGCGATTTCATCGGTGATGAGCTCGTTTTCGCGAACGATGACCTCATCGTTGACCACATCGACGATCGCATCGCGGGCCACGCGCCCACGCACGCCCTCGGCGAGGGACAAGATGACACGGTCTCCCTTGTAGACGACGCCCTTGGTGACACCGTTCAGGGTGCCACAGTCGTCCATGGTGACGACGACGTTTTGAGCGACATCGGTCAGCTTGCGGGTCAGGTAGCCGGCATCCGCGGTCTTGAGCGCCGTATCGGCCAACCCCTTGCGCGCCCCGTGGGTCGAGGAGAAGTATTCGAGGACCTTGAGGCCCTCGCGGAAGTTGGCCTTGATCGGCGTCTCGATGATCTTGCCCGAAGGCTTGGCCATCAGGCCGCGCATGCCGCCGAGCTGCCGGATTTGGTCGACGGAACCCCGCGCGCCCGAGGTGACCATGCAGTAGATCGGGTTGACGTACTTGCCTTCGGCATCGAAGTCCTCGGAGAGGACCTGCATCAGGTCCTGGCCCACCTTCTCGCGAGCATGGGTCCAAAGGTCGATGATCTTCAGGTACCGCTCCCCGTCGGTGATCACACCGCGGGAATAGGCCGTCTCGATCTTGTCGATCTCCTTCTGCGTCGCCTCCAGAATCGCGGGCTTGGTGTCGGGGACGCGGATGTCGTCCTTGGCAAAGGAGAGCCCCGCGCGGGTCGCGGCCTTGAAGCCCAGGTCCTTGAGGTCGTCGAGCAACCGCAGGGTCGCATCTCGCCCGAGGAGGTGGTGGCAGTCACCGATGAGCGACTGGATCGCGCCCTTGTTCAACTCGTAGTTGTAGAAGGGCATCCCCACCGGAAGGATGTCGTTGAAGATCGCTCGGCCGATCGTGGTCGTCACATACTCGGCGGGGGCCCCCTCCGATCCGCCCGGGACCTTGCCGTTGTCGTCCACCTCGATCGGGTCGAGGTTGCGACCGTTCTTGACCAGAGTCCCCGACTCCAGGCGTACACGCACGGCCTTGTGGGTCGTGGTCTGCCCATGGCCGAAGGCCAGGAAAAGCTCCCCCAGCGAGGAGAACAGAGGCAGCTCCTCGGGGATCGAGGGCGGGTTCTTCGTCAAGTAGAAGATCCCCAGCACCATGTCCTGGGAGGGCGAGATGATCGGAGAACCGTCGGCCGGTGAGAAGATGTTGTTGCTCGCCAACATCAGGGTCGAAGCCTCGATCTGCGCCTCGAAGGAGAGGGGCAGGTGGACCGCCATCTGGTCCCCGTCGAAGTCGGCGTTGAACCCCCCGCAGACCAGGGGGTGAAGCCGAATGGCGTTGCCCTCGATCAGCTTGGGCTCGAAGGCCTGGATACCCATGCGGTGCAGGGTCGGCGCCCGGTTGAGCAGCACCGGGTGATCGCGGATGACCTCCTCCAGGATGTCCCACACCTCTTCGTCACGCCGCTCCAGGCTGCGCTTGGCGGCCTTGATCGTGTCGGCCAGACCGAGCTCCTTGAGTCGGCGGATGATGAAGGGCTGGAAGAGTTCCAAAGCCACCTTCTTGGGCAGGCCGCACTGGGTCAGCCGCAGCTCGGGCCCCACGACGATCACCGAGCGGGCCGAGTAGTCGACGCGCTTGCCAAGCAGGTTCTCGCGGAAGCGTCCCTGCTTGCCCTTGATCATGTCCGTCAGGGACTTCAGAGGGCGATTGGACGAGCCCAGCACGGGCCGGCGGCAGCGGCCGTTGTCGAACAGCGCATCGACCGCCTGCTGGAGCATGCGCTTCTCGTTGCGAATGATGACCTCGGGAGCATTGAGGTCGAGCAGCTTCTTCAGGCGGTTGTTGCGATTGATCAGCCTGCGGTAGAGGTCGTTCAGGTCGCTGGTCGCAAAGTTGCCCGAGTCGAGCAGGACCAGGGGACGCAGATCCGGGGGAATGACCGGAATGACGTCCATCACGATCCACTCGGGGGTGTTTCCCGAGTCGCGCAGCATCTCCACCGTGCGCAGGCGCTTGATGATGTCCTTCTGGCGCTGCTTGGAGCGAGTCGCCACAAGCTCCTCGCGCAGCTCCTCCGAGACTGCCGGAAGATCGAGCTTGCGCAGGATCTTCTTGATGCACTCCGCCCCCATGTCCGCCTCGAATTCGGGACCGTACTCGGCCCGCCGCTGGCGGTACTCCTCCTCGGTCAGGAGCTGGTACTTCTCGAGCGGAGTGTCCCCCGGCTCGATGACCATGTAGTCCTGGAAGTAGATCACGCGCTCGAGGTTCGAAACCTTGCACCCCAGGAGGTTCCCCAAGCGACTGGGCATGGCCTTGAAGAACCAGATGTGCGCGACCGGAGCGGCCAGGTTGATGTGCCCCATCCGCTTGCGGCGCACGCGGCTGTGGGTAACCATCACCCCGCACTTGTCGCAGACGATGCCCTTGTGCTTGATGCCCTTGTACTTGCCGCAGGTGCACTCCCAATCCTTCTCGGGACCGAAAATACGCTCGCAGAAGAGGCCGTCTCGCTCGGGGCGATAGGTGCGGTAGTTGATGGTCTCCGGCTTCTTGACCTCGCCGTAGGACCAGGAGCGGATGTCCTCCGGCGACGCCAGGGCGATGGTGACGCTGCCGTAGTCGTTGATGCGGTTGTACTTGGCTTCAGCCATCTTCGGTTCCCCTTACAGCGTCGCCTTCTTGTGGAGCTCCATGTTGAGCCCCAGCCCGCGGATCTCGTTGGTGAGCACCTCGAAGGAGACGGGTGTCCCCGGCTCGAGGATGTTGAGTCCCTTGACCATCGACTCGTAGATCTTGGTCCGACCGTCGACATCGTCGGACTTGACGGTGAGCTGCTCCTGCAGGATCGCCGCCGCGCCATAGGCCTCCAGGGCCCAGACCTCCATCTCCCCGAAGCGCTGACCGCCGAAGCGCGCCTTGCCGCCCAGGGGCTGCTGGGTGATCAGGCTGTAGGGCCCGGTTGCACGGGCGTGCACCTTCTCGTCGACCAGGTGGTGCAACTTGAGCATGTACATCACCCCGACGGTGACCTCCTGCTCGAAGGGAACGCCGGTGCGACCGTCGTAGAGGGTGAACTTGCCCGTGGTCGGCAGCTCCGCCTCACGGAGCAGCTCCTCGATCGAACTCTCCTTGGCCCCGTCGAAGGCAGGGGTGTAGCAGCGTACCCCCAGCTTCGCGGCGGCCAAGCCCAGGTGGGTTTCCAGAATCTGCCCGACGTTCATCCGGCTGGGCACGCCCAGGGGATTGAGGCAGATGTCAACCGGAGTGCCATCCTCGAGATAGGGCATGTCCTGGACCGGGCAGATCTTGGAGATCACGCCCTTGTTGCCGTGGCGGCCGGCCATCTTGTCGCCGACCGACAGGTTGCGTTTGGTGGCCACGTAGACCTTGACCATCTCGAGCACACCGGTCGGCAACTCATCCCCCCGACTGAGGCGGTTGACGATCTTGTTCTTGTCCGCCTCCTTGTTGTCGATGCGCTGCTGGAACTCGTAGATGATTCCGGTCGCCTCCAGGCGTACCTTCTCGTCTTGATGTTCCTCGGCAGCCTGCTGGGAGAGAACCTTGACCCGCCGCAACTCGTCGTAGGTCGAGGTGTCATCCAGCGCGAAGGGCTTTCCGGTCAGGTCGTCGATGATCTCCTTGCCGAGCAGGGTCTGGACCTTGTCCAGCATCTCCGCCGTGTAGCTACGCAACGCGCGCAGGAACTCGGTCTCCGCGTCCCGAATGACGCCCAGGGCCTTGGTCCGCTCCGCGTCGGTCAGGTTGACCCTGCGCGAGAACTTCTGGGCATCGATCACCACCCCACGGGTCCCCGGGGGCATGGTCAAGGAGGCATTCTTCACATCGACCCCGGCCTTGCCGAAGATCGCGTGCAGAAGCTTCTCTTCGGGGGTCAACTCGCTCTTGCTCTTGGGCGCCACCTTGCCGACGAGGATGTCCCCCGCCTCGACGAAGGTCCCGATGCGGATGATTCCGCTTTCGTCCAGTTGCCCGAGGGCCTTCTCGCCGACATTGGGAATGTCCCGAGTAAACTCCTCTTTGCCGAGCTTGGTCTCGCGGATTTCGACTTCGTACTCCTCGATGTGGACCGAGGTGAAGGTGTCGTCCCTGACGAGTCGTTCGGAGACGAGGATGGCATCCTCGTAGTTGAAACCATCCCAGGGCAGGAAAGCGACGAGCAGGTTCTTGCCGAGCGCAAGCTCGCCGCCATGGGTCGAGGCACCGTCGGCCAGGAGTTGGCCCTCCTCCACCTCTTGTCCCACCTCCACGACCGGGCGGTGGTTCTGGGTCGTGCGCTCGTTCATGCCCCTGAACTTGGTCAGGTAGTACTCGTCCTCACCGACGATGATCACGCGGCTGTCGACGTAATCCACGGTCCCCGCCCGCTGGGCGAAGATCGGCATGTTCGAGTTGCGCGCAACGGCACGCTCCATCCCCGTCCCCACGACGGGTACCTCGGGGATGAGCAGCGGCACGGCCTGGCGCTGCATGTTCGAGCCCATCAGGGCCCGGTTGGCGTCGTCGTGCTCGAGGAAGGGGATCAGCGCGGCCGAGACCCCGATGATCTGTTTGGGTGAGACGTCGACATAGTCGAGCTCTTCGGGGGGCACCTCGATGTTGTCGCCGTCCTTCCGGGCGAGCACCCGCTCCTGGAGAATCACCCCCTTCTCGTCGATGCGAACGTCCGCGGGGGCCATGACCTTGCCCGCTTCCTGGTCCGCGCGCAGATACTCGACCTTTTGGGTCAGGCGGCCCTTCTTGACCACTCGATAGGGAGTCGCCAAGAAGCCGTAGTCGTCCAGGGTGGCGTAGAGGGCGAGGGACGAGATTAGGCCGATGTTGGCCCCCTCGGGGGTCTCGATCGGGCAGAGCCGTCCGTAGTGCGAGAGGTGCACGTCGCGCACGTCGAAACCGGCGCGCTTGCGGTTCAGGCCGCCGGGGCCGAGCGCCGAGAGACGCCGCTCGTGGGTGAGCTGGGAGAGGGGGTTGGCCTGATCGACCACCTGGGACAGTTCCGAGCGGCCGAAGAAATAGTCGACCGCACTGGAGAAGGTCTTCGAGTTGATCAGGGTCCGGGGGGAGACCGTCTCCGGGTTCTCCAGGTTCATGCGTTCCTGGGCCGTGCGGCGCAGCTTGAGCAGCCCCTTGCGGAACTCCTCGCCCGCGAGCTCCGCGATGGTGCGCACACGCCGGTTTCCCAGGTTGTCGATATCGTCGACCTCGCCCGTCCCCGCCCGCAGGGCGAGCAGGTACTTGACCGAGTTGATGATGTCCTCGGGCTTGAGAACCTGGACGTCTTCGGGAATGTCCTGGTTGAACTTGCGGTTGAGCCGGAAGCGACCGACTCGACCGAGGCGGTAGCGCTGGACATCGAAGAACTTCTCGTGGAACAGTTCCCGCGCCTTCTCGAGTTGGGGCGGGTTGCCGGGGCGGAGGCGACCGTAGATCTTGATCAGCGCATCCTCGTGACTCTTGACCGTCGGCTCCTCGTGCAGACTGTTCAGGATCAACATGTCGAGCTCCTGAATGTCCGCGTCGATCACTTCGACCTCCGCCAGATCACCGGCGGCGATCTCGAGAGCGGCGGTCTCGGGAATGGGCATACCCGAGGGCACCAGCACCTCACCGGTCTTGAGGACGACGATGTCCCCCACCGCGATCCGGTCGGTGATCTTCTTGGCGAAGGCGTTGGCGCTCTGGGACTTGGTCTTCTTGAAAACCTTGGTCTTGTAGAACTCCCGCAAGAGCGCCTGGTCGGTCCCCAGCTCCTCGGTCAGGGCACGCAGCAGCGTGATCGCGGAGAACTTGCCCGACTGGTCGATGCGAACCGTGAGCAGCTCCTTTTTGGTCACGTTCAGTTCGACCCAAGATCCCCGCTCGGGGATGATCCAACAGCTATGGAGCTTGCGATCCGGGGCGCTGGCGTCGAGCAGGAAATCGACCCCCGGGGAACGGTGGAGCTGGCTGACGATGACCCGCTCCGACCCGTTGATGATGAACTCTCCCCCACCGAGCATGATCGGGATCTCCCCCAGGTAGACCTCCTCCTCGATCGGCTCGGGCTTGACCAACCGCAGGCGTACCTTGAAGGGGTAGCCGTGGGTCATGCGCAGCTTGCGACACTCATCCAGGGTGTACCGAGGGCGCCCGAGCTCGTAGCCCACGTACTCCAGGCACATGGTCTTGTCGTAGGAGTAGATCGGGAAAATCTCTCGCAGGAGCGCTTCCAGCCCCTGGTCCTCCCGCGCCGCGGACTGGACCGAGGGCGCGAGGAACTCCTCGTAGGCTCGGGTCTGGATCTCGACCAGGTTGGGGAGGGGGACGATCTCTTCGACCTTCCCGAAGTTGCGGACCTCGGCACTGGGGAGGACCATCCGGCCGTCTTGGTTGCTGATCATCAGGCTTTGCTCCTACGCGCCGGACCCGTCACCTCGTTGGGTCCCAGCGCCGTGGGTGGGAGAAAGTAGTTCGGACCTTAGAACGCGGAGAGGTCGCAGAGGACACGACCGAGCGAGCGGGGATCGACGCGGCGGGTTCGCCTGGCGATGCGGGGAGAGGAAAGGGGGGCACGGAGAAAGGAGGGGGAAG
>JALWOP010000067.1 GCA_027083445.1 Planctomycetota bacterium | reverse complement strand
GTTGAGGGAGGGGGTCAGGGTGAGCGGGCCCCCCTTCAAGAGATCGCGGTCGGTGGCGATCCGGCTGCGTTGCACCTGTCGGCGCAGGCGGCGCGTGCGGCCCAGGTCGGCGAAGAAGGCCTGCTTGCCCCTCCACCAGGCCCCCAAGGCTCCCTGGCGCAGGACGAAGAAGAGCCAAGCTCCCTCGTAGAGCAGGAGTCCAGGGGCGATGACCAGGAGGGTGCGCAGCCGCAGGCACTTGGCCAGGTAGAGCCAGCGGTTGCGGGAGTGATAGAAGACCCGCGAGGAGGGATAGCTCCGCCCGCCTCGGAAGCTGATCCCCTCGGTGCCCGCATCGTGGCGCACGACGACATCCTCGGCACAGAGGATCGTGTGACCAGCCAGACGCAGACGGTGCGAGAGGTCGAGATCCTCGAAGAGAATGAAGTAACGCGGATCGAAGCCCCCCAGGGCCAGGAGGGCGTGCCGGTCGACCAGAGCACAAAGGGAGACGAAACCCCCGACCGGAACCCAACCACTCCCCTCGGCCTGGGCCAGGGGCACGTACCAGTTACGCAGGGAAAAGAGACCCGCGTAGTGCAACTCCCCCCCGTCATAGTGCACACGCTCCGGATCGTGGGCGAAAACACTGCGCGGTTGGACCACCGCTACACCGGGAGAGGAACGGGCGGCTGCGGAGAGGTTCTCGAGGAGCCCCCCGGGAACCACCACGTCGTTGTCGAGAAGAAGCACCCAACGACCTCCGGCCGCCTCGAGCCCCAGGTTGCGAGCTCGGGCCGGCCCGGCGTTCTCCCCCACCTGGACGACCCGTACGGCGGGATAACGACTCGCGAGCAGCGCCAGGCTGCCGTCGGTCGATGCGTTGTCGACCACCAGGATCTCCTGCAGGTCGAGCCGGCCGAGAGCATCCAGGCAGGCAGGCAGATAGTGCTCCCCGTTCCAGTTGACGACGACGGCGCTGATCCGCATCACTCGATCGGCAGCTCGTAGTCGGGAGCCCGGCAGGGCTCCCGGTGACGCAGACAGTAAGGCAGGTTCCAAATGATGCTCCCGATCGCGCGCAAGAGAACCCAAAAAGCCCCGGGGGTGGAGCGAATCGCCGAGCCGACCCCGATCGTGCCGGTCGCGTCCGCCACCTCACCACGCTGCTCCCTCTCCCGCCGACGCAAGAGAACACGGGAAACGACGAGCAGAGGCATGCGCAGAAGCGCCCCCAGGGGCGCGTACTTGAGCTGCACCAGCCAAGCGTTGCGCGCGTGATAGTAGAGGCTGCGCTTGCCCATCTGGATCCCGAAGGGGGTCTTGTGAAAGGCGTGCACCTTGGGGTACTGAAGCACACGGTAGCCCCGATTGAGCAGGCGACAGGTCAAGTCGCGTTCGTTGCCGTAGATGTAGAGGCGCTCGTCGTAATAGCCGCACTCGGCGATCGCCGCCGCCCGCGCCAGGGAAGCACAGCCCCGAAAGGTGCTCATGTAGCGCTCGGTGTTGATCGCCTCGGATTCCGCATAGGCCCGGGGCATTCCCGGTTCGATGATCTTGGTCGAGACGATCGCCGTCGTCGGCGGCTCCTGGTCGAGCCGCCTGACCGCACGCTCGAGCCAAGAGGGGGGCAGGACGATGTCATCGTCGAGAATCGCGATCAGCTCCGTCCCCGCGCTGGCAAAGCCGATGTTGAAGGTTTCGCAAGCCCCATAGGCCGAGTGGGGCATGACGATCAGCTCGACCTCTGGGAAACGGGCCCGCACGCGCACCGCCGTCTCATCCGTGCTGGCGTTGTCGACCACCACGATACGCGCGAAGGGATAGGTCTGTGCGGCGAGGCCCTCGAGATTGGCGAGCACGTCCTCGCACTTGTTCCAGGTCGAAAGCACCGCGGTAGCCCGCCCCAGGGTGAAGCCGCAGGCTGCGGCCAGGTCGGCCCGCGCCCGCTCGGACGTGACCCGCTCCAAACGCTCCACGGCCGTGCCCTGGCTGCAACCCAATCTTCCGAGGGCCTCCGCCTTGCGCGGCGCTCCCCCTTCCCC
>JALWOP010000066.1 GCA_027083445.1 Planctomycetota bacterium | reverse complement strand
TGCCAGAATGGCTCCATCGGCTTACAATCCCTCGCTTCCCGCCCAACTCTGCCCCTCTCTACCCTGAAGCGATCCCGTCGGCACCACCCGGGAACTGCGTCGTAGCCGTTCCAGGAAACAGGATCTACCTAGGGGACGAAGCGCTCCACGCGATGGGCTCCCTGGGGTTTTCCCTGGATCAAGCCCGCCTATCCCTGCTCTCCACACCCCTCAGCCCACAGAGGACTGAAGTTACTACGTTGCAATCCCCCCCGCGGGACAGGTGTGGCAAACTCGGAAGCTGCTTCGGCACTCTTCACTCGTTGGTCGCCACGCGTGGCGTGTCGACCGGACTCACCTGATGGATACCACTATGAAGCTTCCCTCCTTGCCTGCTCTCGGCGTTGCTTTCGGCGCCGCCCTATTGCTGACCTCCACTGCCGCGGCCCAGTGTCCCGGTACCGACGACGCCTTCGAGGACAACGACTCCTGCGCCGCTCCCTGGGTGATCGGCCCCGGAAACTACCCCGGCCTCTACACCGAGAAGGAGGCTCTCGATCCGGATTACTTCCAGATCAGCGTTCCCAACAACAACTTCGTCGTCGTGACGATCACCTTCTCCCACGCCCAAGCCGACACCGATCTCGCTCTGTACGACTCGGGTTGCGCCAACCTGCTCGACAGCAGCGCCAGCATCACGGACTCGGAGACCGTGATGTACCTGAACAACTCAGGGGCCACCATGGATGTCATTGCCGACGCCTACGTCTACGTCAATGCGGGCAATGACTGCAACAACTACACGATGGACATCCAGATCTTCCCGGATCCCTGCTCCACCGCAACCGACGACGCTCTCGAAGACAACGACGACTGCGCGACCGCCATCAGCAACATCACCGGCTTCGTACCGGGCCTCTTCGTCTCGAAGACCGACTACGACTACTACGCCTACACCCTGGCCGACGGTGAGACGATCGACGCCAGCACCTTCTTCACACACGCCGACGGCGATATCGACATCGCCCTGTATGACACGGCCAACTGCGGCACCGGCTTCTTCAACGGCCTCGCTTACAGCGTCTCGACCGATGACGACGAGAACCTCAGCTACACCAACACGAGCGGCGCAGCCATGCCCGTGATCCTGGAGGTGATCGTTTACTCCGGAAGCGGCTTCGACTGCAACAACTACGACCTCGACGTCACCATCTCGGGTGGTTCCGGCCCGATCGGCACCAACTACTGCGGTCCGGCCAACATGAACTCCTCGGGGATGTCCGCGGTCATCTCCGCTTTCGGCTCGACCGCCGTTGCCTCCAATGATGTTCGCCTCGACGCCTCGCAGATGGCTCTGAACCAGTTCGGCATGTTCGTCAACAGCATGTCGACCGGCATGGTCATGCCCCCCGGATCCCAGGGCAACCTCTGCCTGTCGGGCGCCATCGGACGCCACAGCCAGAACATCCTGAACACCGGGGCGACCGGGGCCTTCTCCCTGCAACTCGACCTGACCAACATCCCCACCCCCAACGGCCACGTCGCCATCCAAGCCGGTGAGACCTGGTACTGGCAGGCCTGGTTCCGGGATGCCAACCCCATGTCGACCAGCAACTTCACCGACGGCATCGGGATCACCTTCAACTAGCTCGTCCCTTGCCGGCGCGCCCACGCCGCGGCTGCAACGCCGCAGCGTGGGCGCACGCATTTGATGGGAACTAAGAATCCCGGCCCAGGCGTCGACGACACTCGGCGGCCAGATCCTCGAGCGACACTTCGCTACTCTCGCCCGAACGCAGATCCTTCAACTGGCAGGTACCCGCCTCCCATTCACGCCCGCCGATCACGACCGCCAAGCGGTGTCCGCGTCGGTCGGCGTACTTGAGCTGAGCACCCAACTTGCGCGCTTCCGGATAGAGCTCGACACCCAGTCCCTGCCCCCGCAGCTCTGCCGCCAAGGCCAGGTAATCCGCCAAGCGATCCGCATCGAAGAGGGGCAGAAAGATCGGTGCACTTGCTCCTCCGGCGGGCAGAGCATCCAACTCCTCCAGGGCAGCCAGGAGACGATCGACCCCCAGCGAAGCTCCGATGCCCGGTAGGCGCTGAGAGGTGTAGAGGGACGCAAGGTCGTCGTAGCGACCTCCAGAACAACAGCTACCGATCCCGGGCAGGGCATCGAGGAAGGTCTCGAAGATCGTTCCGGTGTAGTAGTCGAGGCCACGGGCAATCGACACGTCGAGTACCAGGCGACCCGGGGGAAGGCCGCCCGCCAGGGCACCCGCCAGTACCTCTTCCAACTCGGAGAGACCCTGCTCTCCCAGCTCACTACCGGCCAGCATCGGCCGCAGCCCAGCGAGGATCTCCTGGTCGTCACCCTCCAGTTCCGCCAAGGCAAGAACTTCGCGCGCCTGCCGCGGACTGGCCCCGGCCTGGGCCTCGAGCTCCTGGGCCACCTTCTGTGGACCGATCTTGGCCAGCTTGTCGAGGGCACGCAGGACGGGCACCGTCTGGGCACCCAGATCGAGTTTCTCCAGGAGTCCGCTCAGCAACTTGCGGTTGTTGATGTGGATCTGCACTCGCTGACCCAACTGCTCGAACAGGGCGTGGATGACGAGCGCACACTCGATGTCCGCCACCAGACTCTCGGTGCCGATCGTGTCGAAGTCGCACTGCAGGAACTCTCGGTAGCGCCCCCGCTGGGTGTTCTCACCACGCCAGACCGGGCCGACGTGGTAACGCTTGAAGGGTGTCCCCAGCTTCCCGATGTGCTGGGCTGCATAGCGCGCGAGCGGTACGGTCAGGTCGAAGCGCAGCCCCACGTCGCGGCCACCGTGATCCTCGAAACGGTAGAGCTGCTTGTCGCTCTCCGCACCCCCCTTTCCGAGCAGGATCTCGGTGTACTCGAGCGCGGGGGTATCGATCGGAAGATAGCCGAAGGAACGAAAAACGCCCTTGGCCTTCTCGATCAACCACTCACGCGATCCCGCCGCCTGGGGCAGGTAATCGCGAAAGCCCTTCAATGTGCGGGGCTGGATCGTCATGGCGCAAGAGGTTACCGCGCACGCAGGGAAGGCCCATGGCGCAGGTCCGATTCCCTCACTTTGCGGGCGAAGACGACCAGCAGCGGCTCCTCGCGCGAGCCCAACCGCAGAACCTCTTCGAGGGGTCCTTGCGGATCGACCCCCTCCCGAACCAGACGCGCCAGAGCGCTCTCTGCGTAGGAACGGCCCGCCAGGGCATCCGACCAGCAGGCCTCGACCAGGCTCCCGCCCAAGACGTGCCACGCCCCGAGCCCACCCATACCGCCGGCCAGCTCCTCCACGCTCGCCGCTCCGAGCAGCCGCGCAGCCGTAGCCGCCCCCCGTCCGAAGGGGGAGACCGCCGGAGGCCGATGGCCCAGGTAGGCGAGCCTCGCGCCGAGGCCGAAGGGGGCCAGGCAGCGGCGCCCCTGGGCGGAGACCGCAGAGCCGTGGGGCACCGCCGGGAGGGTCCCGAGCCGCTCGAGCGCGTCGGCCTCGTCCCTGAGGCGCCGCGCCTCCCCATCCCCAACCCGCAGGAGCCCCACCAAGCCGACCAGGAGCGCTCCAGCCAGGGGCAAACGATGCACGGGCGGTAGGGCGACCACCCCCAAGCCGAGCACCGCTGCACCGGTGACCGCCGCCGCCGCCCGAGCCCCGGGAAGGAACTCCGCCAGGGGGACGAAGAGAAGCGCAGCCCAGGCGAGAGCTCGACTCGCTCCACCCACTGCCCGTCCCTCCCGGAGGACGGCCAGGGCAGCCAGGGTGGCGAGCGCGCCCCCCACCAAGCGGGGCCAGGAGGGAAAGCCCCAGGGGGCGAGTCTCCAGGCCGCGAGCTCCAGACCCAGGCGCGGAGCGATCTCCCGCAGGGCCAGGGGGAGAGCCGCCAGGCCGACCAACGCCCCCGCGAGACGTATCCAACGCCCCAGTGAGCCACGCCCCCGCGAATGGTGCTTGGTCCGCACCAGGCCCGGGGCCGCGAAAAGCGGTGCACCGATCGCGAAGGCCAGCATCGATGCGCCCTCCATCCAACGCTCGGCCATCCCCTCCCCTGGGAGTCGATCGGCCGCCAGGGAGGTCAGGACGGCGGCACTCAAGGCAAAGAGCATCAGTGCCTTGCCTGCTCCCCCGCGACGCTCGTCCCGAATGTGCCCATAGAGCAGGGCGAAGCCCAGGGCGAGCAGGGGCATGACGAACAGAGCGCCCGGGCCCAGCACGAGGGCCAGTCCCGCGAGCAGCCCACCAACGAGCCCGCCTTGAATCCAATCGAAGGGGTCTCGAGCGGTCACGGTCTGGGCCAGAACCAGCCCACCGAGCGAGCCTACGGCAGCCAAGGGCGCGGCCGCGTGCAGCCCTCCACCGCTCTCGAAGCGCAACGCCGCCGGCCAGAGGGCATAGGCTCCCGCCGCGACGAGCGCCGCCAATCCCGACCACTCGCCCCTCGCCAGGCAGAGGACGATGAGCGCCACGAGAAGGCTCGTCACGCCGCCCAGCACCGGCCCCACCCAGAACAGGCGTCGTTCGATTCCCCCGTCGGTCGGAGAGGCCTCTCCCCCTCCCGCCACGGCGGCCATGGCGCTGTCGAGGAAGGGGGGATCCGGCAGACCCGCCTCGCCGCCGGGGTCGAGGAAGGAGTCCGCGAGGGGCATGCGACCCTCGGCCAGGGCCAGCTCGACACGCCGCAGATGCAGAGCACTCTCCTCGTCGAGCGCTGCGCGGCGGGATCCACCGCTCGCGCGCACCCCGATCGCCAGGAGCACCGCCAGGGGCACGAAAGCCAGGGGCAGGACGCGGCTCACCGCGCTTCCCGCCCATCGAGGGCAGCCAACCACTCGCCCACCAGTTGCCCCAGGCGCCGGTCGATCACCAGGGGCGGATCGGCCAGGGCACGGCGGTAGAGCGGCGGGTCCCCATCCCCCAGCCGTACCAGGGGAGCCTCCTCGGCCAGGGGGGTGAGCACGAGGGTGGCGGCGTCGAACTGGCGGCGAATCCTCGCCCTGGGCGAGAGCACCGTGTCGACGACGACGCGATCGAAGGGCAGGGCTCCCTGCGAGCCGGGATGGGCCAGGACGAGCCGACCGACGGCGGGACCGCGCAGGACCAGGGTCAGGGGCAGATCGGGATAGCGGGCGTGCAGGCCCGCCAGCAGTCCGAGCACGTCCTCTCCCTTTGGATCGGAGATGGGTAGCGCCGTGGCGTAGACCCGCGCCCTGCGCTGCACCGCCAGCTCGATCCATCCCTCTAGCGCCTCCCCCGCGAAGACCCAGTCGGGATCCTCGAGGGCCGGAGCTACGACCAAGACGATCTCGCGCGGCTCCTTGGGACCGGCGTCCAAGAAGAGGCTCTCCCCGCCCGCCCAAGAATCACTCAGCTCGAGCAGTGGAGGTAGGAGCTCCCCGTCGAGCAGGGCGTCGATCGGCGGGGCCATGCGATCTCGCAAACCGTGATTCAGGTGCTCGTCCAGAGCCCGATGGGCCGCGGCTTCGAAGGGGTCGGCGGGCCCCGCAGCCTCCAAGCGCTCGGCCCGCGCGAAGAGATCGTTCACGCAGTCGACCTGCACCAAAGCTCCGCGACCCACCTCCCCGTCGTGCTCGACCTCGGGAACGAGCCACCAGCGACCCGGACGGGAGGCGGGAGCGCGCAGGTACATCTCGAAGCCGGGGAGGCGCAGGGCCCCGCGCCCGATCGGCTCCCTGCGTGCGGGAATCTCCTGGCCCTCCGGTCCGACCCAGATCAATCGCAGCACCACCTCATCGGGCAGGGGCTCGAATAGTCGCGTCATCGCCGGCAGGACGCGAACGATCATCTCCTCGCCCCCTCCTCCAGAGGAGAAGGCTCCCGGCAAGACGAGCAGGTCGAGTGAACAGGCGAAGCGGGTCGCCCAGGAAAGCTCCTCGGTGCTGTTCACCTCGCCGCGCAAGACCCGCGTCAGCTCGGTCAGCTTTTGAGCGGAAACCTGAAAGACCGCCGGCAGACCCTGGGCGCGGCGGCGGCGAAAAACCTCTCGGATCATCTCCCTCCGCTCTGGATCCGCAGCGTCCCAAGCATCGAGAAAGGTCTCGCGTCGTTCGAGGTGAACGTTGCGCAGGTGGGCCTCGAAGGGAGTCCCTTGGGGACAGAGACCAGACCAGAGGACGAGGAGCAGGGGGAGGATCATTCCGCCGGACAGGGTACCGCGCCCTCTCCAACCGACCAGACCACCCGCCCATCCTTGACGACGTTCCGCACCGGGTTGCGCCCGAGTTCGTAGGTCAGGTGGAGGTGGTTCGGCAGATCGGTAACCAAGATGTCGGCGCGCTTGCCCGGTTCGAGACTACCCCGGTCGCCGGCCAGGTCCAGGGAGGCGGCGGCGTTCAAGGTGGCTGCGGTCAGCGCTTCTCCAGCCGAGAAGCCGTATCGCAGGGCGGCCCAGGAGCAGGCCTCGAAGAGGGAGAGGCAGTAGCAACTTCCGGGGTTGAAGTCGGTCGAAACCGCCACCGCCACCCCAGCCTCGACCAGCTTGCGGGCGGGGGCCTCCTGGGTCTCGCGCAGGTAGAGCGGAACCAGCGGGGAGAGGGTCGCCACGACCCCGGCCCGGGCGAGGGCCGCGCAACCCTCCGAACTGACGTGTTCGAGGTGGTCCGCGCTACGCGCGCCGAGCTCCGCGGCCAACTCCGCGCCTCCGAGGGGGGTGAGCTGATCGACGTGAAGTCGCAGGGCGAGCCCCGCTTCACGGGCCGCTTCCATCACCCTGCGCGTCGCGTCGAGGTCGAAGACGTGCGCCTCGGTGAAGATGTCCGCATAGCGGGCGATGCCCTGTTCGACGACGGCCGGCCAGACCTCCCCCGCGAGCAGGTCTTCATAGGCGCGGTGATTCCCGGCGAACTCCGGAGGATAGGCGTGGGCCGCGAGGCAGGTGGGAATGAAATCCACCGCACTAGAACGATCCGCGGCCGCGATCGCCTCGAGTCCGCGCAGCTCGTCTTCCAAGGTGAGGCCGTAGCCGGTCTTGGCTTCCACCGTCGTCGTCCCCGCGGCGAGGAAACGCTCCGCACGACCCGCGAGGAGGGCGGTCAGCTCACCCAGGCTCGCCGCGCGCACGCCGGCCAGGCTGGATGCGATCCCGCCCCCCGCCTCGGCGATCTCGAGATAGCTCGCCCCCGCCATGCGCATCTCGAACTCCCGCTCGCGGGTGCCGGCGAAGACCGGATGGGTGTGGGCATCGATCAGCCCCGGCAGAACGGTCCCTCCCTGGGCATCCAGGCGCATGCGGGCCTCGAAGCGACTCTCGAGCTCCGCCTGGGGACCGACGGCGATGATGCGTTCGCCCTCCACCGCGACAGCCCCCCCCGCCAGGACGCGGAGCTGCCCGAAGTCCTCCCCAAGGAGCGCGCGAGTGCCCAGGGGCGTGGCCACCTCGGCGGCTCCGACGACGAGTAGATCGATGCGCTTCACCCTGCCAGGGTAGCGCCCCGGAGAGGGCTGCGCCTGGTCTGGGATGGCCGGGGCGGAAACGCTCAGGAGACCGCGCGCAGGGGCCTCGTCTCATCGCCTCCCAGCATGGCCCGCAGAATGTGGGCCCGAATGCGCTTGCGGCTGCGGAACATGATCATCTTCATGTTCGAGCGGCCCACCCCCAGGCGCTCTCCGGCTTGGCCGTAGGTGAGTCCCTCCACTTCGACCAGGTGCAGCGCTTCGCGATCCCGGGGCGAGAGGCGCTGAAAGGCCTGGGCGTAGTGCAACAAGAGGAGCATCCAGGCCTTGCGCAGGGCGCCGGCGGCCTCGCGCTGGAGCACCCCCTCGGCCGGACCACCCCGTGAATCCGCCAGCTCCGCCCCGCCCTCGGGCATCATCTCCAGGGAGAAACTGTGCCGGCGGGTCGCCTTGCGCACCACGTTGGCGGCAATCGTGCGCGCCCAGCCACGGAAGTTGCGCCCCTCGCCCTCCCGGAAACTCCCCGCGTAGCGGTAGACGTTGACATAGGTGTCCTGAAGCAACTCCAAGGGATCGCCGGCTTGGCCCCGCTGCGCCAGGAGGTGCACGATCCAAGCCAGGAGCATGCTGCGCGAGTGTCGATAGAGGGCCTCGAAGCTGGCCCCGTCGCGCCGTTCGCGGAAGAGGAGCATCAGCCCCGTCTCGACCCGTCGATCCCGATCCTCGGCACTCTCACCCTCGAGGGGTTCGAGCTCGATGCCCCTTCCCGCGAGCAGGGCGGCGAGGGGAGCGGAGAGACGGGCGGGGACC
>JALWOP010000065.1 GCA_027083445.1 Planctomycetota bacterium | reverse complement strand
CTCCAGGGCCCATCCCGCGCTCGATGCAGTCCCCGCTCCCCTGGGGCCACTCGCTGGAACGGATTCGGTTTCTCCGCTCCTTCTCGCGGGTAGCTCCCCGGAGGGGTCTCCTACGTCGACGAGTGCAGCAGCCCCCCCTCCCCGATCTTCCTCACCCGGTTTCCCGACCTGGAATCCTGACCTGGCCCCCCTCTGATGATCATGAGCGCAAGACGGCTTCACGTCTCCCTTCTCGGCAGCGCCGCCCTCCTGTTTGCCGCCTGTTCCGGTGGCATCTCCAGCAGCGAAGGCGGAGGGTCGGCGACCCTGATGAACCTGGTCGAGGTCACCAACGGTTTCGGTCAGCTCGTGCCGCATCAGATCGCGGAACTCGACGCTAGCGGCAACCCGACCTCCCAGGTCGTCTCGATCCGGACCCAGCAGGACCTGGTGAACAACCTGACCCTGAGCAACCGTGTGCTCCCCGTGCCCAAGTTCCCCGAGACGGCGATTCTGCCGAACGGTGCCCCGGGGAACCACTTCCTGTTGGCACGCTTTACCCAGCCGCTGGACATCGGAAGCGTGCTCAGCGCCTCTCCGGGATCCCAGGCAACCTCGGGCCTCACGGGGGCGGTGAGCGTGGTTGCGATCGACCCGGTGACGGGGACGGCGCTTCCGGTGGAGGGGATCGCCTTCGTCAACGGCAAGACCTTCTCGGGGGATCTCGATGCGAATAACCAACTGACCCTGGAGACCTGGGTGACCCGGGATCCGGATACGGGGGCACTGACCGCGAACCCCAACATTCCGGGGGCTTTCGGCTTCCCGGGGACGGTTCCGGGGACGGCCTTCAACGGCGTCTCCGAGTTGGTCACCCCCCAATCGCTCGTCTTCATCCCGGACACCAACGGTGACCTGTCGGATGGCGAGACCTTCCCGGCGGGCTTCGAGATCCGCATGCGCCTCACGACCGCGGTGCTGGCGCAGAACGGCAAGAACCTGCAGGACCAGGTCCTGGCGGCGACGACGGTCGGGGACGACACCCTGACCCCCGAGGTGATCACTACGCCTCCGCCCCTGAGCCAGCCCTTGATCAGCCCGGGCAATGGGGACGTGGATGTCGATCCCACCACCACGATCCGAGTGGAGTTCACCGAGCCGGTGCAGCCCCTCTCCGTGGGACCCTTGGCGGGGGCGGGCTCACCCAACGTGAGTTCGGCGATCAAGATCCAGTTCGGTCCCGAGATCAGCCGGACCGACATGCCCTTCACCCTGCAGCCGGTGAGCGTCTACGACCTGTCGGTCTATGAGATCACCCCGGCCTTCCAGTTCCCCGGCGCCGGACCGGAATTCGAGCAGTGCGGCACCTTCGCCACCGTCGACATCACCCTCAACGCGGGCCAGGTCCAGGACCTGGCGGCGAACCCGGACGCGAACGGGGATCCCCAGCCCAACGTCAACCTGCTCAGCGCCGTGACCTCCTTCACGACGGGTGAGGGCCCGGGGATCGTCAACGCGCCGGTCGCGCCGGACGTCTTCTACATCGGGCGCGCGGGGGCGACCCCGGGGATCTCCGTCCTCGATCTGAACGCCTTCGGCCAATCGACCGGCGACCCGACCTTCGTCGAGTGGAACGAAGGCGTCCCCCTGCCGACCCACTCGAAGTTCCCGCTCAACCCCAACGTTCGCTTCCAGACCGGTCTGCGTCCGCCTCTCAACATCGGAACCTGCACCCTCGACGGCGGCTCGGCCGGGGTCTTCACTCTGACGCGGGACAGCTCCCTCAACGACCAGGTCGTGCGCCCGCCGATCGTGGCCAGCGTGGACGACATGATGCTGGGGTGGGCCCTCGACGTGACCTTCAACAACGCCCAGTTCCCCTTCGGCTGCCAGGCCGGGGGCGGAGACGTCTGTACCCTCGACGGTCTCAAGGTGGTGGCGCCGATCGCGGCGGGACCCAATACCCTCGGTCCCCAGCAGGCGGGCCAGTTCGGGAACCTGAACGCCGGTGCGCCGAACATCATCAGTTGGGCTCCCCACCCCAACC
>JALWOP010000064.1 GCA_027083445.1 Planctomycetota bacterium | reverse complement strand
GTCCACTAGCGGGGAACGAGGGCTAATCATGGGCACGGAACGGCGTCCCGCAAGGCAAGAGCTGCTTGCGGCGTCATACAGCCCG
This sequence comes from Planctomycetota bacterium, assembly GCA_027083445.1. Taxonomy (GTDB): domain Bacteria; phylum Planctomycetota; class UBA1135; order UBA1135; genus JALWOP01. The sequence goes on along the minus strand of JALWOP010000064.1, from coordinate 8,160 downwards.
GCGAAATGATGGCTTCCCCGGCGCCGCGGATCTCCCCCTATGGGGGTCTTTCTCTCCATTTCGGGGCGCGGACCCCTTCCGTGACCGGCCTCTCGACCTCACGTGAGCTGCTTCAGGCCGTGCTTCTCCAGGCGGTAGAGGAAGGCCTTGTAGGGCATCCCCAGGAGCTTGGCCGCCCGGGTACGGTTGCCCCGCGCCAGCTCCAGGGCCTGACGCATCATCTCCTTTTCGTGCTCGTCCCAGGCGATCCCCGAGGGGTCGAGGCGCATGTCACCCGGGCCGCTGGGAGGGGGTTCGAAGCCGGGGGGCAGGCCGTCCGGGCGGACCTCCCCATCCTCGGCCAGGAGGACGAGGCGCTCGACCACGTTGGCCAGCTCGCGCACGTTCCCCGGCCAGGGATGGTCGAGTAGCCGGCGGGTGACGGCGCTGGTGAAGCGCGGCCGGGGAACCCCGTGGCGGCGTACCGTGCGCTCGACGAAGTGTTCGATCAGGGTGGGCACGTCCTCACGCCGCTCCCGCAGGGGGGGCAGGCGCAGGGTGATCACCGCCAGGCGGTAGTAGAGATCCTCGCGGAAGCGACCCGCGCGCACCTCTTCCGCAAGGTCCCGGTTGGTGGCGGCGACGATGCGCACATCGAGGTCGACCTCCCCATCCCCGCCGACGGGGACGACGCGGCGCTCCTGCAGGATGCGCAACAGCTTGGGCTGGAGCTCCAGGGGCAGCTCCCCCACCTCGTCGAGGAAGAGGGTGCCCCCCTCGGCTGCGCGAAGTTGACCGATCCGACGTCGATCGGCTCCGGTGTAGGCTCCCTTCTCCGAGCCGAAAAACTCCGCCTCGGCCAGCCCGGCGGGGATGGCGGCGCAGTTGACCGCCACGAAGGGGGCTTCACGCCGGGGGGAGAGGGAGTGCAGGGCACGGGCGGCGAGCTCCTTGCCGGTTCCGCTCTCACCGGTGAGCAGCACGGTCGCATCGGTGGCCGCCACCTTTTCGATCTCCCGGTAGAGCTTCTGCATGCCCGGCGCACGTCCGATCAGATCGACGAGTCGGTCGCGCTCGCTCAAGGCTTCGGTCAGGCGGCGGTTCTCGTCGACCAGCGCCCGGGCGCGCAGGCTGCGCTCCACCGCCAGCAAGAGGGAGCTACGCTCGAAGGGCTTGGCCAAGTAGTCGTCGGCCCCCGCGCGCACCGCCTCGACCGCGCTGGCGATGGTCCCATAGGCGGTGACGATGACGAAGGCGACCTCTTCCCAGCGCCGATGAACCTCGTGGAAGAGCGCCATGCCGTCCATTCCCGGCAGCTTCCAGTCGGAGAGCACCAGGTCGAAGCGGCTGCTCACCAGCCGGTCGAGGGCCGCCTCGGCGCTGCCGACCTCTTCGACCTCATAGCCGGCGCCCCGCAGGATCTCGGCCAGGAGTCGGCGCTGATCGGGTTCGTCCTCGACGAGCAGAATGCGGTGGTCAACCATGGTCGGGTGTCTCATGGGGCTGCTCCCTGCGATCCCTGAGGACGAGCACGGCCAGCGTCCCTCCACCGGGTCGATCCTCGAGCGAGAGGCGCCCTCCGTAGCGGTTGGTGGCGATGCGCTGGGCGAGGAAGAGTCCCATGCCGGCTCCCTGGGGCTTGGTGGTCACGTGGGGGGTGAAGAGCCTCCGGCGCACCTCCTCCGCCAGTCCAGCCCCCCGATCGGTCACCTCCACCCGTACCTCCCCCTCGCAGGTGACGCGCACTCCCACCGGCTGGTCGCCTCCGGCTTCGACCGCGTTGACGACCAGCACATGCAGTACGGCGCGCAGTTCGGCAGCGATGCCCCGCAGGGTGCAGGGGGCATCGCATTCGACCTTGACGGCGGCTCCTCCCGGTCCCTGCAGAATCTCCAGAGCCACGTCCCGGGCGAGATCATCGATGCGCACCTCCTCGGGCTCCCCCTGGAAGCCGCTGGCCAGGGCGAGGAAGGAGCGCAGGGAGCGATCGATGCGCAGGATCTGTCCCCGCGCGGCGTCGGCGAGTTCCGCTCGGGCCTCGTTCCCCCGAGCATCCTCCCCGCGTCGGGCGAGTTCGTCGACCGAGAGCCCCAGCATGTGCAAGGGGTTGCGCAGGGCGTGGGCCAGGCCGCGGGCCAGCTCGCCGATCTCGGTCAGGTGTTCGCGCTCCCGCAGGCGCGCAGCCTCGGCGTCGAGGGCGGCCAGCCGGCGGGACATCTGGTTGAAGGCCTGAATCGCTTCGTCGACTTCCTGGGCTCCGGCCTCTTTCACCTGAGTTCCCAGGGCCCCCTCCCCGAGCTCCCTCGCGGCGCGTCCGAGGTCCCGCAGGGGGCGGGTGATACGGTGGGCGAGCCAGGTGGCCGCGATCAGCCCCAGGCCGAGGATCGCGGCACTGCCGAGCACCATGCGCCGCAGCCAGCGTCGGTTGGCGGCCTCGATACCCTCCGAAGGGATCGGGATCTCCACCCCCGCGGTCGTCGGGGGTGGGCTCTGGGGACTCGTGGATTGGGGACTTTTGGATGTCGTCACCGGAGTGTTGGCGAGGACCCCCGAGCCGGGGTTCAGGGAAGCTCGGCTCGACACCCAAAGATGGAGGCGCAGATCATCTTCGTGGCCGCTCTCCCCGGGGCGCTCCAGCCCCCGGAACAGCCAGGGGGGGCCGGCCATGGGATCGGGCCGCGAGGAGTCGTGCAGGGTCAGGACGAGGATCTCCTCCTGCATTGCCTCGGGGTCGGCCTCCACCGACGGATCGGGCTCGCGCCGTTCGGCGCCCCGCGTCAGTTCGAGCAGGCTGTCGATCTGGTAGATGCGTACCTGGTGTCTGGATCGGTGGGGGTGCAATCCGGGTCCCACCATTCGGAACGATGTCGGCGGCGGCCCATCCACGGCGGAGCGCGGGGTCGGGGCGAGGGGCGCCTCGAGGTCGGCGTCGATGCGCGGGAAGACGCTCCCGAGGACTCGGGCACTGCTGTTGTAGGCCACCTCCGCCATCTCCCGCTTCAGATCGTGGGTGAGGGCGGTGACCAGGAGCCATTCGGCGCCGATGAGCAGGCCCATCAGGGCGCCGAAAACCAGGATGAGACGGGTGCGCAGGGACATGTGGCGTGGCCTGTCTACCAAGAACCGTACCAGACCCCCGCCACGGTGGGCGGGTCCTTCAGGGATGCACCTGGACCGGGAGGGAGAGCTCCTTTTCGACTAGCGCTGCGAAGGTTTCCAGGTCGGGGGCCTTGGAGAGTCGCGCGGCCTGTGGACCCTGGGGTGGGCGCTCCAGGCCGTAGAGCAGGACGTCCGTGATGCGAGCGCCCCGGGAGAGGGCCTCGCGCACGAGGTCGATCCAGGCTCGATCCTCCGCGGCGCTGGGGGGCCGGCCGTCGATCGCGAGCCGCATCACCTGCAGGCGCAGGCGACAGAGGGCCGAGGCGCTCGTGAGGTCTTGCAGGACGCGCTCGTCCGGCACGGCCACGCCACCCAGGCGTCGGCGTCCCTCGCGGGTTCCCGCGTCGAGCTTGAACCAGATCTCCCCCCCGAGCTCGTCCAGGCGGCGCAGCCCGCTCTGGACCCCTTCGCTTTGAACCCGGGAGCCGTTGGTGATCAGGATCACCCGGATTCTCTCGGGCCCGGCTTCTTGGTCGAGCACGTTCCCGATGACCTCGACGGCCCGTGCGAAATCGGGAGAGGTGGTCGCCTCGCCGTCACCCGAGAGGGCGACGTCGTTCAAGCGGCGCAGTCCCTCGGGGACGTGCGCGGCGAGCCAGTCGGGATCGCGCACCGTCGCGAGCAACTGCGCCAGCTCGCGCTCCAGGCGTTCGAGGTCGATGGGGGGGCCCTGGCCCCGGGTGAGCCCCGGGACCTGACAGTAGATGCAACTCCAGTTGCAGGCCCGGTTGGGGTTCAGGTTGACCCCGACCGACACCCCGCCGCTGCGACGGGAGACCACCGCATAGGTGTAGAGCATTCCCGCTGAGTCGCGGTCGTGATTGCGGGTGGTGAGCACGCCTAGAGGGTAGCGCTTGGGGGTGGTGAAGGTTTTCTCGGGGCTTTGGCAGCCTCCACGAGGGAGGGTGGCAGACTCCAAGGGGAGCCCGGCCCCCTGACCCGGCCCCCTTTTCCCGGAGGATCCATGCTGTCTCGCCTTTCACTCGTCCGTTTCATTTGGACTCTCCTCATCGCCGCAGCTCCCTCCGCGGCGGCTGAGGTTCCCGCTCCCCTGGCGCACCTGGTCATGGGGGATCGCTCGGGGGAGGTGGACGCCTTCACCGTCGGCGGACGCTCCCTGTACTGCCTGCGTACCTTCGGACCCTGGCCCAGCCTGATCTGGCCCGAGGAGGGGGACCCTGCGCCCTTCACGCGCGACCAGGGGAGCATCACCCGCTGGTTGCTCCTCGCGGGACACTCCCTGGGGCACGGTCCCTTTCGGCCGGCCTACCTGGGGGAGTCGGAGTGGAGCACAGACATCCAGGTCTTTCGTTTTCGTCTCGAACGGGACGGAGTGCCGCTTTGGGACGCCGAGGTCTCGGTGCTCTTCAAGGATCGCCAGTGGATCGGGATCGTGAACCACCTGCCGGGTGCCATCAGTGGTCCGGCGATCGCACCGCCGGATGCACCGGCGGATCGCGTCTTCCTGGCGCGCCCCCTGGGTGACGGTCGCTGCGCGGTCGACCTGGTGCGGCTCGTGCGCCGACCCAGGGGCCTTTTCGACGAGATCACCTTCCAGCCCCTCCCGGGGGTGATCAGTCTGGGCAACCCGGCCCTCTCCTCGACCTGGATGCAGCTTCCCCTCGGAGCGAGCATCCCTGTGCAGGGGGGCAACTTCACCGAGTGGCCCCTGCCGGTCGGCTCCTCCAGCTTTCCCGATCAGATCGATACCGACGCCCAGGGGGTGGTTTGGCTCAGTCAGCCCAACCAAAACCTCATCACTCGCTTCGATCCAAGCCTCGAGACCTTCACCCAGTTTCCCGTGTCGGCGGGGATCGGTCCGGACGGACTGATCGTCGATTCGGGAGGAATCGTTTGGACCGGACTGATCACCTCCTCCCACTTGGGACGCTTCGATCCCCAGACCCAGCAGCATCAAGCCTTCCAGCCCCCTTCCTCGGCGACGATGGCCATCCCGACGGAGACCAGCCTGGGCACCATCGTCATCAGCGACCACGAAGGCGGCATTCTCGAGTGGGATCCGGTCAACCAGGTCTGGCTGCGCGACGTCACGGTTCCCACGCCCAATCCTCACCTGGTGGCGGGGGTCGAGGATGACGCGGGGGTGATGTGGTTCACCGAATTCAACGCTGGTCAGCTCGCCCGTTTCGACCTCGCCAGCGGGGTTGCGACCGAGATCTCCGTCCCCAGTGGGGGCGGACCGGCCTTCCCCGCCTACTCGGGGGGCAAGATCTACTTCACCCTCTGGAGCCTCGCTCGCCTGGGGGCCTACGACATCGCGAGCGGGACCTTCACCTTTTGGGACTACGCGCCGTCCATCGAGGTGGGTGGGCCGATCTTCACCGCCCCGGGCGGCGACGTGGTCTTCGGTACCCGTGGCGACGGCACGATCGGCGTTTACCGGCCCCAGTTGGACAGCTTGCAGTTCTACGACATCCCCACTTTCCATCCCGGCCTGAAGGACGGACTGACCGTGGATGCCCAGGGCACGGTCTGGTTCACCGAGACCGGCAAGGATCGACTGGGGCGGCTCGAATACGCCCATTGACAGGTTGCCGCGGGCCGGCTTCCGATCCTCTTCAGCGTCCACCGGACCATTCGATGAGGGTGGCCACGTGGGCCGCCGCGGATGCGGCCAGCCCCTCCAGGCTGTAGCCCCCCTCGAGCAGCGAAACCATGCGTCCGCCACAGGTGCGAGCGGCGACCTCGGCCAGACCGGCGGTCATGCGCGCGTAGTCCCGCGCTTCCAAGAGGGTCTCGGAAAGGGGATCCAGGCGGTGGGCATCGAATCCGGCGGAGATCAGGATGAGGTCGGGGGCAAAGGCCTCCAAAGCGGGGAGCACCCGCCCTTCAAAGTCGGCCAGCCACTGCGCCCCACCCGAACCGGGGGGCTCGGGGCAGTTGAGCACCGTTCCCTCTCCGGCACCCCGGCCCCGTTCGTCCGCGCTGCCCGTTCCGGGGTAGTGGGGGAACTGGTGCAGGCTGGCATAGAAGAGCTCACCATCCTCCTCGGTGAGGTGCTGGGTGCCGTTGCCGTGGTGCACATCCCAGTCGACGATCGCCACCCGCGAGACCCCTCCCTCCGCCTCGGCCCGCGCCGCCTGGGCGGCGATGACCACGTTGTTCAAGAGGCAGAAACCCATGGCGCGATCACGCTCGGCGTGGTGGCCGGGGGGGCGCGTGAGGACGAAGGCGCTCGACCACTCCCCGCGTAGGACCCGCCTGGTTCCCTCGATGGCCGCTCCGGCGGCATCCAGGGCGGCCCGATAGGAGGCGGGCGAGACGGGGACGTCGGGGGAGTCGATCCAGGGGCGACCCTCCTCGATCTCCGCGGCGATGCGTTCGAGGTAGGCGTGGGGGTGAACCCGCGTGAGTGCTTCGACTGGTGCGGCTCCCGCCTCCTCGAAAGCGAGTTCACCGGCCAGCCCCTCCGCCTCCAGGCGCTCGAGGATCGCCGCCAGGCGCTCGGGGCGTTCGGGGTGAGCGGGACCCGTGTCGTGGGCGCCGGCCGACGGGCTCGAAACCAGGCCCACGCCGGTCTTGCCCCCCGGTCTCCCCGACCCCGCCATGCTCAGCGACCCCCGTCTAGTTGAAAGACGGTGGCGTAGCGCGTCTCGAGCATCTGCTCGAAGGCGGGGTCCTCCGCCAGCTTGCGCAGGGTCATGATCGAGACGGGAGCCAACTCGAGTTGGACCTTGGCCTCCTTGTACTTTTTCAGGCGTGCGTAGCAGCGGGCGAGGCCCAGGAAGGGTTCCGCCTCCCGGCGCCGGCCCTGGTTCAGCTTGATCGCCTGCTTGTAGTCCTTGATCGCTTCCCCGTAGTCGGCGATCTGGTACCAGGTATCGGCCCGGTCCAGGTAGGCGCCGGCGTTCTTGCGATCCTGCGCGACCGCGTCGTTGTAGGGGGCGAGCAGGTCTCGCCGGGCGGTCTTGTCCCCCGCCCGGGCGAGCAGGATCAGGGTCGCCCGCCGTACGCTCTGGCTGGGGTGCTCGAGCAATCCGCCCATCGCCCGGCGCACCTTGGAGCGGATGTTCAGCCGTAGGCTTGCCAAGGCCTCGAGGAGGGCGGTCGCGTCATCGGGGGAGGCTTGCGGTGACGCGATGGTTTTCAGCAGCGCAATCGCATTCTCGGCATCGTCGAGCAGCTCGTGATGGCGCAGGTAGAAGGCACCCAAAGCCTTCAGGTGGCTCGCGGCCCTGGGACTCGCCGCAAAAGCGAGCACTCCAGAGAGGATGGGGGGCGATTCGCTCTCCACCAGGGCCTGGAGGGCTCCGTCGACCTCTTCGGGGTCGGAACTCTCGAGGGCCGAGAGCAGAAGCTTCTCGGCCAGGGGGCCTCCGAGGGTGGCGAGGGTCGTGAGGATGGGCTTGCGCAGCTCCGGTGGCGCCGTGGCGTAGGCATCGCTCAGACGCGGCACGATGCGCTCTCGATCGGGGCTGTGGGCCAGCACGGTGAGAGCGTTGCGCCGGCCCCGCGCGGAACCGGAGGCGAACAGGTCGAGCAGGGGTTTGGTCACCGCGGGGCTGACCAACTCCTCGAGTGCCTGGGCCATCACCCGGGCCCTGCGGACCCGTGCGCTGAAGGACTTCTCCTGTTGCGGTCCCGGATCGAGGTAGGGCACGATCAGGGGAGCCGCTTCGCTGCCGAGGGCGATCACGCGCTTCACCTCGGCCTCCTGAGTACTTTCGTCTGGAATGAGCAGAGAGGCTTCGATTCGCTCGGCGGCCTGGGAGACCTCGAGCCTCAGTACCTCTCGCGTGGAGTTCCAGCGCTCGCGGGCAGCGCGCAGGAAGTCTTCGAGGCTCTCATCGCCCGGATGGGGCAGGAGACACAGGGCAAGCAGCAGGGAGGCGCGGGACATGGCCTTGACCCTACCACTTCAGCAGGGGGGAGTTTCAGCGGCCCAGGATCGACCCGCCATAGGGCATCGGTCGCAGGATGACGACCTCTCCGTCCCGCTCGACCTCGCCGGCTCCTTCGGGGAGGGGTGCCGGTAGGGCGGGCAGGGGCGCGGCCTGGGGC
>JALWOP010000063.1 GCA_027083445.1 Planctomycetota bacterium | reverse complement strand
GGGTTGCCGGGGGTGGAGTTCATCGATCCGGACGCAGAGCGGCCCGAGTATGTGATCCGGGTCACCTTCCTCTCCGACCGCCACTCCGATTCGGCCCACTTGGCGGCCGAGATCGAGCAGGCGGTCGGTCGGCCGCTCTACCTGACCCACTTTCCCCTTGCGGTGCTCCCGCGTCACCGCCACAGCGCTCACCAGGCGGTGGATGTGCATGCCCCCTGTCGCGGCAAGGCGGAGGCCCTGCGCCTGCTTTGGGAGGACGAGGGCATTCCCGCCGAGCGGGTGGTGGCGGTGGGGGACGCGACCAACGACATTCCGATGATCGAGGCGGCCGGCCTGGGAGTCGCCATGGGGAGCGGGATGGGTGAGTTGCGCCGCATCGCCGACCGGGTCATCGGACACCACGACAGCGCGACGATCGCGGAGCTCGTGCGCGAGCTCTTCCTGGGCTGAGGGGTCGGGCGCGGCCTCCCCCCGGCCGGGGATCGGATGCGCCTGGGCTGCAAGGGGCCTCCCTCATTACCCCAGGAAAAACACTTGTCGCTTTTTCGGGGAGCGTGCTAGCGTCGATTTGGCTCGTTCGTTCGCTGGACGAGAGAAACCAAGGAGTTCGCAAATGACCCTTCCTTCCTTCCTTCCTTCCTTCCTTCCTGTGTTTGGTGACCCTGGCTTCCCTGGCGGAGTCCCGGGCTCCCCAGAATCCCACTGAGCCTTCGCCCTTGATCAAGCTGGAGGCGACGGCGCCGGAGTCCCGTCCGCGGACGATGGTTTGCACCCCTTCGGGTCACTGGGTCTACCAGGCGGAGGGGGGCGCCTTGGCGGTGTTTGAGGTCTTCCAAAACGGCCTCTACACCGACGCGGAGTTCAAGACCACGACCGGTCACAAGAAGTTCAAGCTGAGTTCGATGGGAGTGCTGGCGTCGCGCATGGCGCTCGATCCCCTGGCGGCCGATCCCCCCGTCGATGGGGCGAACGACCTGATCTACGTCGCCGGTGGCCGCGACGGGCTCTGGATGGTGGCGGCGGACACGACCCCCAGCGCCGCCAACCCCGCCTGGCGCATCGACGACTCGGGGAACAGCAATCCGGCTACCCAGAAGGGGCGGCGCTGGTGCACCGACGTCGGTTTCATGACGGTGAACGGCACCGACTACCTCTTGGCGTGCTTTGCCAAGAAGGACGAGTCGCGCCTGCGGGTCTACGACCTCAACGCCGCGCGGCAGTTGAAGGCTCTTGCGGGAGAGACCGGCCATGAGCTGACGGCGGTGATGGATGTCAAGATCAGCAGCCACAGCTCGGCGCCGCCGCCGGTGGCCAAGCAATACGGGGGTTCGGTGGCGATGGCGCTCGCGGTGGACCAGCGTTCGGCGACCCAGACCGATGTCTACCTGGCCATGGGCCACGACGGCCTGATGCGGGTGCGCTTCACCGACACGGGTGGCGGCCTGCAGAAGAACAAGAGTTGGGGGCCGATCTTCGGCACCGGCTCGGCCTATGAGGCGACCAAACCCCCGCCGACGGGCAAGACCCAGTCCCTCTATGGCAACCTGATCCTGGAGCAGGTGCGTTCCTACCTGCCTTCCCTCTCCCGGGTGGTGCGGGAGGAGCGTCCCTTCTTCACCGACGTGGCGCTCTTGGACACGACGATCGCCGGTCACCAGGCCCACCAGCTCTATGTGGCGGTGGATCACCTCTACTGGCTGGTTTTCGATCTGGACCAGCCCTGGGGTGTGGACCAGGACATCCTGCACCACGCCGGAACGCAGTTCGATCTGCAAGCAGCCAATGATTACGCCACCTCGCTGCTCTTCACCCATGTGGTGGGGGCGGACCCGAACCAGAACGCGGCTTCCTGTGCGCGCACCATTCGCGTGGTCGACGATCCCCAGGGGCCCTATGTGGTGGTGGGCAACTCCTGGACCTTCTTCATCCGCGACTACGTCGACACCAGGGCGGATGCCATCGCGTATGACGCCGACATCTTCTGGGGCGGGGGTCAGGCGGACGAGGTGGCGGTGAAGCAGGATACCCAGGTCTTCC
>JALWOP010000062.1 GCA_027083445.1 Planctomycetota bacterium | reverse complement strand
GCCCCGGATCGTCGTCGGCCGGCCCCCCTCCCCTGCGGCGGGGTAACTCGACCCCCGCCCGAGCCGCGAGCAGTTCCAGGGCATCCTGGAAGGAGAGGCCCTGGGCCCGTTGCAGGAAGCTGAGCACGTCGCCCCCCTCCCCGCAGGCGCCGTAGCAGCGCCACAGTCCCTTGGCCTCGTCCACCTTGAAGGAGGGGGTCCGCTCCTCGTGGAAGGGACAGCAAGCCTCCCACAGGCGACCGCGTCGACGGAGCTTGGGCACACGCTCTCGCACGACCTCGACGAGGCTCGTGCGCAGCTTGACCTCCTCGATGGCGCGCTTGAACTGGGGATCTACAGACAAGGGGGTAGGTGGATGGGGCTGGATCGGTGGGGTCGGGAAGAGCTGATGGGGTGGACCGGCTCGTTCGAGGAGCAGGATGGCCTACCTGCCAGTGGGAAATCTGCCAGTGGGAAAACCTCGGACGGAGGGAGTCGGCCGCGCTGAATCCGGGAGGGGGCTTCGCTCGGCGGGAACTCGGGTCGGATGAGAAGGAATGGGGATAGAAGACGGGGTGGAGCCCGATCCATCGAAGTCGGCCCGCATCCTCCCCCGGACGGTGCGCCGTCCCCCGTACCCCGGAGTGAGGATCGGGATCCGGCGGAAACTGGAACCCGAAACCTGCCCTGGGGAGGGACGCTGGAGATCTTCCGAGGTAGATGGGGCCACGTTCGGATCCGGGCTGCCCCGTGCCCCCTCGGGAACGGTTCCTGCGGCGCGCCCCCAGGCCCTGGGAAACCCAAGCCGTGGAATAGACCAGGCCGTGGAAAACCCGTGGGGGCGGAAGAACCCCCCCGCGCGGAGGGATCCACGTCGGGGGGAAACCGCAGAAGACCGACCGAGGACAGCGCGAGGCCTACCCGGGCCTGGACGGAGTCCGTGGTCCCTCGACGGAGCGTCCCCGACCACGAGGGTTGGGTCCGGGGCATGGGCGCGTCGACGAGGCGAGAAAATGCCGTGGATCTCGGTCGCGTCGCGCCCCGGGGCAAGGTTCGCGGACGCCGGAGAAGCGGCGTGCCGTGGGGATGGAAAGCGGACGCGGATCCGGGCATCGCTATTGTATCCCCTCGATCAAGCCGGAGGAGGATTCGACCCCCCGGATTCCGAGGATTGGGACGGGGCCGGGCCAGGCAGGCTGAATCCCTCTCGCGGATTCCTCCCGGGGATCAGGAGCCGGGGATCAGCCCCTCCCCCAGCTCCCCTGCGAGGAGCGTCAGGGCCTCCAACCCCAGCTCGCCGGTGCGCTGCCCGCCCTCGATCCCGAGCCCTGCGAGGAGTGCCCGGGCCCGCTCGCGATCCTGCAACAGATCCCCCAGCACCCGCCCCAAGGTCTGGCGGCGCCGCTGCAGGAGCCGCGCTGCCAGGCCGGCGGTTCGCTCCCGCCGGGCCAGGGGAGCGAGGGGGGAGCGCCGCCCCAGCCGAATGACGGCACTGTCGACCTTGGGGCGAGGCCAAAAGAGGCCGGGGGGGACCCGGCGCAGGATGGTGGGGTGATAGGCGAGGGCGAGAGCGACGGTCAGGGGACCCCAAGCCTTGGTTCCCGGCGACGCCGCGATCCGCTCGGCCAGCTCGGCCTGGACGAGCACCGTCATCGAATCGGGCGGGTCCGCGCGCCGCGCCAGGTTGGCCAGGAGCGGACCCGCGATGCTGTAGGGCAGATTGGAGACCAGGTGCCAGGCCCCGGCGCGGGGCAGCAGCTCTTCGACGGCGGGATTGAGCGCGCGCTTGCCGGCCAGGATGTCCGCCTCGAGAATGCGTGCATTCGGGTAGGGCGCGAGGAAGCGGGCGGCGATGGGTGCCAGGCGCGTGTCGATCTCGACGCCTAGCAGCCGCGCCCCCGCATGGGCTAGGTGCACCGAGAGGAATCCGCAGCCCGGCCCCACCTCGAGGACGAAAGCCCCCTCCGCGACCTCGGCATCGCGGGCGATGGCCCGCGCGACGTTCTCGTCGAGCAGAAGGTTCTGTCCCAACCGGCGCGAAGGGCGAAAGCCCGCCCGATCGAGGGCCGCCTTGAACTCGGAC
>JALWOP010000061.1 GCA_027083445.1 Planctomycetota bacterium | reverse complement strand
AAGACCTCCCGTCCCCCCAGCAGGCGGTCCACCTGGCCCGACCCCCGGCCCGGCCCGGTGATCGCCTCTCGATAGCTGACACGGGGTTTACCGACCCGGGCCTCGACGCCGAACTCCCCCCGCAGCCGGTGGAGGGCGACTTCGAGGTGCAGCTCGCCCATGCCCTCGATCGTCCACTGCCCGGAGGAGGCATCCTCGCTGACCCGAAAGGAGGGATCCTCCCGGGCAAGGCGCTCCAGGGCGGCGCGCAACTTGTCCCGATCCGAGGAGGAGGCTGGCTCGGCCACGAGGGCGATCACCGGCTCGGGAAAGGTCGGCGGCTCGAGCAGGATCGGCTCGGCCCGGTCGCAGAGGGTGTCACCGGTAGCGATCGCCTTGCAGCCGACCAGGGCGACGATCTCACCCGGCCCGGCCTCCTCGAGCGCCTCCCCGTGATCCGCGTGCATGCGCAGGATGCGCCCCGGACGCTCCATCGACCGCGTGCGGGGGTTCCAAAGCTTCATCCCGGGAGTCAGCGTCCCGGCGTAGACCCGGGCGAAGGTCAAGTCCCCATGGGGCGAGGAGTGGATCTTGAACGCCAGGGCCAGGGGGTGGGCGTCCTCCTTCGGGCCGGGGCCCTGCAGCGGCTCCCCCTCCGGGTCGAACCCCTGGGGCGCGGGTCGATCGAGGGGGCTGGGAAGCAGGTCGACCACCCCATCGAGCAGGGGTGGGATGCCGATACCGCGCAGGGCGCTGCCGCAGAAGACCGGTACCAGATCACCGGCCAGGACGCGCCGCCGCGCGGCGACGAGCAGCTCGGCAGGCGGCGGGTCGCGCTCCTCGAGGACCGCCTCCAAGAGCCCCTCGTCCTCCTCGGCGAGGGTATCGATCAGTTCGGCCCGGAGCACCAGGGCCTCCTCCAACTGCTCCGCGGAGGGCTCGGCCGGGACGGCCCGGCCGGCCGCGTCGAAGCGCAGGGCCTGACTGCGCAGGAGGTCGATCACGCCGACCACCTGCCCCTCCTCCTCGAGGGGATAGGCAAAGGGCACCGCCCGTGCCCCCAAACGCTCACGCACGGAGCGCGCGGCGGCCAGGAGATCCGCCCCCGCCTTGTCACACTTGTTGACGAAGCAGAGGCAGGGGACGTTGTGTCGCTTCATCTGACGCCAGACCGTCTCCGACTGGGCCTGTACCCCCGCGACCGCATCGATCACGAGCACCGCTCCGTCGAGGACCCGCATGCAGCGCTCTACCTCGACGGTGAAATCGACGTGGCCGGGGGTGTCGATGATGTTGATCTCGCTCCCCCGCCAGGAGACGCGGGTCGCGGCCGAGGTGATCGTGATGCCCCGCTCACGCTCCTCGGGCATCCAGTCCATGGCCGCCGTCCCCTCGTCGACTCGGCCCACCCGATGCTCCACCCCGCACAGGTGCAGGATGCGCTCGGTAACGGTGGTCTTCCCCGCATCGATGTGGGCGCAGACTCCGATGTTGCGCAGGCTCGAAAGAGAGCTCATGACACACGAGGTTACCCCGATGCAGCCGGGTATCCGCGCCAATCGATCGAATTCGGAGCGCCTGATCCGCTGGGAGCGATCCCCCACCGCCCGCTTCCCCGAGCGATCGCAACCCGCGCCGCTAACCGGTCAGCTCGGGATTGGCGGCCAGGAACTCCTCGCGCCAGTGATACCCCTCGAGCAGGTCGGTACGGGCCCGCCCCAGGATGGCGAAGGCCGCGTAGAGGGCCTCGATCGAAGCCAGCCCCCCCCTGGGATCTTCGAAGGTCCGTGAGCGCCGGGGATAGGCGCTGCGCAGAGGGGGGAGGCGTCGCGGCCGTACCTCCCCCACGACCGCGGCGCGCAGGCGTGGCAGCCGCCTCCAGTTGCAGTCGAGTAGCAAGAGGTCCGGCCCCGCATCGGCGGCACGCAGAAGCTCCCCGTCGGGAGCGAGCAGGATGCGCCCCTCCCCCTCGATCGAAGAGCCACTGCGATAGGTACGAAACTCGATCCCGGGCCTGCCCCGCAGGGGGGTGAGCGAGCACTGGCGAAGCGACTCCCGGGGGTCGCGCAGGATGAGGACTTGGGGCT
>JALWOP010000060.1 GCA_027083445.1 Planctomycetota bacterium | reverse complement strand
GAGCCCGCCCCGCAACCCGCCGGGCGAGCTCCCCCGCACTCCGGCACCGATTCCATGACGACTCCTCGACCCCTGCACCGGCTCTACGCCGTCGTGGATGGCAGTGCCCTGCCCCTGTCGATTCCCGATGTCCCGCCCTCGCATGTGCACGACTCGCTGCCGCTGGGGGTCTACGAGGCCTTGCGCACCTTCGACCACGACCGTTTCGTCGGTCTCCCCGAGCACCTCGATCGCCTGGAACGCTCGATCGAGCTCGCAGGCCTCGAGGGGGGCTTCGATCGCGAGGGGTTCCTGCGGGCCCTCGATCAGGTGGCAAGGGGTTTTCCGGCGGCCGAAAGCAAGATTCGCTTCGACCAGCTCGCGGAACCCGCCCAGGCCCTTGGCAGCTCGTCACGTACGCTGATCCACGCCGCCGAACTCATCCTCCCTCCCCCGGAGGTCTACGAAAACGGCGTGGCGGCCGGGCTTTGCGACCTGCGGCGGCGGCAACCGGAGGTCAAGGAAGCGGCCTGGGTGCTCCAGCGCCGGGCCGCTGAAGAGGATGGGAGCGCGAGTTTCGAATCGATCCTGGTCGACGGGGAAGGGCGCCTGCTCGAAGGCATCATGAGCAACCTCTTCTGGATCCGCGGCGGGGTCCTGCACACCGCGCCGGTGGCCGGCGTGCTGCCCGGGATCACGCGCGGGTTCGTCATGGAACTGGCCCGTGACCGGGGCTTCGAAGTTCGGGAGGAGCACGCCCGAGTGGACGAACTGGGAACCCTCGAGGAGGCCTTCTTCACCACCTCCGTGCGCGGGATCATCCCGATCACGAGCATTGCGGGCGAGACCCTGGGAGCGGGCCGGGTAGGAGCCCTCACGCGGGAGTTGATGGGGGCTTACGCGGAGTTCTGCTCGCGCCGGGCCGCCCCGGCGGTCGCTCCGTAGGCGAGCAGACCCCAACCCGCCATCAGCGCCACCCCCCCGACGGGGGTCACCGCGCCGAGCCAGTGGGGAGCGCCGAGTCCCATCGCGTAGAGGCTGCCCGAGAAGATCAGGATTCCACCGCAGAAGGCGCGAGCGGACCACTTCAGCGCTGCGCACCGTGGAAGGTGGTCGAGGGCCAGGAGGGGCGCCAGGTGCAGGAGGTGGTAGAGGGTGGCGGTGTGCCACCAGGCGAGCTCTTCGGGAGTGGCGATCTTCTCCAGTCCGTGGGCACCGAAGGCTCCCAGCCCGACGCCGAGGAGGCCGAGGATTCCCGCCGCGCGGGTCCAAGGGGCCGAGAAGGGCCGAGGAGTGTTCATGGTTTGAAGGTCGGTTCCACGCTGACGCCGAGTCCGTCGGCGATACGGTTCACGAAGGCGAAGTAGGCCACGCACTGGGCCAGGTGCAAGATGTCCACATCGGCGAGTCCGACCCGGCGCAGGGCGTGGAGATCCTCCTCGACCAGGCTCGCCGGTTGCAGGGTCAGCTTCTCCGCGTAGGCGAGGATAGCCTCGCGGCGTGCATCGAGGCCCGCGCGGCGCCAATCCTTCTCGATGCGCTCGAGCAGCGGGTCGTCCTTCAGCAGTCGGCGCAGACCGCGCCGGTGGTGGGTCGTTCAGTAGTGGCAACCGTTGAGCCGGCTGACGACCAGTGCCACCAGCTCTCGATCGACCTTGCGTAGGCCTCGCGTTCCGCGCATCGCCGCCCGGTAGAGGGCGAGGTGGGCCTGGAGCCCCTGGGGATCGAGTCCGTGGACGCGCAGGATCTCGTCGACCTCCCCGGTCTCGGGATCGGCCTCGGCCGCGAGCAGGGAGGCGAGCTGGGGGGAACTCTCCTCGGGTGAAGGGGCGGGAATCCAGGCCATCGTCGGAAGATTCTGCGCCGCCCAGGATAGCGCGGGGCTTCCAGGCTGCCTCCAGGGGGTCCTCTGGGGCCGATAGTGCCCCATTGCGTGGCACTTCCGCCCCCTGGGAGCTCTTTTCCACCCCCACCGGAGGGCTTCCGAGGTACCTTGAATCGAGGCCCCCAGCCCGCACTCACCTCCAATCCGCCTGCGATCTCTTGATGAGACTGATCTCGATTCTCCTGTTCGGCCTGCTCGTGGCCGAAGGCGCCGACGCTCAGCGAGGGCGACACACCCAGCGCATCCTGCGAGGGATCCGGGGCGAGGTCCTGACGCGCAACGGTGACTTCTTCAGCGCGGTCGGGGGCAATCCCTCCGGCATGGCCACCCGAGCCTCGATCAGCAACGGCAAGGGGATGCTCCCCCTGGGTGTCTACGAGGTGACCCTGCCCAACACCCCTTCGGGATGGGAGGAGAAGTTCCTGATCGGGGTTCCCAAGAGCCCGCTCACGCCCGCGCCCTGCCTGGTCGTCTTCCACGGCTATGGTGAGGAGCACACGGACATGGTCGCCAAGACGACCTATTTCCAGGAGGCGATGGCTCGCGGTTGGATCGTGATCGCTCCGCTCGCTGCCCACAAGTACAACTACGCCATCGACTATGCCCAGGAGAACGCGGAGCTGGCACTCACCTGGGCTGCGACCTACCTCACCCTCGACCCCGACCGCTTCTACGCCGTCGGCTTTTCGATGGGCGGAGGCATGGCGGCTTCCTTTGCCGCCAGGCACCTGGATCGCTACGGCCCTCACTTCGCGGCGGTCGCCATCCACACCGGCACCTGCTCGATCCGTGACGTGTACTGGAGCGCGAACGACAAGACGTTGCTCGAGAGCCCGCAGATGTTCGGCGGCAACCCCGACCAGGTGCCGTTCCGTTACCAGACCGCCTCGACGATCGATCTCGACTTTTCGACCAACCAGGTCGATCCGGAGAGCGATCTCGTGCGCAACCTGGTGCACACCCCGCTCTACCACTTCGCGGCCCTGAACGATCCCAATCCGTTCCTGATCAACGAGACCCAGCAGAACCATAGCCAGGCGCTCGTACGCCACGTGCCGAGCAGCCTGGTCACCTCCAATGATTCGGTGCACCAGTGGTACACCCTCGACGAGACGACGGTTTTGGATTGGCTCGAGCCAAAGACCTACCAGCAGGTCGCGGATGGCGAAGCGATCCAGGTCCTGGCCGACCGGGACGGGCGCTGGTACGACTTCGAGGTCACCCAGTCCCAGAGCGGCGGGTTCACGCCCTTCCGCTGGACGGTGCTGCAGTCGATGAACCGCTTCTATCTCGACCAGATCGAGAATGCGGCGCGCATTGCGGTCGATCCGGCCAAGCTGGGCCTCGACAAGGACGCCACGGTGGAATTCGTCGTCAACAATGTCGATGGGACGGCGATCGAGATCGCCCTCGAGGGCTACGCCCAGGCGCCGATCGACGTGCGCCGCGCGGGGGTGAGCACGGGCGCTTGGAGCTTCGATGCCGCCACCGGCACGCTGACGCTCTACGAGTCGGACGCCTCGACCTTCCCTCTCTGGCAGATCATCCCCTAGCAGGGACTCTTCAGGAGCAGTCCATGGCCCTGGACCTGTCGCGGAGGCACGACCTCTGGTACGCACGCATTCCCCGTTCCCCCAAGGACGAAGGCCGAGTGGAGGCCCTGGTGATCCGTCCTCCCGGAGAGCCCGGCCTGCGCAACTCGGTCGAGGAACTCGAGGTCACCCGGGAGGGCGTCCGGGGCGACAAGTGGGCGGGTGATCCCGAGGCCCCCGACGGCACCCAGATCAGTCTGATGAACGTCCACGTCGCCCGTGCCGTCGCCGGGGAGGGGGCGGATTTGATCGGGGACAACCTGCGGGTCGATTTGGAGCTTTCGGAGGCCAACCTGCCGATTGGAACGCGCCTGCGGATCGGTGGCGCGGTGCTCGTGGTTTCAGAGGTCCCCCACCGCCCCTGCCGCGCCTTCCACGAACGCTTCGGCGCCAAGATGGCCAAGCGCATCGCCCGCGCCAACCGCGTCGGCAAACGCGGCCGCGGAGTACTTTGTCGCGTGGAACGCGAGGGCACGATCCGCGTCGGCGACACGATCGAAGTCGAGCGCCCCTGAGGGGCTGGGCCCCACCCGGAGCTTCGAACTCGCGGGGTCGGCGTTGATCCCCGCTGCACGAACATCTGATCCCGGCGAATCACCCGTCGCACCGGCAGTCGACGGTTCCGCTCTTTGAAACGCATGCAGGGAAAGGAAGCTCCGAACAGGGTGCATCGAGTCGAATGACGAAAACCGGATTCTCGATTAGTCTGGGTCCGGTTCTCGATGCCTCCCAACACTCGCCAGCTCACCCCCGATCGGTCCCGAGTCCTCCAGCACTCGATCGTCACCCTGGGAATCTCGGCTGCGACGGTCGGGACATTGGGGGCGCTCGGGTCCACGCTGACCGTTGTCGCGAACCCAGGCTCAGGCCCCATCGCGAGCCAGATCCTGAACAAGGCCCGGGAATTCATCCTGAACAAAACCTGGGACCGTGCGATCACTTTCGTCGCCGACAGCGCAGCCCGCATGCCCCTCATTCGAGTCATCGCCCAGCGTTGGCAACGAAGCGATGCGGCCTTCGCACAGCCCGAGCTCTCGGCCTGCATGGGAGGCGCCATCGCCCAGGTGCTGAGCGACCTGTCCCAGGATGCCGGCGCCATCCCCAATGACGACGACCGGCGAACCTTGGCCGAGCTGGCCAAGCAAGCCCCGAACCGCTGGGCACGCATCGCGGCGTTCCCTGGTACGGCCCATCAGACCCGCGAAGGTCTCGAAGAGGCCATCGTCGCACATCTCACGGCGCTCCAGGAGAGTGGTGCACCCAACCTCGCCAGGACGCTCAGCAATCTCGGCGCCAAACTCTCCAAGCTCGGCAGGCACGAAGAGGCCTTGCTCGCAACCCAGGAATCCGTCGATATCTGTAGGCGGTTCGCCAAGCAAGGACCTGAACGATTCCTTCGCGACCTTGCTCTGTCCTGTGGCGCTCATGGAATGGCTCTTGCCAATGCCGGAAAGCCCAGAGCAGCCGCTGCGAGCTTTGAAGAAGGTTTACGAGCCCTCATGCCGCTCCTCCAGGTCGATCTCGCAGCGTTCGGCCACTTGGCCGGGGTTCTCCATCGCAACTGGCGTAGGTACTGCCAGGTGGCGCATGAAGTTCCCGATGCCGAGCTGCTAGCTGCGTTGAAGGCTCTTCTCGGCGAAGAGGAGCACGCCGGATGAGGGCCGCCACTTGGTCCAAGAGTGCCAGGTCTCTCCGCTGTCCACTCCAATGACACCGACCCCGCTGCACCGCTTGGCCGAAGCCCAGAGGGCTGGGCTCCAAGAACGACTAGAAGCCGCACCCAACCCCGTCGAGGAGGTTGCTCGCAAAGTCCAGACTCAGGCGCGGCTGTCGGTGAACATGAAACCGAGCATCTTGCGGGCGGTCCTGAAGGGGGAGCGGCACCTGAACATGTTCGAGTACGCAGAGCGAGAGGCTCGGGAGACAGGTAGGGGCGTCGACGAGATCCTTCGTGATCGCTTGGGTGACTGGTACACGCGGCGCATCGCCTTCGAGGTGGAGATGGGAGGGGGACGTAACTTTCACTACCACTGCCTCAACGTCGGAGGGCTTGGGGCCCAGAGGTTTGGTCGACTGTGTGTGATCGACCGGCGGGATCCCTCGGACAGGCCCCCCGAGCCGGTCTGGATCGCCTGGGATTCCCTAGGACACGAGGAGTTTTGGGATGGCGCTGATGGGCTCGATCAGCGCGCTCTGGCGGAGTGGGTCGCGCCCTGTGACGAGCCCGGCGCCCTGGCCGCCCTCAAGCTGGCGGAGACGCCGGCCGGCACCGGGCCCCTGCCGGAGAGGATCTGCAACAACGAGGACTTCATCGAGGGGCTCTGCCTCGAGGGTCTCAGCCACTCCGAGGTCGGGGAGATCCGCAGCGACGAGAAGTTCAGCGACGACCACCTGCAAGAGAGGGCGCTGAGAATCGCGCTGTACGGGGCTTCCATGGACGAGAAGCTGGACCTCATGGCTGCCCAAGAAACCAGGGCCCTCGCCAAGGACCTTGGGATACGATGGAACGTCGTCCAATCATGATCGAACTCATCGCCTCAGCACCCGATGGATGGGCCATCGTTCGCGACCACAAGGGTCTGTGGATCCTGCGCCCGCCGTATGGGCTGGAAGACCGCGACCCGCAAACGGACTTGCAGGTGGCCCGGGCCCTCGCCCATGAGGACTTCGTATTCAGGCACCTCGAGTTCGAAGGCTGGGGCAGCCTGTGCCGGCAACTCCAAGAGGAACGCATCGAGCACGCCAGCGCAGAAGAGCTGCGCGACGCCGAAGAGGTCCCCAGCAAGATCCTCTCCGAGGCGACGGCCGAGCAGGTCGAATCACACCTCGAGGCAATCGAGGAGGCTCTTCGGGCGGGTCACTTCGGGGGCGCCCGCGATGTGCTCCTCACGCTGATGAAGGCCGACTCGGTTCGAGCCTCCAAGGACCTTTACGATCGCATCCTCGGGATGCTGGAAGAGGCTATTCAAGAGCGGCGCCGAGACACAGCGGATGCTGGGGAGCCGGACCATGCATGGAAGATCTCCAACACTCCCCAATTGAACCGGCAGGCCGAAGTCGTACGTGCGAACGAAGGCTTCATGAACACCACTTCCGCGGCGTGAAGACTTGAAGGTCACGACCTTCTACTCCTTCAAGGGGGGGTTGGGCCGAAGCCTGCTCCTGTCCTGGGCCGCCCGGCAGATGGCTGCGGAGGGAGCCTCCGTGATCGCCTTGGACTTCGATCTGGAAGCGCCTGGGTTGGCCTATAAGTTCGGTTTCACCGCCAAGGACGCCATGGGTCCAGGTCTAGTCGGACTGCTGCACCAGTTCCAGTTCGGCCAACCGCCCCCCGACTCGCTGCACGACTATCTGCGCAAGGTCCCCGGTGCCAAGGACCTATGGCTGCTCCCCGCCGGTCCTTTGGATCCACCGACCTACTGGAAGACGCTGGCTGCCATATCGTGGGAATCGCTCCTGCGCGACAAGCCCTCCCACGGTCTGCGTTTCTTCCAATGGTTGCGCGAGGCTCTCGAGGCCGAGTTCGCCCCCGACCACCTCTTCATCGACGCACGCACCGGCGTCACCGAGATGGGCGGCGTTGCCCTCTCGATCCTCGCCGATCAGGTCCTGGCCCTGACGGGGACATCCGAAGAGAGCGTCGTCGGAACACGCGAGGTGCTGCGCTCCACGATCAGCATGCCCCAATCTTGGGGCGACAAGCCCCCGCGTCTGGGTCTGGCCCTCTCCCGCATGCCGGCGAATATGGACCCAATCGAACTGGACAAGCTGCGCAGGTCGATCCGAGATCGCATTTCAGAAGTAGCGGATCCCCTGCCCGCAACGCTCGAGGTCGAGTTACCGCTCATCGTGCGTTCCGAGCCGGCCCTCCAGGTCGACGAGACCCTCGCCCTCACCGGAGAGGGGCTCCGTGTCCACGAAGACTACCAGGCGGTGCTGGCCTGGATCCAAGGCGAGGCCGTCCCCACCGATCCGCCGGGGGTCCTGCTTCCCGAAACCCCCAGTCCCCAGGAACTCAAGGCGAGCATCGCTCACCAGCGCATCCTTGCCGAACGGGTTCCGGATCAGTACTTACCCGATCTTGCCCTATCCCTGATGAACTTGGCGGGCCAGTTGAGTTTTGTGGGACGCCGAGAAGAGGCGGCACTAGCCTCCCGCGAGGCACTCGCAACCTACAGGCAACTCGCCGACCTAGACCCCGAGGCCTACGACCCCAGTCTCGCCATGGCCCTGAGCAACCTTGGCGTCATGCTCTCCGAGCTCGGGCGGCGCGAGGAGGCGCTCCTCGCGATCGAGGAGGCGGCGGGGATCTACAGGAGGCTCGCCGAGACGCGCCCCGATGCCTTCGAGCCCAACCTCGCGACGAGCCTGAACAACCTGAGCAATTGCTACGCCGGTCTCGGACGGCGCGAGGAGGCGCTCCTCGCAATCGAGGAGGCGGCGGGGATCTACAGGAGGCTCGCCGAGGCGCGCCCCGATGCCTTCGTGCCCAACCTCGCAGCGAGCCTGAACAACCTGAGCAATCGCTACGCCGATCTCGGGCGGCCCGAGGAGGCGCTCCTCGCGATCGAGGAGGCGGCGGGGATTCGCAGGAAGCTTGCCAAGGCGCGCCCCGATGCCTTCGTGCCCAACCTCGCGACGAGCCTGAACAACCTGAGCAATCGCTACGCCGATCTCGGACGGCGCGAGGAGGCGCTCCTCGCGATCGAGGAGGCGGCGGAGATCTACAGGAAGCTTGCCGAGGCGCGGCCCGATGCCTTCGAGCCCGACCTTGCGATGAGCCTGAACAACCTGAGCAATTGCTACGCCAAACTCGGGCGGCACGAGAAGGCGCTCCTCGCGATCGAGGAGGCGGCGGGGATTTACAGGAGGCTTGCCGAGGCGCGCCCCGATGCCTTCGAGCCCAACCTCGCGGCGGGCCTGAACAACCTGAGCGGT
>JALWOP010000059.1 GCA_027083445.1 Planctomycetota bacterium | reverse complement strand
GCCCCAAGGCGGCCCGCCCCTCCAAAGCGGTCGATCTGGAACTGGCCTGGGTCACCGCCGACGGGGGACTGCTCCTCGAGCGACGGGACGAGCGGGAGCGCATGGGCGGGCTCTGGCAACTCCCGACCCGGGAACGGAGCACGAGCGGCCTCTTTCCAAGGCGCTTCCAGGCAGCGATTCGCCTCGGCCGGCCCATGGCGACCCTGCGCCACGCCATCACCGACCATCGCATCCAAGCCCGCCTCCTGCGCGGCACCCCACCCAAACGCCTCGCACCGACCTGGGCCTGGATCGGAGCGGATCGGCTGGAGCAGCTCGCCCTCTCCGGCATGACCAAGAAGGCCCTGGCGATCCTCGGGCCAGGGGCCGCACTGGGATAGACTTCCCGGCCAAAGGAGCCCGCCATTTCCACCACCGATCCGATCAGCGCCAAGGGCGTCACCCTGGTCGTACCCGCCTACAACGAAGAGGGGGGCATCGAAGGGGTCGTGCGCCGCCTCTCCAGCCTCGATCTTGGGGTGCCGATCGAACTGCTCGTGGTCGAGGATGGATCGAGCGATCGGACCCGCGAACGCCTGGCCGAGCTCGAAGGAGAGTTCCCCTGCCTGCGGGTGATCGAACACGGCTACAACCGAGGCTACGGCGCCGCGCTCAAGACCGGATTCGCGGAAGCGAAACACTCGGTCGTCGTCATCACCGACGCCGACGGGACCTACCCCGAGGATCGCATCCCCGACCTGTTGCGACACATCGACGCCGGGGCGGAGATGGCCGTGGGGGCCAGGACCGGGAAAAGCGTACACATCCCCCTGGTGCGGCGACCGGCGAAGTGGGTGCTCAAACGACTCGCCTCCTACCTGGCCGGCGTGCCCATCCCCGACCTGAACTCGGGCCTGCGCGCCTTCCGCCGCGAACTGGTGCTGCGCTACAGGCCGATCCTGCCCGACGGCTTCTCCTTCACCACGACCATCACCCTCGCCTCCCTGACCAACGGACATCGGGTCGCCTACGAGTCGATCGACTACGCCCAACGCTCCGGCAACTCCAAGATCGCACCCATCCGCGACACCCTGCGCTTCCTCTCCCTGATCCTGCGCACGGTGGTCTACTTCAACCCCCTCAAGGTCTTCTATCCCGTGGCTGGGGTGATCTTCCTGGGGCTGACCGCCTCACTCTCCTGGGATGTCTTCATCGACCGCAACCTGGGCGACAAGTCGGTGGCGCTCTTCGTCGCCCTGGTACAGGTCCTCTCGATCGGCCTGATCGCCGACCTGATCGACAAGAAGTCGCGCCTGAAGTAACCGGCGAAGGCGCTATCGTGGGGAACGTTCCCGCCCCTCGATGCACGACCCATGATCTCCCTCTGCCTCTCACTCGCCCTCTTCGCTCCCGCCGCCGGCGGGGATTCGATCTCGGCTGGAGCCGGCCTGGACGACCTGGAGGCCCTCGTCAGCGAGCTCGAAACCGGACTCGACGATGCCGACGAGACCCTGATCCCCAAGGTGGCCGCGCTCGGTACCCGCGCCTCCCTCGAAGCGCTGCTCGACCTCTACGACAAGTTCCACTCCATCTTCATGCGCCGCGAGGTGCTGCGCGCCCTGCCGAGCTACGACGGGATCGACGAGGCGGAACAGCCCGCCCTGCAGAAGCTGATGGACGCCGCCGTGGGGGCCAAGGCACGGGAACTGCGCGAAGCGGCACTGGAAGGACTGGGCCACTGCCCCAGGCGCGGCAAGGCCTTCCTGCGCATGGTGGTCGAATCACCTGCCCAGGACGAGATTCGTGAGCGGGCGCTGGAGCTGCACATCCAAGCCCACGACGAAAGCGACCTGGCCTGGTACCGCGAACTCTTCCATCCCACGCCGATCGTCGTTCCACAGAAGAAGGAGAAGGGCAAGCATCGGCGTAAGGCCGAGGAGGAGGAGCCGCAGCCGAAAAAGCCGCTCGTCTATCCCCTCGAAAGTCTGCGCGTCATGGCCTTCGAGACCCTGATCGAGGGCATGGGCGACCAGGAGCTGATGGAAGCCTTCCAGCGAGACCCCAACCTGCGCATCAAGGTGCGCGCCATGGATGCGCTCTCCGCTCGGGGCTATGAAGGCCTTCAACCCATCGCCCGGGATCTGCTCGACAACATCTCCCTGCCCGCCGTCATGCGCGCCAAGGCGGCCGAGGTGCTGGTCAAGGAGCGCGGCGGCGCAGTGGTCGACCTCTTCATCGATCTGGCCAAGAAGCAAGAGGTGACCCCGGATCTCCTGCGGCGGCGCATGGCCGAACTGCTCTCCGACCTGCACGATCCCAAGGTCGACAAGAAGACCGAAAAACTCCTGGGCCGCGGCAAGCCCCACCAGCGCCTCTTCGCCCTGATCGCCAGCCGCGCCAACCAGGACAAGAAGGTCGTCAAGAAGCTGGTCAAGGCCCTCTCGGACAAGGATCCGCGCGTCTGGCGCGCCGCGGTCGAGATCGCCTCCGAGCGCCGTCTGGAAGGAGCCGAGAAGGAACTTCAAAAGCAGTTCGAGAAGAGCCGCCAGGAGGAGGAGCGACTGGTGGTCCTGATGAAGGCCTTGACCCGACTGCGCGGAGAGGATCCCGCCTGGTGGGCCGAACTCGAGAAACACGCCACGGGGAAGGCGCGCGAGCTGCGCAACGCAGCCCTCTCCGCCCTGGGGCACTACGGGGGACGCAAGTACCTGGATCTCTTGGCGAACGCCCTCTCCCACCCCGATTGGTCTACGCGTCTGGTCGCCCTGCGCGCTCTCGAAGAGCTGCACATTCCCGAGGTGATCGGACCGATCACCGGGCGCATGGGCGAGGAAGAGGGCCGCCTCCTGCTCGAATTCTCCGAAACCCTCTGGCGCCTGACCGGCAAGCCCTTCGGCAAGCGGCCGGCGGCCTGGAAGGGTTGGTGGCAGGCGGAGGGGGAGGGCTTCGAGCTGATCGAACCGAAGGCCCTGGCCAAGCTCGAACAACAGGAGGAAAACCGGCGCCTGCGCCAGGTGACCCGAGCGGAGTTCTTCGGCATCCGCATCGAGTCCACCCGGGTGATCTTCATCATCGACATCTCCGGTTCGATGAACGAACCCCTGCGGGGCGAGTACGTCGGACGACCCGGGGAGATCCGAATCGACGTGGCCAAGCGGGAGCTGACGAGCGCTCTCAAGGCCCTCGAACCGACCGCCCTCTACAACATCATCACCTTCAGCAGCGGAGTCGCCCCCTGGGCCGAAAGCGTGGCCTCGGTCAGCAAGAAGAGCCGCGACGAGGCCTTGGAGTTCGTCGATCGCCTGGCGGCGGCGGGGGGCACCAACCTCTACGAAGCGCTGGAGACCGCCTTCGAGGATCCCGACGTCGATACGATCATCGTCCTCTCCGACGGGGAACCCACCGTCGGACCGGTGCTGCAGCCCGACCGCATCCGCGAGGAGGTCGCTCGCTGGAACGCCGACCGCAACATCGAGATCCACTGCGTCGCGGTGGGTGGATCCCTGCGCGTCCTCGAGTGGATCGCCGCCGACAGCGGCGGCACCTATGTGCGCTACCAATGAGCCTCACCGATCAGCCCTGCCAGTGCCCCTGCTGCGACTACTACACCCTCACGGAGCGGGGGGCACACGAGGTCTGCCCCGTCTGCTACTGGGAGGATGACGGGCACGATCTCGACCGCCTGGACGAGGTCTCGGCGGTCTGCCACATCACCCTGCGCCAGGCCCGGGCCAACTTCGCCGCTTTCGGCGCCGCGGACCAGGCGGCGATCTCCCTGGTGGCGAGTCGCGAGGAAATCCTGGGCCTGCGGCGCGAGCTGCGCGCCAACGTCTAGCGCAGTTCCACTGGCGCCACCCCCTGATGCTCGGCTCCCCAGAAGCCGCGGCCTTTCTCAACCACCTTGCCGCGCACGCCAAGGTGAGCGCCTCGACCCAGAATCAGGCTCTCGCCGCCCTGCTATTCCTCTTCCGCGACGTCCTGGGCGGGATTTCCCTTGGCTCAAAGCCACACATGCTCCAGCCACGCAGGTCCTTGCCCACGGGACCGTCCCTCACGAGGCCCCGGCAATCACGCGAGGATCGTTTATGCGGACCGGTCGATTCTTGTTAGGCGGATTCACGGCGAGTCGAAACCTGATGAGCGGGACCGGACGATGAAAGGACATCGATGAGGCTCCCAGGTGTAGATCGAGCGGTCGTCAGCGCCTCCAAGACACGTGACTAAGAAGTGGGTCACCAAGCGGCGCCAGTTGAGCCGGGGTTTTCGTTATGCCGTAGGGCACGCGAATCTGGACGTGGATCGACCAAGAGCCATACATCTCCTCTACCTCGCAAGCCTTCTGATGTCGGTATTCGACGAACGCGAGTCATCTAACGAGCCGCTGCAGCTGGCTCTCGACGACCAATAAGGTCGCCTGCGCGCCACCGTCACCGCCGGTGGCGTCCTGGGACTCGCTTGAACGTCCGCTCTTCGAGGCCCTAGCGGGCCCCTACACGCGGACTCGGAACGATCTAGTGCAACATCGGGCTCTATTGAAAGGGCACGCCAGGTACTACCCTGGCCGGCCCCATGCGCGCCCTCCTCCGCGTCACCCTCTCGGTGCTCCTCGCCGCCCTCCTGGTCCTCCTACTCCTGGAGTGGACCGGCACCGACATCGCCGAGGTCTGGGCCACCCTGCGCGCTCTCGATCCGGCGGTCTACCTCTCCGCCCTCGCGGTCCAGGCCCTGATCTATCCCGTGCGGGCCCTGCGCTTCGCCCTGCTCATGCCCCCCGCCCACCGGCCCGCGATGGCGCGCCTCCTGCCGGTGACCGCCGCTCACATCCTGGCGGCCAACATCCTGCCGGCCAAGGTGGGGGAGGCGGCGCTCGTCTTCTATCTACGCAGGAGCGCGGGGGTGGCCGGGGCCCACGGCCTGGCCCTCCTGCTCGTCTCGCGCGTCCTCGACTTCGCCACCATCGCAGGCGGTCTCTCCCTCGCCTGCCTCTCCCTGGGCGCCGCCGGGGTCTACCCCGAGCTTCACTGGCTGATTCCCCTGGGCGAGGCTCTCGTGTTCCCGACTCTGGCCCTGATCTACCTGGCGTCGCGGGGGGAACGGGTGGTGGCGGTGGCCTCCTGGCTCGTGCGCGCTCTTCGGTTGGATCGGCTCGCCCTGGGTCGGCGCCTGTTGACCCTTGCCGACCGGCTGCGGTCGGCCCTCTCGGAGGTGAGCCGCAGGCAGCTCCTCTGGGGCGGCTTGGCGACGATCCCGGTCTGGCTCCTCGTCTTCAGCTTCTACGCCCTGCTCGCCCGGGGTCTGGGGATGGAGAGCCTCTCCTTCCCCGCCGCCGTCTTCGGGGCGAGCCTCGCGATCCTCTCGACCCTCCTGCCGGTCAACGGCTTCGCCGGCTTCGGGGTGCAGGACGCGGGCTGGGTGGCGGGCTTCACCGTCCTGGGAATCGGCGCCGACCTGGCCCTCTCGACCGGGCTGGCGGCCCACTTCGTCTACCTCGCCAACCTCTGCCTCTTCGGCCTCCTGGGCCACGCCGCCATGGCGGCCCAGGGCCCTCACCGCGGCTAGGGGCGCGGATCGGTCTCCACCTCGACGCGCTTCGACTCGGTGCGGTCTCGGGGGTGGGCTCCTGCCGCGGGGAGAGCTTCTCCGCCCGACAGGATCGCCTCGGCGACCGCGCGGCCCACCACCCCGGCCCCCTCGCGGGTGAAGTGCAGCCGGTCGTAGAAGGTCTCGAAGGTGGGGTCGAGGCGCTCCATCAGGTCGAGCTGCTCGACTCCACACTCCTCGGCCACCCTCCCGGCGGCATCGGCTACCGCCCCCATGAGATCGTTGACCACACGGTGGGTGAAGTAGGTGGTGACCTCCTCCGCGTAGGGACGGCCCGCGCCGAAGTTCCACAGGCGGGCGTCCTCCTCGGGGGTGAATTCACGCTTGAGCCAGGGTTGACGCACCACGATGACGCGCTTCGCCTTGCTACGGGCCGTTGCGATCACCCGGCGCAGCCAGGTCTCGAAACCCTCGATCATCGGCGTCGGATCGGGCACCTCGTCACGCATCGCTGCCCGCGCTCGCATGGCCCGGTTCTTGGCGATCATGCCCCCCACATTCGAACGGCGGGCGACACGGGGGAAGAGACGGCGCTGCAGGCGCTGCACGATCCGGCGCAGGGCGAGCTTGCGGGGCGTCCAGCCGAAGGGACCCTCGGGGTGTTCCGCGAAGACACGGGCGGGGGTGTACTCCCCCGGCTCGATCTCGGCGGGACAACCGCGCTCGAGCCATGCCACCACGTCACTGGCACCGATCATCAAGACGAGCACATCCAGCCGGGGATAGCGGGGCAGGGCCTTGGCCAAGATCAGGTCGATCGCTTCGCAGGGCACCAGGGAACGGGCGAGATTGCCCACGTGGACCGCGCCGGCACCCAGGCGCTCGAGCTTTCCCGCCAGCTCGCGGCGCACCACCGCCGCCCACTCCGAATCCTGATCGAGCATGTAGCACTCGGCCGCGCTGCCCCCCGCGATCAAGACCCGATAGGTCTCCCGCAGGTCGCGCGGGGGCTCCGGCCCCCGTTCACCGTCCCGGTTGGCCTCGATGCGCACCCGCTCCTCGAGCTGCGGCAGGACGCTGCGGTCGATCGTCATCTCGCTGCGACTCCAGGGCGGCAG
Organism: Planctomycetota bacterium; assembly: GCA_027083445.1. Lineage (GTDB taxonomy): Bacteria > Planctomycetota > UBA1135 > UBA1135 > JALWOP01. The sequence goes on along the minus strand of JALWOP010000059.1, from coordinate 1,775 downwards.
GACGTAGTAGCCGCCTCGCAGGCGGAGCCACAGACGGGCCGCCAGTTCAGCCAGGAGACCGAAGAGGAGCAGGCCCGCGAGCAACCAAAGGATCCAGGTCATCGGCCCAGCCTCCGCATCACGGCTCCATGCAGATCGAAGAAGCGATCCCCGCGCCACACGACCAAGACCTGCATGATGGCAAAGAAGGTCACGAAGAGAATCCCGGCGGTGAAGAGGGGCACGAAACCCTCGATTCCGATTCTCCACTTCGCCAGAGCCAAAAGAGCCGCCGCCGGCAGGGTTCCCAGGAGCGGACGGGCAAGGGCGTAGGCGAGAAACTCCCCCGGTGCCAGCTCGAGCTCCCGGCAGGCGCGGATCACGAACCAACTGGCGAAGAGCACGTTGGGGATCGCCGTACCCAATGCGACCCCGATCACCCCATAGGGGCCGACCAGGAAGAGGCTCAGGAGCAGGTTCAAAAGCCCCATTCCCACCAGGCCGAAGGCCGGCCCACGGGGACGCCCGAGGCCCATCAGTACCGGCAGGGCGACCCCACGCACCGGCAGGAAGACGAAGAAGGAGAGCATCAGGATCTGCAAGAGACGCCCCGACTCGACGTCATAGGCCTCCCCGATCCACCAGCCGAGGAACTCGGGTCCCAGGATCAAGAGGTAGGTCCCCAGCAAGAGGACCAGGGTCACCGCGACCTTCGACCACTTCAGAAAGACGTCGCGCACCTCTTCGGAACGCTCCTGGGCGGCGAGCTGGGTCGCCATCGGCATGACCACCATGCCGATCGCGAGCAGCACGTTGATGAAGGGGTCGAAGATCTTGTTGCCGATGGCATAGGTCTTGACCTCCGCCTGGCTCAGGTGGGAGCCGATCACCAGGGCGTCGATGCGGAAGGCCAGCATGGCCCCCATGTTGAGCAAGAGGGCGAAGACGCTGAAGGAGAGGATCTCCATCACCTGCACCCGCTGCAACGCCGCGGGTGCGAAGCGGATGGCCGTGTGGCGCCGGCGGGAAACGGTGTAGGCCAGGATGAACTCCCCCGCGGCGACGATCACCTGCACCCAGGCCAGGGTCGTCAGGCGCGCGTCGAGGGAGAGCAGCCCCACCGTCAAGCCGAGCTTGGCCAGGAACCCCGTCGCCATGATCAGGTTGCGCGGGATGAAGTCGTGGTGGGCGTCGTAGACCGCGTAGGGCAGGCGCAGACAGAAGCCGATCGCCAGGTTGACGACGAAGACCCAGTAGGCCGTGCGCGCGTCGGCCAGATCGCGCGGCGCCAGGTGCCAGCGGTCGCTCGAGAGGAGGGCGTGATCGAAGCCGAGGTAGACCGTCCCCCCGAGCACGAGGGTCACCGCCCCCATCAAGAGGGCCAGACTGACGCTCGTGCCCAGTACCCGGCTCGCTCCCTCGGCGTCCTCCTTGGCCAGGTGGCGGCTGATCCCGCGCACGGTGGCCATCGGCACCCCCAGGATCAGGAGCTGCAGGGGTCCGGCCGCGGCCACGATCGCCTCCCAAACCCCGAAGGTCTCCTCGAGGGTGTTCACGACGTAGGTCGTGAGCACCATGAAGACGAGGATCTGGACGACGTTGAGCGCCCAGTTGGAGCCGATGTTCTTGAGCACGGTGGGGGGAGCTGACTCCTAGTTCATCGACCGCCAGGGCCGACTCCTTCGGTCCGGAGCGGGGAATCCGAGGCGCGCTTCAGTGTGAAGCCCCTCTCGAGCCGCCCTCGAGCCCCAGCCAGAGGCGCAGCACCTCGTAGCCCTTGCGGCTGAGGTGCAGGT
>JALWOP010000058.1 GCA_027083445.1 Planctomycetota bacterium | reverse complement strand
CCCCCGTTCGTTTCGGGCACGGGAGCGACCCTCATCGATGCCCGCGGGCGGAGCTACCTCGACCTCAACTCCGGGCTCGGTGTGACCGCCCTGGGCCACTCCCACCCCCGCTGGAGCGCCGCCATCGCCGACCAGGCGACGCGCCTGACCCACGTTTCCAACCTCCTGCGCCACCCCCTGGCCGAGGAGGTCGCCTCACGCCTCACCCACCTCAGCGGCATGGCCGCGGTCTTCTTCAGCAACTCCGGGAGCGAAGCCAACGAGTGCGCCCTGAAGATCGCCCGCAAGGCCGCACGCCTGCGCGATCCCCACTCCCGCGGGCGCCTGGTCGCCCTCGAGCGCAGCTTTCACGGCCGCACCCTGGGCTCCCTCTCCCTGACCGCCAGGGCCGCCTACCGGGAGCCCTTCGAGCCCCTCCTCGAAGTGACCTTCGTCCCCCCCGGCGACCTCACCGCCCTCGCAGAGGCCATCCGTGATGGCGGTCCTTCCAAAGCCGCCGCTCTCTTCCTGGAGCCGATCCAGGGCGAGGGGGGGCTCTACGAACTCTCCCCACAGTTCCTGGCCGGAGCCCGGGAGCTGTGCGACACCCATGGCACCCTCCTCGTCGCCGACGAGGTCCAGTCGGGGGCCGGACGCAGCGGCGATTTCCTCGCCCTCGCCCCCTCGGGCATCCAGGCCGACATCGTCACCCTGGGCAAGCCCCTGGCCGGAGGGCTGCCGATCGGCGCCACCCTCGTCTCGGAGGAGCTGGCGGGGGTGCTCGCCCCCGGGGACCACGGCTCGACCTTCGGGGGCGGTCCCCTGGTGCTGCGCGGTGCCGAGGTCTTTCTCGAAGAGCTCGAGGAGGGGGGGCTCGCGGAGGCGGTCCGACAGCGGGGGGCTGAACTCCGCGAGGGACTCGACCGCATCGTCGCCACCGGACTGGCCGCCGAACGCCGCGGGCGCGGGCTGATGCAGGGGCTGGCCCTCCCCGGAAGAGCCTCCGCCGCCCAGAAGGCCCTCTTCGAGCGGGGCCTCATCGCTTCGACCGCCGGAGGGGACCTCCTGCGTTTCCTGCCCCCCTACGTGATCACCCCCCGGGAGCTGAACCAGGCTCTCGACATCCTGACCCAAACCCTCGAGGAGCTCCCCGCGTGACCCCCTCCCCCCACGGACAACTCGCCTGCAAGGATCTCTGCAGCGTCGCCGACCTCTCCCCTGCGGAGGTGCGCCTCATCTTCGATACCGCCGCCCGCCTCAAGGCCGAGCCCTCCTCCCAGAGGGAGCCCTTCTCCCAAGGTGCGCCGCTGCAAGGCAAACGCCTGGCGATGATCTTCGAGAAGGAGAGCCTGCGCACGCGCTTCACCTTCGACATCGGCATGGCCGACCTCGGAGGCCACGCGGTCTACCTCGACCACCGCGACGCCCGGCTCGGCAGCCGCGAGTCGGTCCCCGACATGGCGAAGAACCTGGAACGTTGGGTCGACGTCATCGTCGCCCGCACCTACAAGCACCGGGCGGTGACCGAGCTGGCGCGCCACGCCTCCATCCCGGTCATCAACGGTCTCTCCGACCTCCTGCACCCCTGTCAGGGGCTGACCGACTTCTTCACCCTGGGCGAGCACTGGGGGGGCGAGTTTTCCGGGCGTCGCCTGGCCTACATCGGCGACGGCAACAACACCTGCCACTCCCTGATGCACACCGCCGCGGCCCTGGGCTGCGACATCACCCTCTGCACCCCGGAGGGCTACGAGCCCAACCTCAAGGTGATGAATCAGACCCAGGCCGCGGCGGCCGAGTCGGGGGCACGGGTCCACCTGTGCAACGATCCCTTCGAAGCCGCCGAGGGAGCCCACGCGATCTACACCGACGTCTGGGCCTCGATGGGCCAGGAAGACGAGATCGAGGAGCGCAGCGCCATCTTCCGCGATTACCAGGTCACCGAGGAGATCATGGAGCACGGCGAAGAGGCCCTCTTCATGCACTGCCTTCCCGCCCACCGTGGACAGGAGGTGGCCCCCGGGGTGATCGACGGACCGAGCTCGATCGTCTTCGACATCGCCGAGAACCGCCTCCACGTCCAGAAGGCGATCCTGGTGCTCTTGCTCAC
>JALWOP010000057.1 GCA_027083445.1 Planctomycetota bacterium | reverse complement strand
CCACCTCCCCACGCATGAGCCCTAAGGAAGACGCACGCTTCCTCGCCCTTCTCGTCCACCGAGGCTATCTCGAGCGCGAGGAGGCCGAGCCCCTATTGCCCGCCTTGCAGCAGGGAGAGTCTCTCGATGGGCTACTCGTCCAGCGCCTCGGCTGGGAGGAGTCGAAGGTGAAGCGGCTGCGGCGCACCCAGGCGGGGCAGGAGCCCGAGATTCCCGGCTACGAAATCCTGGGACGGCTCGGAGTCGGCGGCACGGCCGAGGTTTTCACCGCCCGCGAGAAGAAGAGCGGGCGCATGCTGGCGCTCAAGATCCTGAGCCCCCGCTGCACCAAGGATCCGCGGGAGTTGGCGCGTTTCGTGACCGAGGCGCGCCTGCTCGAGCGTTTGGATCACCCCGGACTCGTGGCGGGTTACGGAGTGGCGCGGGCGGGCGACACCTACTTCGCGCGCCTGGAACTCATCGAGGGACAGACCCTGCTCGAACACCTCGATCGGGATCAGACCTTCGAAGAGGAGGTCGCCCTGCGCATCCTGCTCGAGGTGGCCGAGGTACTGCAGTACATGGCCTCGGAAAACCTCGTCCACCGGGACGTCAAACCCGGCAACATCATGCTCGCCGCCGACGGACGCGTGAAGTTGATCGACCTGGGCTTCTGCGCCAACCGCAACGAGCGCAGTCCCACCGATTCGGCCATCGGAACGGTCCAGTATCTCTCGCCAGAGCAGGCCGAGGGGGGCGCCAAGGCGGACCTGCGCTCGGACATCTACTCCCTGGGCGTGACGCTCTTTCAACTCACCGTCGGGCGCCTGCCCTTCGAAGGTGAGACCGACGAAGACACCCTGAGGGCGGCGGTCATGGATCGCCTCTCCTCGCCGGAGCTCAAGAGTCGCAACCTCTCACCACACCTGCACTACATCATCGAGAAGATGATGGCCAAGGACGCCGAGCTGCGCTACCAGAGCTGGGAGGAGCTGATCGCCGACATCAACGCTCAGCTCGCAGGACGCGACGCCCTCGACTACCAGGCCCACGCTCGACCACGCCGCCGGGGCTTCCGGCCGGGACGTTGACGGGTCGGCGCGGCCGAAACAGCGACTCGAGGATGGAAGCAGGCGTGCAAGCGGAGAGGGACGACGCGGGCGAGGGCCTCACCGGAGTGGTGCCCTTCCATTTCACCTGTCAGCGTTCGGGGCGCTGCTGCAGCGCAGGCGAGGGGTACATCTGGGTCGAGGAGGACGAGGTGGCTCCCATGGCTGCCCATCTCGGGATGGAGGTCGACCTCTTCAGGCGCATCTATCTGCGCTCGGTCACCGATCCCGCCTGCGGAGCCCTGCGCCTCTCGCTGACCGAGGAGGCGGGGCGTTGCAGCCTCTTGGAGGGGACGCGCGAGTGCCGTGTCTATGCCGCGCGGCCGGGCCACTGCGCACGCTTTCCGTTCTGGTCGAGTGTGCTCTCCGACCCGGCAGCCTTCGAGCGTGCGCGGGCGGTCTGCCCGGGCATCGCGGTCGTCGTCGAGGGCGAGCGGCGCAGGCAGGCCTTCGAGCGCCTCGCGCAGCTCTACCGGGAGCTCGACGAGGAGCTGGCTCTCCTCGCGCCGCGCTGCGAGCTTTCGGGGCGCTGCTGCCGCTTCGAGGAGTTCGGACACGAGCTCTTCGCGACCGGACTCGAGGCGGACTATGCCCTCGAGCAGGCCCGCAGGGGGGGCGCGGAGCTTCCCGTCCCCGAAGGAGCGGGTCGCTGTCCCTTCCACCAGGGGGGGCGCTGCACCGAGCGGGAGGGCCGCGCGCTGGGCTGCCGCACGTTCTTCTGCGACGCCGAGGCGCGCGAGGCCCTCGAAGAGTTGCACGAGCGCTACCTCGCCCGATTGCGTCAGATCGACTACCCCCCCGCCTACGCCCGCTTTCCCGACCTTCTGGCGGCGCGCATGAAGTCCGTAGGTTTTCGGCCTGCAGATTCGGAGTCCAAGGATCGGGGGAAGGGAACGGGGAGCGGGACGTCGGGGGAGTTCCCATGAGAGCCCTCTTGATCGTGGTCATCCTCCTCGCGGCTCTGGCCCTGGCCGGCTCCCTGTGGTTTTTCAGTCAGCGCGAGGG
>JALWOP010000056.1 GCA_027083445.1 Planctomycetota bacterium | reverse complement strand
GCGCAGGGGAATCCGCGGGGGGGCGATGCGTGGTCGGGCCAGGTCGGCGGCCCAGGCACAGAGCGCGGCCCCCAGGATGCAAAGCAGCGCGGCGGAGGAGGGGCTCCCCCTCATGGCGCCGCCACGCCGACGCGCTCGACGCTCTCGATCCAGCCCCCGCCCACCAAGCGATCGCCCAGGTAGAAGGCCGCTCCCTGGCCCGGGGTGACGGCGAACTCGCCCTGCTCGAAGACCACCCGCGCCCGCTCCCCCTCCACCTCGACGCGGGCGGGAACGTCGAGGTGGTTGTAGCGGTGCTGGACGCCGCAGGTGAAGCTCGAGCGCGGCGGGTCGATGCCGATCCAGTTGAGCTCCTCGACCTCCATGCTCAGCGCGCGACACTCCTCGCGCGTCCCGACGACCACGACCCCCTCCTCGGGCAGGAGCTCGACGACGTAGAGGGGCCTTGCGCCCGCGATGCGGATCCCGCGCCGTTGACCGATGGTGAAGTGCTCGGTCCCCGGATGCTCCCCGAGCACATTGCCGAAGGTGTCCAGGATGCGCCCGGGATGGAGCTCGGCGCCGCGCTCGGCGAGTAGGGCGCGATAGTCATTCCCCGGCACGAAACAGATCTCCTGACTGTCCGCCTTGGCCGAGGTACGCAGACCCGCCCGCGCCGCCAACTCGCGCACCGTCGGCTTCTCGAAGGAGCCGAGGGGGAGCACCGTGCGCGCCAGGTGCTCCTCGCTGACCGCCAAGAGCTGATAGCTCTGATCCTTGCGCCGATCCACTCCCCGTCGCAGGACGACGCGCCCCTCCTCCAGGGTGAGGCGCGCATAGTGTCCGGTGGCCACCCCCGCCGCGCCGAGTTCGTCGCAGAGCTCGATCAGGCGACCCATCTTCAGATCCCGGTTGCAGACCGCGCAGGGGTTGGGCGTGCGACCCCGGCCGTACTCCGCGATGAACCAGTCGATCAGGCCCCCGAACTCCCCCGCCAGGTCGACCGCCTGAAAGGGAATCCCCAGACCCGCCGCCACCATGCGCGCATCCCGGGCGTCCCCCAGGGAGCAGCACGACTTCTTGGCCGCCCCGGCCGGGTCGAGCTCGACCCCATTGCGCATGAAGAGTCCCACCAACTCGTGGCCCGCCTCACGCAGGAGCCAGGCGGCGACCGAGCTGTCCACGCCGCCGCTCATGGCGACGACGAGGCGCTCGGGAGGAGAGAACTGGATCGGAAGGGGCTGGGAGGACACGACTGGAAGGGGGTGGAGCCCCCATCCTACCCGGATGCCGCGGGACCCCTTCCGACCGGACGGAACCGGAGCGCGGGGCGACGAATTCCCCCCCCTGGCCGTGCGCGCGGGGGGCCGGTGGAGTAGCTTCCTGCGCCGAAACCCAAGGCCTCCCCACGACGATGACCCTCACCGAAGCCCCCGTCCTCTTCTTGCAGGACAGCCAGGCCCCTCCCACCGGGGCCGAGCCCCAAGACACGACCCAGACCACGGGCCAGGAACCGACCGGCGGCCAGGCTGCCAAGGCCAACCCCTTCGCCGCGCTCCTGCCCTTCCTGATCATCGGCGTGATCTTCTGGGTGCTCCTGATCGCGCCGGAACGCAAGTCGCGCAAGAAACAGGAGGAGATGCGCGCCTCCCTCAAGAAGGGGGACGAGGTGATGACCACCGGCGGACTGTTCGGCAAGGTGGTCGCCCTGGACGAGGAGCGGGTCACCTTGCAGATCGCCGACGGCGTGCGCGTGAAGTATCTGCGCCAGGCGATCCAGGGCCGGGTCGGCGACGAGGAGGAAAAGGGCAAGGGCAGCGGCAAGAGCTGACCCCCAGCGCCCCCCCTCTCCCCCGGGGGCGACTCCAATGACGGGAGCCGGGGGTGGAGGGAAGCGACCGGGCACGGAAGGTGCGAGGGGGCTCTCGCGCCGGGCCAGGAGATCGGCGGGAAAACTGGCGGGGAGACTGGCTTGCCGCTGGACCCCCTCCTGGGCCCTGCGCCTCCGCGCCCTCGGCCTGTGCGAACTCGACCGCGATGCCCTCGGCCGGATCGGCGAAGCGATCGCCGCGCGGGCCCTGCGGCGCGCGGGCTGGCGTGTCGTCGGACGCCGCCTACGAACTCCCCTAGCCGAGCTCGACCTGGTCGTCTCCGCCCCCGGATGGCTCGTCGCGGTCGAGGTCAAGACGGGGGGACGCGCCCTCGGGCCGGGGAGTTGGCGCCCGGGCCATCGCCTCGACCACCGCACCCTGGCCCGCCAGGAGCGGGCCGCCGCCTGGCTCGCGGCTCGTCTCCGTGGGCGCGGCGGAACCGACAGCGCTCCAGCTTGGAGGGTGGACCTGATCGAGATCGAGATCGCGGAGGGGGGCAAGGTTTTCCTGCACCACTGGCCCGACCTCCGCCAACCTGCCCCCCGCTGACGGGCTGGCAGGGCTGTCCCAGGAGCCTGCTCGGCCTGGAACTGGGGGATCGCCCGCGTTTCTTGCCGCCCCCCTCCCCCCTACAATCCTCCGCCTCCCGGGCTCACTCCGATCGCTCCCGCGACCGATAGAGGCAGCGGGCCCCACTCCATGCTGCGCGTTCTCCAGCACTATTTTCCCGTCCGGACGGCGATGCTGTTCCTGGGCGAAACCCTGCTGCTCACCCTGGTCGTTTCGGCGGGGATGACCCAGCACCTCTGGGAGCTTCTCTTGGGCTACCGCGGGAGCAACTTCCGCGAGTTGAACCTGGCCCTGGGGCGCCACGGCCTGGGACCGGAGGGGGGCTTTTGGATCTGCGTCGTCTCCTCCTTCCTCGTCACGTTGATCTGCCAGGTGGCGATCGGCTTCAACGGTCTCTACGAGTTCCACCTCTCCAGTTCGCGCTACGAACGGGCCGCCCGCTTCGTCGAGTCCGCCGGGGCGGGGATCGCCCTCTCGCTGCTCGGTGTCGGCGCCGCCCACCTGTGGGGCTTCGAACGCTTCCTCGCCTTCCCCGGCCTGGGCCTGAGCCAGAAGCTGCTCTACCTGGTCGCCAGCCTGGCCACCGGCTTCGCGGTGCTCTACCTGTGGCGCATCCTCTTTCACGCCCTCACCCACCGACTCGACCTCGATCAACGGTTGCTGATCCTCGGCTCGCGGGGCCCCGCCCACGAGCTCGCCAACGAGGTGCTCGCCCGTCCCGAGGCCGGTTACAAGGTGGTCGGTCTGGTCCCCGAGCCGGTGGCCCCCCCCGAGCGGCGCCGCCGGGCCGAGGGACGCCCCGAGAAGATCGTCGCGCCCGGACATGCCGAATCCGAAGCCAGCCGCGCCCTGGTCCTCGATTCCCTGGCCCTCGACCGCAGTGCCAACCAGGATGCGGCCATGGTCGATCCGGCGCGCTCTTCGAAGCGCAAAGGGCTGCTCGAGCTGGCCCAGGAGCTCCAGGTCGACATCCTGGTCGTCGCCCTCGAAGACCGGCGCCAGACCTTACCGACCGCGGAACTCCTGCGCTGCCGACTGGGGGGAATCGCCGTGCGCGAGCGCGAGGAGATCTTCGAGCAGATCACCGGGCGCATCGCCGTGGCGGCCATGCGCCCCTCCTACCTGATCTTCAACGAGGGCTTCCGGCGCCACCCCTGGGCAGCCCTGATGAAGCGCATGGTCGATATCTTTCTCGCAGCGCTGATCTTCCTTCTCACCTGGCCGCTGATGATCCTGACCGCCATCGCGGTCAAGCTCGACTCCCCCGGGCCGGCACTCTTCAAGCAGGAACGCATCGGCCAGGACGGGCGTCCTTTCGTGCTGATGAAATTCCGCTCCATGCGCGCGGACGCCGAGAAGCTGACCGGCGCGGTCTGGGCCACCGAGGACGATCCACGCATCACCCGCTGCGGTCGCTTCATCCGCAAGACGCGCCTGGACGAGCTGCCCCAGCTCTTCAACGTCATGCGCGGGCAGATGTCCCTGGTCGGGCCGCGGCCGGAACGGGATCCCTTCGTCCGCGAACTCGCCGAACGCATCCCCTACTACCACCAGCGCCACATCGTCAAGCCGGGTCTCACGGGCTGGGCCCAGATCAACTACCCCTACGGCAACACGGTGGAAGACGCGCTGCACAAGCTTCAGTACGATCTGTTCTACATCAAGAACCACTCGGTGCTCTTCGATCTGTCGATCCTGTTCAGCACCATCAAGACCGTCGTGCTACGAAGGGGCACCTGACTTGGACATCCTGGGTATCCTGCTCGTCGCTCTGGTCGGGGGAGGGATACCGCTGCTCACCCACTGGAGCGAGCGAGGCCTGCACATCGCCCTCGCCCTGGCCACGGGTATCTTCCTCGGCGCGGTCTTTCTGCACTTCCTGCCCGAGCTGGCACGACTCTCGGGAGAGGCCTTCGAGGGGGGCTCCCACGCAGGAGCGATGTGGCTGTGGCTCTTCGTCCTCGTCGGGGTCCTGGGGGTCTACCTGGTCGAGTCCCTCGTCCTGCGGACCCACGACCACGGGGAGTTGCACCGCCACCGGGCGGTAAGCTGGGCCGCGTTGCTCGGCATGGGCGTGCACGGCCTGACCACCGGCATCGGGTACGGTGCCTCCCGGGGAGAGGGCGAGATGGCCCGCGCCCTCTTGATCGCCATCCTGGCCCACAAGGGCTTCGAAGCCTTCTCCCTGACGACGGTTTTCCAACTCGGTCGTTTCAAGACTCGCGGCCTGTGGCTCTTGCTCTTCGCCTTCGCCTTGATCACCCCCCTGGGCGTCTGGATCGGTACCGCCTTGACCTCCATTCTCGCTCCGACCGGCAAGGCGATCCTGACGGCGCTCGCCGCGGGGACCTTCCTCTACGTCTGCCTGAGCGAGCTGCTGCCCGAGGTCTTCCACCACCGGGACGACGGTCTGCGCAAGGTCGGCCTGCTGATCCTGGGAATCGCCATCACCATCCTCTTCGAAGGGACGGGTCACCCTTGAGTTGGTTCAACGACTGGCTCCTCGCCATGTGGACCGTGCTGGCCGAGTCGGGTCCCTACCTGCTCATCGGCTTCCTCATCGCCGGTCTACTCGAGGTCTTCATCCCCCGCGCCTGGATCCAAAGGCACCTGGGAGGACGCGGGATCTTCCAGGTCGTGAAGGCGGCGCTCGTCGGCGCTCCGGTGCCCCTCTGCTCCTGCTCCGTGCTGCCGACCGCGGCACAACTGCGCCGCGAGGGTGCGGGTCCGGGGGCGACGACCGCCTTCCTGATCGCCACCCCCGAGACCGGAGTGGACTCGGTCGGCATCTCCTACGCCCTGCTCGACCCGATGATGACCCTCGCCCGGCCCCTGGCCGCCATCTCCACCGCGGTGATCTCGGGCTTGGCGGTCGATGGGTCGGGGGTCCGGATCCCTGCGCCCCCGGCGTCGCAGGCAGCCACCTGCAGCGACTCCTGCGCCGAGAGCTGCTCCTCGGAGGGGGAGGCGGCCGGGCCGGGCCACCACTCCCTTGGCAGCCGACTCGCCCGCGCGGTGCGCTACGCCTACGGCACCCTGCTCGAGGATCTGGCCCCCTGGTTCGTGATCGGCTTCGCCCTGGCGGCGCTGATCACCCTGGCCATCCCGGCGAACTTCTTCGAGGAGAGCAGCCTGGTGGGCCTCCCCGCCATGGGATTGATGCTCCTGGCCGGCATCCCCCTCTACGTTTGCGCCACCGCCAGCACCCCCATCGCGGCGGCCCTGATCGCCAAGGGGCTCGAGCCGGGTCCCGCCCTGGTCTTCCTGCTCGCCGGACCGGCGACCAACATCGCCACCATGGGGGTGATCCGGCGCCTGCTCGGCGGCCGAGCCCTCTCGATCTATCTCGCCTCGATCGCCCTCTGCTCGGTGGCCGCGGGGGCCCTCATCGACGGGCTCTACGGGGCGCTGGATCTCACCCCGCGCGCCTTCGGGGGCAGCCTGGAGCCGGAGGAGCTGGGGCCGACCGCCTCGATCGCCGGGGCCATCCTGGGCCTGCTGCTCGCCTGGCATCTGGCGCGACTCCTCGCCCGCCGCCTGCGCCGCCCGGGCGGCACCCCTTCCCAGGGGAGCTGATTTTTCCCCCCGGCGAGGGGACAGCGCCGGCCCTAGACGCTACCCTCCTCGGCCTTGAACGCCGCCTCGCGCGGCCCTCCCCCCTTCCGCCGCGGCCCAGCCGACGGCCCAGCCACCCGGAGCGCCCATGTCCCGTACCTGCGAAGTCACCGGCCGCGGAACGACCGTCGGCGGCAACATCGCCCGCCGGGGATTGGCCAAAGCCAAAGGCGGCGTCGGCCGCCGCACCACCGGGCGCAGCAAGCGCAAGTTCAAAGTCAACGTGCAAAAGAAGCGCATCTGGGTCCCCGAGATCGGTGAATACGTCACCGTCCGGCTCTCGACCCGCGCCCTGCGCACCATCAGCAAGAACGGCGCCTTCCCCACCCTGCTGAAGGCGGGCCTCATCCGCCCCAAGAAGAGCGCGAGCTGAGTGGGCCGACCGAGCTGAGTGGGTAACCTGGGGTTATTCCGACCTAGCCCGCTGCCGTCTCAGCCGCTCCACGTGGACCGCAAGTAGGGCCACGTCCGGGGGGCGCACGCCCGCGATACGGCTCGCCGCTCCCAGGGTACGCGGACGGAGCCGTTCCAGCCTTTCGCGCGCCTCCGAGGCCAGCCCGACCAGACCCCCATAGTCGAGCTCGGGGGGGATTTCGGTCCTCTCCTGGCGCTCCAACCGGCGCACGTTTTCGGCCTGGCGCTCGATGTAGCCCGCGTACTTGACCTCGATCTCGACCGCCTCGCGCAGCTCCTCGTCCAGACCATGGGCGGCGAGGGCGGGATAGCGCTCCTCGAGCTGCGCCAGCCCCACCTCCGGCCGCCGCAGAATGTCGCGCAGGCTCCGACTCGGCTCGGGGCGGATCGAGTCGAGGGTGGCGATCACCGCGGCGATCGTCTCCTCCTTGCGCGCCACGGCTTCGGCGCGTTCCTTGGGCACGAGCCCCAGGGCGGCCCCACGACCGACCAGGCGACGATCGGCGTTGTCACTGCGCAGGAGGAGGCGGTACTCGGCGCGGCTGGTGAACATGCGGTAGGGCTCGGAGGGGTTGGTCACGATGAGGTCATCGACCATCACCCCCAGAAAGGCCTCGTGCCGGCCCAGGAGGAAGGGCTCGCGGTCCAAGACCCACAGGGCCGCGTTGGCCCCCGCGATCAGTCCCTGGCCGGCCGCCTCCTCGTAGCCCGAGGTGCCGTTGATCTGCCCGGCGAGGAAGAGGCCCGGCACCGCCCGCACCGCCAGGGTTGGGGCCAGTTGACTGGGCTGGACGAAGTCGTACTCGACCGCGTAGCCATGGCGCAGGAAACGCGCCCGCTCCAGCCCTTCGATCGTATGCACGAAGGCCTCCTGCACCCGAGCCGGGAGGGAGGTGGAGACCCCCCCCGCATAGACCACCTCGCTCTCGAGCCCCTCCGGTTCGAGGAAGACCTGGTGACGCTCCCGATCGGCGAAGCGCACGATCTTGTCCTCGACCGAGGGACAGTAGCGCGGTCCCACCCCCTGGATGCGCCCCGCGTACATCGGCGAGAGGTGCACGTTCTCGCGGATGATCGCGTGGGTGGTGGGGTTGGTCCAGGTCAGGTGGCAGGGGACCTGGGGCAACCGGGGAAAGCCCCTCCTCTCGGTCGTGTAGGAGAAGGGTCTGGGGCACGAATCCCCCGCCTGCTCCTCGAGGCGCGCGTAGTCGATCGACCCGCGTTCGAGTCGCGGGGGGGTGCCGGTCTTGAGCCGGCCCAAAGCCAACTCGAGTCGCGCGACATCCCCCGCAAGCCCCTCGGATGAGCGCTCCCCGATGCGGCCACCGCGGGCCTGTTGCTCGCCGGTGTGCATCACCGCCCGCAGGAAGGTGCCGGTGGTCAAGATCGTCGCCGGTGCCCGCAGGACCCTTCCGCCCGCGAGGCGCACCCCCGCGACGGCCGTGCCTCCCGCGCCCTCTTCGAGAACGAGTCCCAGCGCCTCCCCAGCGACGAGTTCCACCCCCTCCTGGGCCGCGAGAAGCGCCGTCACCGTCTCCCGGTAGCGGTGCCGATCCGACTGGCAGCGCGGCGCCCGCGCCGCGGCGCCCTTGCCCGTACCCAGCATGCGGAACTGGATCCCGGTCCGGTCCGCTGCCACCCCCATCAATCCCCCCAGGGCGTCGATCTCACGCACGAGCTGCCCCTTGCCGAGCCCTCCGATGGCGGGGTTGCAGCTCATCTCGCCGATCCGATCGAGCTCGAAAGAGACCAGCACGACCCTGGCTCCCAATCGGGCGGCCGCCGCGGCGGCTTCGATACCGGCATGGCCGCCCCCGATGACGAGCACGTCGGCGTCCCGCTGCGGGCCGCTCGCGGGCGGGGGGTGGGGATGGGAGGAAGCGGACACGCCCGCCATTTCACACGAGCTCCCCCCCGGGCGGAATCCCCCCCTGGTCTCCACTCGCGGGGCTCCCGCGGTCGAAGGCTAGGGGGATGCACTCCTGGGTGTTCCGAAACCGTGCCCGCCTGCGACTGATCTACGGCTGCGCCCCCC